>JAYVKR010000220.1:0-3973 GCA_043768185.1 Flavobacterium sp.
TAGTATTTTGCAACTTGGTTTTGTTTATCAATTATTACTATTTCAAAGATACGTATTTCATATTTTTATATCTGTACAAAGATATGAGCCCTGATTGAAGCGGTATCCTTTTTTAATTGCCTTGGGTTTAAACCCAAGGCAATTAAAAAAGATATAGCGGAAAGCAGGAATATGGATTGATAAAATGCCCAAGCCATTTTGCTACTGATATGCATCAGCACAAGTTCTAATAATTTTAATGTTTAAATATGCGATTTGAACTGCTCAAGAAAACGAACATCGTTTTCATAAAACATTCTTATATCTCCAATTTGGTAGAGTAACATTGCGATGCGTTCAACTCCCATTCCGAAGGCGAATCCTGAGAATTCGTCTGGATTTATTGTACAATTTTTAAGTACGTTTGGATCTACCATGCCGCAACCGCCAATTTCTAACCAACCTGTTCCTTTGGTAATTCTATAATCGGTTTCGGTTTTTAAACCCCAATAAATATCTATTTCTGCGCTTGGTTCTGTAAACGGAAAGTAGCTTGGACGAAGACGAATTTTAGATTTTCCAAACATTTCTTTGGTAAAATATAGTAGCGTTTGTTTTAAATCGGCAAACGAAACGTCTTTGTCTATATACAATCCTTCTACTTGGTGAAAAATGCAGTGCGAACGTGATGAAATGGCTTCGTTACGAAAAACTCTTCCTGGCGAAATGGTACGAATTGGCGGTTTGTTGTTTTCCATATAACGTACTTGCACAGATGAGGTGTGTGTTCGCAGTAAAACATCTGGATTGGTTTGTATGAAAAAAGTGTCTTGCATATCTCTTGCCGGATGATATTCTGGCAGATTTAGTGCGGTAAAATTGTGCCAATCGTCTTCAATTTCTGGACCTTCGGATACGTTGAATCCTATGGTTGAAAAAATATCAATTATTTGGTTTTTTACTATAGATATTGGATGACGTGAACCTATAACTAATGGTTCGCCTGGACGAGACAAATCGCCATAAATCCCTTTTATTTCTTCTTTACTTTCTAGTTCTTCTTGAATGGTTTTTACCTTTTCTTCGGCAACGGTTTTTAGCAAATTTATTACTTGCCCAAAATCTTTTTTCTGATCGTTTGGTACGTTTTTAAATTCGGTAAAAAAGTCTTTTAGAATTCCTTTGCTTCCTAAAAATTTTATACGAAAAACTTCTAGCGCTTCTTTATTTTTGGTGTTGAATGCTTTGGCTTCTTCTATGTATTCTTTTATTTTGTCTGTCATTGGTAGTTCTTTGAAGGTGCAAATTTAGTTTTTTTAAGTGATAGGGACAAGTCGCGACTTGTCCGTACATGAAAATAGTATTAATCTATAAGTTCTTTCTCAAGAAAATAAGTAACAATTGCATCTTTCATTAATATTGATTGTTCGCCTGCTTTTAATGGTGGTAATTCTTCTTTTATAGTGTAATGTGGCCAACCGTCTTTGTCTACATAGTCGAATTCGTAATATCCATAAGGTTGTAGTAATCTACAAATGCCAATGTGCATCAAGTTTACTTTTTCGTCTTTCTTGAAAGCTTGCTTAAATTGTCCTAATTCTTGAACTCCTATTAAGTATATAATTGCATCTAAATCTAATACATCGCCATCGGCAAATTGATTAGAAAGTAGTGTTACGACTTTGTTCCAACGGTTTTTTAATTGTTCGTCTCTAGACATTTTTTATTTTTAGAGAAAAGAAAATAGAGAAAAGAAAATAGACTTTTCAACTATGTTTTTTTAATTAATTGCAAATATAACATTTAATAATCTTTTCTCTTTGTTCTATTATCTTTGTTCTATTATCTTTGTTTTACCAATTTACTTATTTTTTTATGGGATTTATAGATATTATTTTTGCGGCATTACTTGTTTTTGCCTTGATTCGTGGTTTACGAAACGGACTTTTTGTAGAATTAGCTTCGCTAGTTTCTTTTTTTATTGGAATTTATATTGCAGTAAAATTTTCATACATTGTTGGAAATTTGCTTGGCGATAGTATAAGCTCTTCTGCCAAAACTGCTAAAGTTGCAGCTTTTGTAATTACTTTAATTGTAGTTGTAGTTGCCATTCATTTGCTGGCCAAAGTATTTTCTAAAATTGCAAGTTTTGTATTTTTAGGATGGCTAGATAAACTTGGCGGTGCTGTTTTTGCAGTCTTAAAAACGGTTTTGTTGCTTGGAATTGTATTGAGTTTGTTTCAAAAAGTAAATATAAATGATGCAATTATTAGTAAAGAAACTCAAAATAAATCGTTGCTTTTTAATCCGATATTAAAAACTTCTGAAGTTATGTTGCCGGTTTTGACTGATTGGTTTAAAGATTTGAAAAGTAAAACTATTGAGGTTAAATAGTTTACCAAAAATTGGAAATTAAAATTTGAAATTATAAAAGATTCCTACGGAATGACAAACTGAGCGAAGAATGTATTACTTAAAATTAATAAACTTTACTTACACTAAAAGTGTAAAAAATGTTAAAATTATCGAAGCTCACGAATTGCTTCACTTTCTATCCAACCAATAGTTTCGTCGGTTAATGCTACTTTTTTCCAATTGGCAGATGTTTCTAAAACGTACACTTTTGTGCCTTCGTGAAGCGTTGCTTTGGTTTTACTTGAAAGATTGGCTTGTGATTTTAACAACGCTATTTCTGAGAAAATTATAGCTGGTTTATCGTTTTCAATTCTCGATTTTTCAGAAAATGCTGCGCTTGTAGAAATAATAATTACTACTAAAATTAAAAACATTCCTGTAAAAAAAGCACGTTTTGTAACTGCCAATTTTGAGAAATAATATCCAATAAAAAAAGCTAAAAACACAAAGGCAAAAATTACTGAAATCCAAGCCCAAGTATCATAATTATAACTCGATGTAACGTTTTCTATTAGTTTGCTAAATCCTACTTTTGGTAGTTCTTTTATGTCATCAATTTTTAATTTTTTGGCAAAATCTAAATTGGTTTTTATTTCTTCATCATCTGGATTTAGTAATAATGCTTTTTCATAATTGTAAATTGCTGGTGCCACTTTGTGCAATTTATAATAGCTGTTTCCTAAATTAAAATACAATTCTGATGATTGTTGTCCTTGTGCTAAAACACTTTCGTAATTAGCAATGGCTTCTTGAAAATTCCCACTTTTATACAACTGATTTCCTTTGTCAAATGCGTTTTGAGCAAATGATAATTGAAATAAAAATAGTAAGACAAGTATTTTTTTCATTTTTTTAAACTAATAAGGCATTAAGTTTTATTAAGCTTTTACTAAATCTGTTTCTCTAGATTAGATATAATTTCGACTGCTTTATCAAAATCTTGCTGAATTGTAACGCTAGTTGCCGGTGCAAAACGTGCAATTTCGCAATTTTCTGTTAGATTTATAAATTCGTTTACCGTTTCTGATTTGGCATTTCGCGAAAGTAAAATCTCCGTGATTTTTTCTTTACTCATATCGAATGTTTCAATATTGAGTTTGGCTTTTAAGAAATTGTGCATCGCTTTTTCTAATGCAATATAAAATGGCTCTTTATTTGCTTGTTGTTTCTTGGCTTCAGATAAATATTTCTTAACTAATTTACTTGAATTTTTAATTCTGATTCCAACAACATCTGCATCGTTGGCTTCTTTTTTCTTTCTGATTATTACAATTACAGGAATTAGCAAAAATGGTAAAAACAACAAACTATAAAACAATACAGAACCTAAAAAAGTATCTTTTTTAATTTCTAAAAAATTGGTTTTTAGTTTGATAGTAGCAAAAGGTTTATTAATAATTGAAGCATCTTTTCCGTTTACGACATTATTTTTAGGTGCTGTTGCAAAATCTGGTCCATCTAAAACATCAACCATAATTTGAGATGAAGTTATGGTTTTATAGGATTTAGATGCCAAATCGAAATAAGAAAATTGTAATGGTTTTATCGGATATTTTCCTTTGTATTGTGGCACAATTGT
>JAYVKR010000221.1:0-4698 GCA_043768185.1 Flavobacterium sp.
TTACACTTGGAAATAAATCGCCTGTGTTGGAAAGTATAACTCGTTCGTCTTTTCTTTCACCTACAAAAAACACATTTACGCCTGCATACCATTTAGGTGTGATATTAAAATCTAAATTAGAATTGACTTTTATACTTGGCAAATTCCATGGTTCAGCTTGATTTTTTGTGCTGTAACTAGAAAATGTTCCATTAATTCCAAAAGCTACATTTTTAGAAAAATCGGCTTTTAATTCGCCAAAGAAACTTACTGTTTTTACATCATCATAAAGCACATCAAACGAGCTTCCAAAGGCATAACCTTCAATATTGGTATTTTGAACATAAAAAGGATTGTTTTTAAACAACGCTTTATTTCCTTCATTAAAATAAGAACCACGAATATTATATCCAATAGAATTGGCTAATTTTCCTTTAAGTCCAACATAAATATCATAACGTTGATCTGTTGGAGCAACTGCTATTGTTGGTGAGACAAAGAAATTAGTGTCTACAAATTCTTTATAAGAATTTTGCTTTAAAGTTCCTTCTGCGCCAGCATAGGCAATCATTAAATCGCCAACTAATTTATAAGACGCTGAAATATTTGGATAGATAAAAAACTTATTATTTCCACCATTATTGGCAACACTGTAAAAAAATGTTGCTCCTAAATTTACTGCTAAATCGTCTTTATTAATTTCAAAACTTGGCGAAAAACCTATGTTGGTTGTACCATATTTAATTTCTGAAGTATTAAAATAATCTTTTTTGAAACTTCCGTTAATATAGTCAAAAATAAAATTAGCTTTAATTTTTTCATCCATTACATCAAATGCTAATGATGGTTTAGCAACAAAATGATTTTCGCCAGAGGAGAATTTATCCCAAAAACGACTAAATTTTATGCTTGCTTCTTTCAATACACTTTGTCCTAATTCTATTCTTCCACCAAAGTAAGCATTATGATAGGTTTGTTGTTCGTTTATACTTTCAATTTGAGTTGGTGTGAAAAAATTAGGTTCAATTCCGTACCAATTATAGGTTTGATTTTGATATCCTAAATCGGCATTCCAAGACAGCTCTTTATTTCTACTTCCGTAAGTTAAGTCTAACGAAGTATTATAATATTTATCGTCAAGCTCTATGTTTTTTATTCCGCCTTGTGATGATAAATGACGTAACATTGCTCCAACATAATCGCTATTTTCTAATGTTTGCGTTATAAATAGTTCTGCATTAACGTTTCCGTAATTTCCTGCTGCAAGCGTTAAATAATTATTGAATAATTTTTCTTTTTCGGCTTTGTCAACTCCAGCAGCTTTACCTTTAGATGGTGTAAATGTTGATGCTACAGGAAAAGAGAAAATATTGTATTGAATATTTTCTTTTTTAGCTGTTTCTTCATCGTCTAATGTTGGTGTTTCTTTTACTTTAAAAGCATCAGAAATTGTTGGTGTATATGGTTTTACAACGTTTACCACTTCGCTTCCAATGTTTTCATCTTTAACTTGAGATAAAGAAAATTGAAATATTAAAAGTGCTATTGCGATTGTTATTTTATTTTGAAAATTGATTTTCATAGTTGTTTTTTATTTGTGTTGAGCACTTCGACAGCGCTTAATTTGAAAAATCTTAGTTATTAAAGCACTTCTTCCGATAACTATCGGAAGCGCTCAGTGTGACAAGTTTACAGAATGTTACTACTCTATTTCTCTATTGACGAATTCGTTTTTCCTTCTTCGGTTTTTATTTTGTCCAATTCAGTTTGAGCTTCTTTTACAACATCTGGAAACTCGGTAAAATTTTCTATTACGCTTGATAATATTGATGTTGATTGATAACTGTCTTTTAATCCGTAATAGTTTTTGGCCATAACAACCAAACTTTTGGCTCCAAAATATTTGTAACCAGAATATTCTTTAGATAATTTTTGAACTATTTTATTAGACTCAGCAAATTTTCCATCTTTATTTTTGAAATAAGCATCATAAAATAATGCTTCTGCAGCCAACTCTCCTTTGGCAATGGTTTGTAATTTGGCGTAAGCAACTTTAGCTTTATCTTCATCGCCAGTTTTTATTGCCGAACGCGCAATAATTATTTGTGCATCACTTTTTACTTTATTATCTGTTTTTGGATTATTTAATACTTTATCTGCATAAACAACCGAATTTGGATAATCCTTTTGTGCATAATAAACTCGCATTAAATTGGCTTGCGCAAAGGTTATATTCTGAGGAAAATCGGCTTCTGATTCCAATCGTTTTAAAACTGGAATTGCTTTAGTAAAATCGTCTTTTTTCAAATAAATTTCACATAATCTCGCTAGCGATTGTTCTGTAAATTCACTTCTTGATTTTGCAATTACATTTTCATAATTAGGAATAGCGTTATTTGGCAAACCATCAGTATAATAGGATTGTGCTAAATAAAAATTGGCTTTCAAACTGTGAATTCCATTAGGAAAACTGGTTAAATATCCACTTAAAGTGGTAATGGCTTGCTTAGTATTGTTTTGTAAATATTGTTTTTCTGCAGCTTCATAAGTATCATTATCCAATTCAGCATCAGAAACTTCAACAAAATCTAAAGTTCTAACCCAAGAAGCATATTCGTCTACTTTTCCGTTGTCTACATAAATCAATCTTGCCGTTGCAACAGCTTCAAGTGCTTCTGGAGATTTAGGATAATCTGCGGCTACTTTTTTAAATTTTGCTATAGCTTGATCGTCTTTATTGCTATTATAATATACCAAACCTTGACGTAAAACAGATTTTGCTGCAAACGATCCGTTTTTAAATTCGCTCAACAATTGATCGTAAGTTTTTATCGCTAAATCGGTTTTATTTTCTGTAACGTAAGTATTTCCTAGTTCAAAAAGTGCATCGTCTCTATATTTAGACATTTTAAAATTGGTAAGAAACTTATTAAAATCTTCAATTTTTTTATCGTTTTTACTCACAAATCCGTAACTAATTGCTTTTTGAAACGCAGCATAATCAGCATCAACACTTTTTAATTCGATGGCTTTATTGTATGCTTCCATTGCAGGAAAATATTTGGAAGTTACAAATCTACTATCGCCTAATCTTAAATAAGAATCGTTTAAGCGAATTTTATCTTCTTTAGAATTGGTAATATAATCATCAAAATAATCTCCAGCTTTATCGTATTCTTTTTGCTTAAAATAACAATAAGCTATGTTGTAATTTAAGTTTTTAAATTCTGGCGTATTTTTAGCTTCTGTCATTCCTTCAAATTGCTTGAAACTTAGTAATGCCTCATTAAAATTGTCAGTAACATACTCTGTTTCTGCTTTCCAAAACGTTGCTCTTGCAGTAAACTTAGCATCTTTTTGTTCTTTTATAGATTTAATAAAAAGTTTTTGTGCTTCTTTATAATTTCCATCTGTAAACAATTCTAAACCACGATAAAAAGTCACTTTTTGATATGCCAAACGATTTTCTGGATTTTTATTTTTTTCTAATAATGCTAATGCTCCAATATAATTTTTTGAAGTAATATAGGAGTTAATCAACAAATTTTCAATTTCAGATTTACTTGGTGAACTTGGATATTTCGTTAAAAACGTACTCAAAACATCTGGAACACTTTGGTATGAGTTTCCTATTTCATAACTAATTTTAGCATAATTTAAATTAGCATCTTCTTGAATTTTTTTATCAAAATCCATTTCTGATGCATTTTTAAAAGCGTTCAATGCTTCTTGTTTTTTATCTAATTTCATATAACTTTCGCCCAAATGATAATAAGCATTTTGAGATACAAAATCTTTTCCAGCTATAATTTTATTGAATTGAGAAATAGCATTTTCATAGTCTTTTTGTTGATAATAAGTATAACCCAATTGATAAAAATCGGTATTGTTCCATTTTCCTTTTTTTCCTTTATATTCTTTTAAATAAGGTAAAGCTTCGTTGTATTTTTTTAAATTAAAATAACTTTCGCCAATAATTTTATTCAATTCTGATTTTTCTAAAGCACTAGATTTTGCCATTGCAGCTTTTCCTAAATCGATAGCTTTTTGAAAATTTCCTAGTTTAAAATTCATATCTGCTTGAAAATAAGACAGTTTTTCTTTGTATTTTTCTTCGCCAGAAACTTGGTCAAAATATTTAGTTGCTTCTTTATAATCGTCTTTATCATAAGCCATAAATCCTAAATAATATTTGGCTTGCGAACCATATTCTTTAGAATTAGACACTTTATTGAAATATGTTGTAGCTTCTTTCTTTTTATTGGCAGAAAAATAGGCATACCCTTTTTGGAAATTAAATTTTTCAGAATCTTCATAAGACAAGCCACTTTCGTCAACTTTATCAAAATATTCTAATGCTTTAGGATAATTTCCTTGTTCAAAATAGTATTGTGAAACACCAATAAACGCTTGGTTTTGCTTAGTAGATGTTGGATAATCCGCTACAAAATTTTCCATTAAATCATCTGCATTATTTTGATCTAATTTTATAGCACAAAATGCAATATAATAACTACAATCTGCCTGAATATCAGATTGTTTATTGTCTTGCTTTACTTTATCAAAAAGTATTTGTGCTGCCAAATATTGCTTGTCATTATATAACGAAATGGCTTTGTCATACTCTGAAAATTGATTGTTATTAATTTCTGTTTTTTGACCCAATAGTGTTACTGACACAAGCAGGAAACTCAGGAAAATAAACGCTTTTATTTTTTG
>JAYVKR010000222.1:0-7023 GCA_043768185.1 Flavobacterium sp.
GTAAACGTTTCCGTTCAACCGGAGTTTATCTCATGGACAATATTTTTTGTCGGTATTCGATGATTGCAATTCATTGTTGGCTTTTCGAGGTCGAGGAAAGGCTGGGTTTTAGCAGAAGCCCAATTGTCCGTGATGTTGTTTTTACTATTTGTTATTTTGTTTTTGTTATTCAATATTTGTTTTTTACTTTCCAATAATAGTATTTTACCATTTGTTAAAAGTATTTTACTATACGTTAAAATTAATTTACCACGCATTAAAATTAATTTACCATACGTTAAAAGTATTTTATTATATCTTAATGGTGTTTTACTATTCGTTATTAGTAATTGGTTATACAATAATAGTATTTTACTGCTCGATAATACAAATTACACAATGAATAAAAGTAAAGTGCGGTAGCACTTTACTTTTATTTTTTGGTTTTATTTTGGTAAATCTTTGAATTTTAGTTTTACAAGTGCTTTATAATATGGTTCGCCTGCTGTTCCTAATGATTTTAAGTAGGCTTTTATTTCTTTGATTATTTGTATTACGTTTTTCGGATTGTTATATAATATGTCGTTTCGGTTTTTTCGTGCTGTGATTAGTGCATTTCCTGCTGAATTTACTTCGGCACTTAACGTTTTTAAGCGTTGGTGGTAGGCTCTTAAACTTACTATTTGTATATCTGTTTCATTTGGCACATATTCTGGGTGCGATTCTAATTGACTTGTGTATGTGTCAAGATTTGCAATTCGGCTGTCGTAAGACATTTGAGAAGTTGATATTGCATCGCCCTCGGCGGTGTCAGGATTTACAACTTTTGCTTTTGCATCGCCACGAATTTTTTTGGCTTGGCTTTGTAAGTTTTCTTTGTCTGTTATGGAAATGTCTAATGATTTGGCGAAATTTAATGCTCTTGTTGATATTTTGCCAAGTGGTGCAATTTCTATTTCTCTATCTGCTACCGCATTTTTGTAAACTGGTTTTTTAGTGTTTAAAACAGTAATAACTCCCGATAAATCTGTTTTGATTGGGTCGAGAGTTGCCAATTTAAGATTTGCGTTTGATGGGTTGTATAAACCGCCCATTTCTTCGAGCAATTGTATTGCTGAACTGTAATTTGCAACATTTTTGTTGTGTCCTGTTTCGCTGGTTGAAGCCATATTGTTTATATTTAGGTTGTTAAAAGGTTTCAAAAATAAAAAATAGTTTTGAGTAACTAACAATTTTAAAAAAATTTTATCATTTTAGACTTACAAAACTAGTATTTAAAGTTAAACCTAAAAATTTACTTCTTGAATTTACTTCTTCTTTACAAATTAGTTTATTGTTTAAAACTGTACAAAGTTCAAACTTTGTATTTCTTAATTCGTCAACATAAATAATATATACTTCTTTAATTGTTGGCATATTTAAAAGACAATCGAAGATTTTAAATTTTGTTTTTGCAATGGTTTTTTTATTTCTTTCAATTTCCGCAAGAAAAACAATGTCTTGCGTTTCGGTTTCTATAACTACAAAATCTATATTGTGATTTGTAACAAAGTTTTTAGGATTTACTGGATAGCCAAGTTCTGAAATAGAAATTTCAGAAAGTGCTGAAAATTCTTTTTGCTTTTTGTTTTTTACTAATTTTTTGCGAACAGCAAAAATTAAATCTGAAATTATATATTGATGTGGAAGTACATTTCCTATTCCTGATAAACCTTTTGTTTTTGCCATTTTTTGCTTTTATAAAATTTATTTTCCTGATTTTCGTCTATTATCATCTTTGCATAACATTTGGCAATTTATTTCAATTGTTTTTCCGCCCTCGTGCCAAGGAGTAATGTGGTCGCCTTCCATTTCGGAAATATCATAATGTTTTTTGCAAATCGGGCAATTACCTTTTTGTTTTTCGTAAACTTTTTGTTTTATGCTATCAGAAAATGTACGAATTCCTAAAAACCTTTCATCTCTTGTTAATATATAGGAGTAAATACCGCTCTTTTTTTCTACATCGTCGTCTGCAATTAATCTTGCAGTTTCTTCCTCAATTTCTTTTGTGTTATAAATTACGTCTTTATATTTATTGTAAAGTAAACCCCACTCAATACCTTTCATAAATTTTTTACGCTTATTTGTAAAAGTAGCATTTACCCAAGTAATTACAGATTGAAAGTACAACCACAATGCTGTTGCGTTTGGGTCGTGTTGATGAGTTGCCATATAACTTTCAATTTTTCCTTCTGAAATCCAATCGATTGCAGTTTCAAAATATTCTTGTCTAATTGGAGAACCATTTAAGTAGTCGCTACCAATATTGAACGCTACACAACCTGTTTTGCTAAAATATCTTTTTGCATCGGAAACCCAAGAACCAGTATAAACTGCGTTTCTTAATTCTTGTTCGGTTAATTTTTCTCCAGCAATATTAATAGTTTTAAACCATTCTAACTTTTCACTTTCTGAACCACTACAAACATAAACCATTAATTTATAGTTTAAGATTTGTTCCTTTTCATCATTTTTAAGGTTATGAAAATATCGGTTTTGGTAGGCAAAATCTCCGTTCACATATTGACAAATTGAAATTGTTCTTTGTTGTCCGTCAATTACTTCAAAAGTTTCGTCTTCTTGAACAGCCCAATACATAACATTTAAAGGAAAGTTTTTTGTTATTGTATTTATTACCGCATCACGTTGTTTGTCTTTGTAAATAAATTCTCGTTGATATGGTGGACGAATATCTAATTTACCTCCAAAACCTTTAACACCATTTTCGTTGTTGTCTTGAAAATCAACAGATAATTCTTTTATCGTTAATTCTTTAAGTTGGATATTCATAGTTTTTTGTGCTTTATAATTATTCGTGTATATGGAACTTCAACTTCACCATTTTTAATAAAATATAAATCTCCATTAACAGCGCCTCTTTTTTGAACTTCTTTTCTAAATTTTTTATGCTCAGGTTTGTAAGGTTGTATTCCAATTTCTAGACCTAAGTTTGCAATACCAACTCCTATGATTTCAAATTGATCAGGGTTGTATTTGTCCATAAATGTAATAGGTACACCAATCATTCCATCATAATCTAATGGAATTTCTTTTGTTATATTTACATTAATTGCATCAAAATTTTCGTATTTTATATATTCCTCTTTAGTATATTTTTTATAAAGTATTAAATCTTCGTGTCGCTTATTTATGTCAAGATTTGTAAACCAATGAACTCCTGACACTCTTATCATTCCTTCTTTATGGTCTCCCGCTGTTGCATAATCTTCATATTGAGTGTTAATAAAATGTCCTGCTCCTCCTCGAAAACCAAATCCTAACCAAATTTTATTATCTCTAATCAATGGGAACAATTCTTTATACTTGATAGCATTTTGGTGACCAACAATTATAAATTTTTTATCGTACTCAATCAATTGCGAAACATATTCTCTAAAAAGTGAGAAAGGTGGATTAGTTACAACAATGTCGGCTTCTTTTAAAAGTTCAATACATTCTGTACTTCTAAAATCTCCATCGCCTTGCAAATCTTTTATACCAATCTCTTCTACATCAGGCACATTGTTTCCATTCTTATCGCCAGTATATTCTAAATAAATTGCTTGTTCGGATTTATTTTCACTAAATAAATCTGATGATTGACTTTTATAACAAGTTGCGATTAGTTTTTTAAGTCCAAATTTTTCAAAGTTATATGAAAAAAAATGAAAGAAATTGCTAACTCTTGGGTCGTCGCAATTACATAAAACTACTTTATCTTTAAAGTGGTTTTTGTAATGTTTTAATTCTCTTTCGATATCTGAAAGTTGAGTATAAAACTCATCATTTTTTCCAGATTTTGCTTTTTTTAAGTTATTGTTTAAAGATTTCTTTTCCATTTATTTTTTAGTTGGTACGCAAAAATAGTATTTTTAAATTTAAATTTTAGAACAAATCAAAAAAAGGGTTTTGCGATAGCAAAACCTTTTTTTCTTTATTTTGTTTTAAGTTGATTGATTTTTGTGAAGTTTAATTTTCTACAATTAATTTTTCAAAGAAAATTGCTCTCTCTTCTTTTGTTTTGTTCATTCCATATTCTAAACTATAAATAAATTCTGCTCTGGAAAACTCTCGTTCATCAATATCGTTAACATTTTCAATAAAGTCTGCGTTGGTTAGTATAACTCTTTCATTTAATTCTTTTTCAGTAAAGTTAGATTTGTGATTAATAGAGGAACCAAAAACCCAATTTATTGTAATGAAATTATTTGTTATCCAACCTCCAAATTTTAGACTTTCTCCATTATGCCAATATGTTGTTTGAGAATTTAATAAATGATAATGTTTTAAATGTTTAATAAGTATTTCGATTGATTGTTTAAATTCAAATTTTATTATAAAATCTTTTGTTTCACTTCTGTTTTCTATAAAATCTGACATAGAATTTAAATCTATATTTTGATTTAATGTTTTGATTTTGCACCCTGCGTGTTTAGCAAAATACTTGTATAAATTACATTTTTCAATTCTCCAATTTTTGCCATAAATGTTTTCAAAATTTATTAATGAAGATTCTAAAAGTTGGTTATGATTTGCATTGCAATATTCAATAAAAATATCATAAGCATCATCGTGTGGTCTTGTAACTTTGTTATTACAAGTAATACAAATTAAGTTTTCAAACTTTAGTTTATCGTCTTTAAATGAGTTAATTTTATTAATTTCTTCATTAATATATAAAATATCAATATTTTTTTTTCCGAAATTTCTTTTGATATCTGATGCTTTAAATTTATGCTCACCTGAATCAGCTTCATTAATTTGACATATCCAACATTTTGCGATAACCATTCTTATTATTAATTTGTAAATATAGTTTTTCTAATTTTTGTTCGGTTTTTAGGTATGCGTTATGTGTAGCTCTTGGGTTTCCGCTAACGGTTTCGGGCTTGGCGAGGTTGCGAAGTTCGGAATTGTTTATTTTCTATCAAAGATAAAATTTCTTGCGAGAAATAAACGTGAATTTACTACTAAATTCGCAATCTTGCCAAACGCCTGTTAGCAGATCGCCCTTTTTTAGTTAAATTCCGTTTTTATAAATGTTAGTCCATTTTTCTTCATAATTTTATATTTATCAGTTAAATCTGTTGTAGATAGAACCTCATAGATGTATAACCAATATCTATCAAAATCATCAATTTTTAATGTTTTTGCTAAATCGTTATATTCTTTCAAATATGATTTTTTGTGATACTTTTTGTCGTGTAAAAATGAAATCAACATAAATACGCAATCCAAAGAGTTGATAGAATCTGTTTTAATAGATGTAATATCAATTTTAAAATCAAATTTTATAGCCCAGTATATTGCAAATGAACAAGCTTCATAGATTTTTTTAGAAATGCCTAAATTGTAAACATCATTGGCTATCTTTTCAATTATTAATTTATCAATAGTATGAACTTCAAATACTTTTTTTTCTAGTAAATTAATCAAATATGGGTAAAGCAATACTAAATGATGAATTTGCTTAATGTAGTAATCTTTTGCATTTTTATCTAAATGCTTGTTAGATATAATTTTAATTGCATAGTTTAGAATTGATGCATCTGAATCTTCATCTAACATTAATTCAATAGCAAAATCAAGAAAACCTTTCAGTTCTTTTACCCTAATTGCCTCTTTTCCGTTTACAATGTATGTATTTGTAAAGTTAAAATGATTTAATTTTGAAACCCAATTTTTGACACTTGCTTTGGGCAAAGGAATTGTTTTTGATTTTTTACTATTAAGTGATAATTCATACTTTTTTAGTTCTTCAGACAATGTAAGGAAAAATCTATCTGATTCTTCGAATGAATTTACATAACAAGTGTAGTCATCAATATTTCTAATATATTTGAACCCTTGATTTAAAAGTTCAAAGTCAACTGCAACTAAAATTATTTCTGAAAGTAAATTTGACGCGTGTGGTCCAATTAGTAATCCATTAGTCTCACCAAATTTGACATTTCGTGTATAATAGTCTATTTGGTTAAACCAATTTGTTGGATTTTTATTAATTTTAGCGTAATTTTTACCGACGAGTGACCAAGCTATTGAGTGACTGTAAATACTGGGAAAACAAGTTGAAATATCAGCACTAGCGATAAATCTGCTTTTTATTACAATATCTTGTTCTGGTGCTCCGTCTTTTGAGAAATTTTTATAATTCATTTCAAAAAGCTCTTCTCTTTCGTGTAATTTTCTTAAATGAATTCTACTAACTTTATAAGTTTCATTTACAGTTTTATCTTCAAAATGTCTTTTAATTTCAATCCAATTATCTGATAATGATTTACATAGATTAGCGTAAGCAAATGGCTCTGGAATTGCAAATGGTCTAGGAATATTTATATTGCGAATATTTGAGTATCTAATATAATCTCTTGGTTTGTCATTTATTGGAAATTGTAACGTTTTAGTGAATTTTAAAAATTCTTCACTAGTTAAGAAATTTGGTATTTTTTCTGCAAATAGCCCAAAACCAACTAATCCATCATAAAGTTCTGCTTCTGAAATTTCATTTTTAAAATCTATGTATTTTTTCATTTACGTCTTCTAATTCTGCGGTTTTTTTTAGGGTGTCTGCCATCTAGTAAATACAAGAAAGTTCTTGCGTTTTTAACATTTTTTTATGTTGATTGCACATTCAAATATTTATCAAAAATAGTATTATTTTTTTAGATACAAGCAATTCTTAATTTTTTTTATAAATCATCTTTTTTGTTTAGCTTGTTTACTAGCTGGTCTTAGTGGGCTTTGTATTTTATCTACTATTTTACTGCTAGGGTGTGTGTAGATAGTTGTGGTTTTGATGCTTGGATGTCCTAATAATTCCTGTATATATCTCAAATCGGTTCCGTTTTCTAATAAATGTGTAGCAAAACTATGAAGCAGACTATGAAACCGAACTACTTTGTTTAGGCAACCATTTGCGGTTAACAATCAACACCCTACGAATAACGTCTCAAAACCCCAAAAAAGTCTAAAATCGCCCCGATGTAGCGGTATCCTTTTTTT
>JAYVKR010000223.1:0-3923 GCA_043768185.1 Flavobacterium sp.
CGCTTCCAAAATTTGCTGTAAAACTGAATAAATTCATATCTTTTTTTTACAAAATTAATAATTTATTTGGAATTATGAGTGCTTACGGACAATCAAAAAATTTAAAATAACTTATTCACAATTTCTATTATTTGTTATTAACTCTAAATTACCGAAAATAGTATATTTCAATATGTTAAATAAACTCACCAAAATGCCACAAAACACCTGACGGATCGTGAACAAAACATTCTTTTCCCCAATCAAGTACTTTGACAGGAACAATTTTTACAGTATCGTATTTAGAAGGAAGTTCTAATTTTATTAATTCATCATAAAATTCTTGCACATTTTCTACTTCCATAAAAACCATTGTGTTGTCAATCCAATCTTTTACAAAAGCATTTTGTAAATAAAATCCAAAACCATTGCTATCAAAATAACTCAAATTTGATGACAAAACTTTTTCTTTAAATCCTAAATCACGATAGAAGTTTCGTGATATTTCATAGTTTTTTGCTCCTATAAATGGTCGTATTGATTTTGGATTATGGTTCATTTTTTGATTTTTTGAGTTTTTAAAAATTCTAAATGTTTTTTCGAGTTGAAATTTTTATTAATTCCACTTTCAATTCCTTCTTTTATAGCAATTTTTAAAAATGATATTTTATTGTTTTCTAAGATTGAGATTGAATTTTTAGATTTCATTTATGAGTCTTTTATTATATTGAAAATTAATTAAAATCTAGTTTCTTAGTTTAAGAATTACTTAAAAGAAAAGGAATATATAATTGGATAAATTGAAAACATAACCAACGCAAAAAATAAAATTTGATGGCTGTTATTTTTTCTTTGTTAATTGAACTTCATTATATGAAGTTTGATTGATTATCTTAACTTTCTCATTTTTTAAATCTGATATTATTATTTTTTCACCAATAAACCCAATCAGTTTATTTGGTTTTTTCGAGACAACTATTTTATTATCTTTTATTATTTCAATAAAAGTAATTTTATCATTATTGTAGATGTTTAAACTATTAATTTTACCAGTACTAAAACTTACAATGGGAATAAATACTAAAATTTGGATAGTATAAATTCTTATATTCCTTTTAGGAATTAACTCTTTTATTTTGTCATATCTACCTATTTTCATTGCTATTAAAATTCCAAAAATTATTGTGGATAAACTCCAAAATAAAACTTCAGTTTTATGATTATAATATAGAATTATAATTCCGATCATAAAATATGAAAAAATCATATCTAAATGAATGAAAATATTTAAAATGTTAAGTATTTTTGTTTTTAAAGTTGATTTCTCGATCTCAGTTTTATTACTTTCTTCATTTTCATCGGGAAATATTGGAGAAGCAATAAAATTTATTAACATTTGAAAAAATGTTAATCCGTTACTTAATATAAATGGTAAAATAAAACTTTTGGGTATTTCTGAAATACTTAGAAAATTTGTTATTTCTATATCAAAGGTTGTCCAAAAACCTGCTATATATAAACTTCCACAAACAAATAAGTATGTCAAAAAAAGGGTTGTAATAGGTAAATGTTTAGTAATTTTCTCCATTATTTTTAGTTAAGTAGTTTGATCTTTTATTTCCACAACCATTCCCAAATATAAAAAAAATCCGTCAATAAACGGATTTTAAAATTTCAAGAAAAAGCAACAACTAATAATAAGTATAACGTCTTACTTTAGCAATATACTTCGCCAATCGAATTACCTGATGGCTGTAACCATATTCGTTATCATACCAAACATATAAAACTATATTTTTTCCATCGCTAGAAACTATTGTGGCGTTGCTGTCATAAATTGCTGGAGCAGAAGTTCCTACAATGTCAGACGAAACTAATTCGTTATTTAAAGAATATTTTATTTGCTCAACAAGTTCACCTTCAAGAGCATAATGTTTCATAATAGTGTTAATTTCTTCTATTGAGGTAGTTTTAGAAACTTCTAAATTTAAAACCACAAGCGAACCATTTGGCACAGGAACACGAATTGCATTAGAAGTTAATTTTCCTGCAAGACTTGGTAATGCTTTGGCAACTGCACTTCCAGCTCCAGTTTCTGTAATTACCATATTCAACGCTGCAGCTCTACCACGACGGTATTTTTTATGCATATTGTCTACCAAATTTTGATCGTTGGTGTATGCGTGAATCGTTTCTAAATGTCCTTTTACAACGCCAAGTGAATCTTCAACCACTTTTAAAATTGGAGTAATGGCATTAGTTGTACACGATGCAGCAGAAAAAATATTTATTTCATCTGGATTAAATTCTTTTTGATTAACACCATAAACAATATTAGGAACTCCTTTTCCAGGTGCAGTAAGTAAAACCTTAGCAACACCTTTAGAAACTAAATGTCTTTTCAAAGCTTCTTCGGTTGTAAATGCACCAGTGTTGTCAATAAGTAAAGCATCTTCAATTCCGTAAGCGGTATAATCTATTTCTTCTGGTGCATTTGCTGTAATTACATGAACCGTTGTTCCGTTGATAATCAAGGCATTATTTTCTACATCTGCAGTAACCGAACCTTCAAAATCACCGTGAATAGAATCGTAACGCAATAACGAAGCTCTTTTTTCTAAAGTGGATGCATCATTTTTATCTCGAGTTACAATGGCACGAAGGCGAAGTTGTTGACCTTTTCCGATTTTGCTCATCATTTCACGAGCCAATAATCTACCAATTCTTCCAAATCCGTAAAGGACTATATCTTTAGGTTTAATATTTTTAGATGATTTTGCATTTTTTAATTTGTCAATTACAAAAGCTCTGGCATCGTGGTATTTATTGTCTTCAAGATGGTATTCATAAGTTAGTTTGCCAATATCTATTTTAGAAGGTGGCAAATCTAAATTTAAAATTGCTCTTGCAATCTCAACCGAATCGAAAACGTTTATTGGTTTTTGAACAAATTCGCCTGCATATTCGTGCAAGTTTATAATATCGCTAACATTTCTATCAATTAATTGATTTCTAAAAAGTACTAATTCTATAGATTTATCATACCATAAATCGCTAATCATTTTAATAAACTCAACGCCAGCTTTGCGTCTGTCTGCTTGAAAGGATAATTCTTTTTCGTATAAAGTGTTGTGATTCATAAGAAAGGTGTAGTTAATTTGCTTTAATTTTTGCAAAAGTAATCAACTATAACGTTTTCGTGAAATTTTTTCTAATTTATTTTAAGAATTGTTTAATAATTCAAATTCACACCAAAACCTAAACCCATATCGCTATCATAATGCGTAGTTATGCCAAAATTTCTTTTAATAATATATCTAAATCCTGCCATATATTCTTTATCAGTATTCCACATTAAATTCATTCGCAAACGTTTGGAAACCGGAATGTCCATTCGTTCCAATTGTAATCTAAAATTTCCATCGGTAAAAACTTCGGCTTGTACTTTAATTAACATTGGCATCGTATATTCTAAACCTGCGCTAAAAACAGCTCGATTGTCTTTGGTATTGGACTGATTGAAAAGGTTTTTCTCCATTGCGCCATCCATTTTTCTATAACGCCAATCAAATCCTATAAATGGCATTAACCATTGCATTTTGCCTAAATATCTTCCAATATGTGTTTCTGTTTCGTAACCGTGATGGTCGTTGTAACCCAATCGCCATTCGGTTCCAATACTCCAACGCGTACTTCCCAACATTATCATTCCGTCGTTTCCATTGGTGGCAAAATCATTTTCACCCATAAAATGAAATTTTCGGTCTTCGCCAAATAATTTTCGTTGCGAGAGTTTTGGGTTTGGAATTAAAGGATTTGCAGCTTGACTTTCGTAGCTAAAAATGCGTCCCATTCCAGCCATCATATGATATAAAATATGACAATGAAAAAACCAATCGCCTTCTGCATTAGCATTAAATTCGATTACATCAGTTTCCATTGGC
>JAYVKR010000224.1:0-6946 GCA_043768185.1 Flavobacterium sp.
CCAATTGGAGAATTTCTAACAATTGCTTCGCCAGTATCAACTTTTAATATTTTATCTGCAAGAAATTCTTCGCCATTATCTGCATAATAATCAAAAATATCTGCCGATAAATCTATTTCGCCTTCACTTTCTTTAAGCAATTTACCCATTTCAAGAGTAATTGTTTTAGATAATTCTGCTTTATTTGATCGAAGTAATGAAGCAACTTTATGCAATACTTTGGCACGAACTTCATAGCTTGTGGTTTTCCAAGTTTGAAAACAATTGTCTGCTGTTGCAATTGCAGCTTCAATTTCTTTAGCATTCATTTCTTCAAATGCTTTTACTAATTCATTGGTATACGGATTTACTGATTTTATAGACATAACTTATTATTTATTTTTCTTCTTCAAATTTTTCTTCGAAATCAGCATCTTTAATTTCTGAATTTTCTTCTTCTAAATTTTCATTAAGATCTGAAGCATCATTAAAATTATTAGATACATCAAATTCATCAAGACATTCTGTTTTCGGATTTTTATTACTAGAAATGTTCATTATTTCTATCCTTTTTTAGTGAATCTACTAATAATAAATAGTATTAATGCTACAACAGCAATAACTATAAAAACACCAACTCCAAGACCAACTTTAAAAATTCCTTCTATTACTGAACAACTAGAAAATAAGAAAAGAAGTGTAACTACAGATAACGATTTAAGTACAATAGATTTCATAACAATAAGATTTTGATTAATTTAAGAAAAACAAATTTCATTTAAATACTAATTTTATGCATTATACAATTAAGGATAACAATTATATAATTTACTGTTTATATAATTTGTGCAACTAATTTTCAATAGACACAGTGTTTTTTTAGCATTTTATAATTTGTTAAATTAAATCTTAAATAGTTATGTAAAAATGGCAAATCTGTTATCTTTGTCGACCAAAATAGAGCAAGTAAAAAAGGTATATGAAGTTTGAATTATTACAAAAAGATATAAATTCTAAAGCAAGAGCTGGAAAAATCACCACAGATCATGGAGTAATTGAAACTCCTATTTTTATGCCAGTTGGTACAGTTGCATCAGTAAAAGGTGTACATCAACGTGAATTAAAATTAGATATAAATCCAGATATAATTTTAGGAAACACTTATCATTTGTACTTGCGACCGCAGACAGAAATTCTTGAAAAAGCTGGAGGATTGCATAAATTTATGAATTGGGACAGAAATATTCTAACCGATTCTGGTGGTTATCAAGTGTATTCGCTTTCGGCAAATAGAAAAATAAAAGAAGAAGGAGTAAAGTTTAAAAGTCATATTGATGGATCATTTCATTTTTTTACTCCAGAAAATGTAATGGAAATTCAACGTACAATTGGTGCAGATATAATCATGGCATTTGACGAATGTACACCTTATCCTTGCGATTACAGATATGCTCAAAGATCAATGAAAATGACACATCGTTGGTTGGACAGATGCATTAATCATCTTGAAAAATTACCTTTTAAATATGGTTTTGAACAAACATTTTTTCCAATAGTTCAAGGAAGTACTTATAAAGATTTACGGCAACAATCTGCTGAATATATTGCAAATTCTAACCAACAAGGAAATGCCATTGGCGGATTATCTGTTGGTGAACCTGCTGAAGAAATGTATGCTATGTCTGAAATTGTTTGTGAAATTCTTCCAGAAGATAAACCTAGATATTTAATGGGAGTTGGTACGCCAATAAACATTTTAGAAAATATTGCACTTGGTATTGATATGTTCGATTGTGTAATGCCAACTCGTAACGCTAGAAACGGAATGCTATTTACCGCAAACGGAACAATAAACATAAAAAATAAAAAATGGGAAGCCGATTTTAGTCCAGTTGACGAAATGGGAATTACATTTGTTGATACCGAATATACTAAAGCGTATCTTCGACATCTGTTTGCAGCCAACGAATATCTTGGTAAGCAAATTGCAACAATTCACAATCTTGGATTTTACATGTGGTTGGTTCGCGAAGCCAGAAAGCATATTATTGCAGGCGATTTTAGAGTTTGGAAAGAAATGATGGTAAAAAATATGAGTCAAAGGTTATAATTTTGTTTCAAGTTTCAAATTTTTTTAACTTGAAACCTGAAACCTCAAATAAGGATATGCTAAAAATAATAGATAAATACATTTTAAAAAGATATTTAACAACATTTTCAATGATGTTACTACTTTTTGTCCCTATCGGAATCATTATTGATGTTTCAGAAAAGGTAAATAAAATGATAGAAAACAAGGTTCCTTTTAAAGCTATTGCTTCTTATTATGTAGATTTTACAATATATTTTGCCAATTTATTATTTCCAATTTTTCTTTTTTTATCAATAATTTGGTTTACCTCTAAGTTGGCTAATAATACCGAAATTATTGCAATTCTTAGTTCTGGAATATCATTTTCACGTTTTTTAAGACCTTACATTATAGGAGCTACTTTGGTTTCAATTTTTGCTTTACTCGTTGGATTTTTTTTAGTTCCTAAAGCAAGTGAAGGTTTTAAAAATTTTAGATATATGTATCTTATTGGAAATGGTCAAAACGAAATTCGAGACAACAGTAATGTTTTTAGACAAATAAGTCCAAATGAGTACATTTTTGTAAGTAGTTTTAATCCAGAATCGCAAATGGCATTCGATTTTTCAATGGAAAAATTTGAAAAGGATAAATTAAAATACAAAATTACAGCTTCAAGAATTAAATGGAATGAAAGACAAAAAACCTATTCATTGTTCAATTTTAAAAAACGTAAAGTTGGAGAAACCAATGATATATTAGAATCTGCTGATAAAAAAGATACCGTTTTTAAATTTGATTTAGAAGATTTAACGCCAGTAGTATTTATTGCAGAAACACTTTCATACACTGATTTAACTAAGTTTATTGATAAAGAACGAGCAAGAGGTTCATCTAATATTAATACTTATTTGGTAGTTTTATATAAAAAATATAGTATTCCAGTTTCTGCTTTTATATTAACAATTATAGCTGTTGCAGTTTCTTCAATGAAACGTCGTGGCGGAATGGGAACTAATTTAGCAATAGGAATTTTATTGGCATTTGCTTTTGTCTTTTTAGATAAAATATTTGGAGTTCTTGCCGAAAAATCTGCTGCTCCACCAATAATTGCAGTTTGGGTTCCAAATATACTTTTCGGAATTCTAGCAGTATTTTTACTTCGCAATGCAAAACGATAACCTAAAAAGTTATTTACATCTTCATTTAATAGTATTTATTTGGGGATTTACCGCTATTTTAGGTAAGCTAATCTCGCTAGATGCTTTGCCGTTAGTATGGTTTAGAATGTTATTTGCAGTAGGATTTATATTTATTTACATCAAGTTTAAAAAAATTCCGATTGCTATTTCCAAAAAAACCTTATTACTTTTTTTAATTGCCGGATTCATAATTGCAATGCATTGGTTTACTTTTTTTAAAGCAATAAAAGTTTCTAATGTTTCAATTACACTGGCATGCCTTTCTACAGGTGCATTTTTCACTTCATTATTAGAACCAATTTTCTTTGGAAAAAAAGTAGTTTGGTACGAAGTTTTTTTTGGGTTAATTGTCATTTTTGGGTTATACATTATTTTCAAAGTTGAAGGAAATTATATCTACGGAATGATTTTGGCATTAATTTCCGCCTTTCTATCTGCTTCCTTTGCAGTAATTAATAGCTATTTTGTTAAGAAATATAATCCAACAACAATATCATTTTATGAATTAGCTGGTGGCGTTTTATTCTTATCTATTATGTTGCTTTTTTCTGGAAGTTTTTCTGTTTCGTTTTTTAAATTATCGCTTTCAGATTTTATGTATCTTTTAATTTTAAGTTCCATTTGTACCGCTTATGCATTTATTGCTTCAACTGCAGTTATGAAATTTATTTCGCCTTATACAGTAATGTTAACTATAAATCTTGAACCCATTTACGGTATAATTTTGGCAGTACTTATTTTTAAAGACAATGAAAAAATGAGTTCAGAATTTTATTTTGGAGCTGCAATTATACTAGCAACAGTAATTATAAATGGAATTTTAAAAAGCAGGAGCAAAGTGACTTAGCATTTGTTTAAAACATAAATTGTAAAATTACTTTTACAGACGATTTAAAATTTTATCTTTGTAAAACTAAACTACACATATAAACCCTATGGAATATTTAGATTTTGAACTTCCTATAAAAGAATTGGAAGATCAGTTAGACAAATGTCAAGTTATTGGTCAAGAATCTGATGTAGATGTTACCAATACTTGTAAGCAAATAGAAAAAAAACTAGAAGAAACAAAACGCAAAATATATAAAAACCTTACTGCTTGGCAACGTGTACAATTGTCGCGTCACCCAAATCGTCCTTACACAATGGATCATGTTCGTGCCTTGTGTGGCGATTCTTTTTTAGAACTTTTTGGAGACAGAAATTTTAAAGATGATAAAGCTATGATTGGTGGTTTGGGTAAAATTGATGGTCAATCGTTTATGATTGTTGGTCAGCAAAAAGGATTCAATACCAAAACGCGTCAGTATAGAAATTTTGGAATGGCCAATCCAGAAGGATATAGAAAAGCATTGCGATTGATGAAAATGGCAGAGAAATTTGGAATTCCTGTATTAACTTTAATAGATACACCTGGAGCATATCCTGGATTGGAAGCCGAAGAAAGAGGTCAAGGAGAAGCAATTGCAAGAAATATTATTGAAATGTGTCGATTAAAAGTTCCAATTATTTGTGTAATTGTTGGCGAAGGTGCATCTGGTGGAGCATTAGGAATTGGTGTTGGCGATAAAGTTTTAATGATGGAAAACACTTGGTATTCTGTAATTTCTCCAGAATCTTGTTCGTCAATTCTTTGGAAAAGTTGGGAATATAAAGAAATTGCTGCCGAAGCTTTAAAATTGACTTCTGCCGATATGAAAAAGCAAAAATTAGTTGATGATATTATTCCAGAACCACTTGGCGGTGCACATTATGATAGAGAAACTGCTTTTAAAACAGTAGAACAATATATTACTAAAGCATATAACGAATTAAAAGATTTATCAACAACTGAGTTAGTAGCTCAAAGAATGGATAAATACAGTAAGATGGGCGAATATAAAGAGTAAATTCTTACAAATTTATACTTAATCCGAAGCCCAATGGTTTCGGATTTTTTTTTGCTTGTTAACAAAAATACACGTGTTATTAACAATCATTTATAATAACTAAAAATAATAAAAATTCTAAAATACCTTACTTTCGCTCTATGGAAAATATGCAAAATATAAGCCCAATTAAAATAGATAAAACAACGATAATAAACCTTGAAAAAGGAAAGTTACCGCCACAAGCGCTAGATCTTGAAGAAGCAGTGCTTGGTGCCATGATGATTGATAAAAAAGGTGTAGACGAAGTTATAGATATTTTACAAAGTGATGCGTTTTATAAAGAGGCACACAAACACATATTTGAAGCTATTTTTCAGTTATTCACAGATTCTCAACCGGTTGACTTATTAACAGTTTCGGCACAGCTAAAAAAGAATGCAAAACTAGACTTGGCTGGAGGCGATTTCTACTTAATTCAGCTTACACAAAAAATTGCATCGTCTGCTCATATCGAATTTCACTCAAGAATTATATTACAAAAATACATTCAGCGAAGTTTAATAAGAATATCATCAGAAATTATAGAAGAATCGTATGATGAAACCACAGATGTTTTTGATTTGCTAGACAAAGCAGAATCTAAACTATATGAAGTAACTCAAGGAAACATTAAACGAAGTTCAGAAACTGCACAAAGTTTAGTAATTCAAGCCAAAAAACGAATTGAAGAAATTGCAAATAAAGAAGGATTATCAGGAATTGCAACTGGTTTTGATAAATTAGATAAAATTACCTCTGGTTGGCAACCATCTGATTTAGTGATTATTGCAGCAAGGCCAGGAATGGGAAAATGTCTTGGAAAAGGAACCAAAGTTTTAATGTACAATGGTTCTTTAAAAAATGTAGAAGATATTCACGAAAATGAATTGTTAATGGGCGATGATTCATCTGCAAGAAAAGTACTTTCTATTGCTCGCGGACAAGAAAAAATGTATTGGATTCATCAAAATAAAGCCATTTCCTATCGCGTAAATGAAAGTCATATTCTATCTTTAAAAAGAAGTAGAAACGAAGGAAATCATAAACAAGGCGACGTTTTAAATATTACTGTTAAAGACTATTTAGAAAAATCGGATAAGTTTAAATCCAATTATAAAGGATACAAAGTTGGTGTAGAATTTGATTCAAAAGAACTTCCTTTAGAACCTTATTATTTGGGACTTTGGTTGGGTGATGGACATTCTTACAGTCAAAGAATTACAAATATTGATTCTGAAATAATAGAATATCTTAATGATTATGCTACCAAATTAGAAAGTGAATTGGTAGTTTACGAGCAAGAAAATAGAACTAATAATTATTCAATTGTAAACAGAAATAAATTTATATCAGAAGAATTTAATACTTGCATTCAAACTGAATTAAGAACGTTGGGATTAATTAAAAACAAACATATTCCGAATAACTATTTAATAAATTCTACTGAAAACAGATTACAATTACTAGCAGGAATTATTGACTCTGATGGATATTACACTTCAGAATTTAATTGTTTTGAAGTTGTTCAGAAAAATGAAGAGCTTTTAAATCAAATTAAATTTCTTTGTGATACATTAGGATTTAGAACTTCTGTAAGAAAGAAAAAAACCTCAATAAAATCGAAAGGATTTGAAGGAACAGCATTTAGACTAAGAATTTTTGGAAATTTAAACGATATTCCAACAAAAGTTGAACGCAAAAAAGCTAGAGAATGGAAATCTAAAGTAGATTGGAAAGTTACAGGAATAACAGTAGAATATGATAAAGTTGACGATTATTACGGA
>JAYVKR010000225.1:0-6685 GCA_043768185.1 Flavobacterium sp.
AATTAGAATGATGTCTTCACTTTTAGATTTGGCTGTTTTTCCAGGAAATCAAGGTGGACCATTAATGCATATTATTGCTGCAAAAGCAGTTGCGTTTGGAGAATGTCTTACAGATGAATTTTTTAGATATTCAATGCAAGTACAAAAAAATGCTAAAGCAATGGCAGCAGCATTTATGAAACGTGGTTACGATTTAATTTCTGGAGGAACAGACAATCACATGATGTTGATAGATCTTAGAAATAAAAATATTACTGGTAAAGAAGCAGAAAACGCACTTGTAAAAGCAGAAATTACAGTAAATAAAAACATGGTTCCATTTGATGATAAATCGCCATTTGTAACTTCTGGAATTAGAATTGGAACGCCAGCAATTACAACTCGTGGTTTACTTGAAGAAGATATGGAAACTATTGTAGAATTTATTGATAGAGTGTTAATGAATCATACTAATGAAGCTGTAATTGAGCAAGTTGCAGAGGAAGTTAATGAAATGATGAGTGAAAGAGCATTGTTTGTATTCTAAAAGAATTTATAAAAAGTCCGAATAAAAAAGTTGATAAATTATTATAATTTATCAACTTTTTTTTATTTCAAATTATTCAATAGTCATTTCTTTTAATTGTTCACGATACGCTTCAAGAATGTCAACTTTAGAAAGTAATCCAAAGAATTTTCCGTTTTTTAAAACAGGAAGAATAGTTTCGTTTGTGGTTTCAAATTTCTTCATTATGGTTTCCATTCCATCATCAAGAAGAATTACTTCTTTTGGTTGCGATAAAACTTCTTTTATCATTGTAAATTTTATTCTAAAAGGATTAAAAATTATAGGACGAATAATTTCAAAATCTACAACGCCAATAAGTTTACTTTTTTCGTCTAATACTGGAACTAAATGTTGATTGGAAGTTGCTAAATGTTCTACCAAATTTTCTAACGATTTATCTAAAGAAATTGTTTTAACATCGGTTGCAACCAAATTTAAAAAATCGATACTTTGTAAAATGTTTTTATCTTTATCACTTGTAAAAACATCACCTTTATCGGCAAGCGTTTTTACATCCATAGAGTGTTTTTCAAATTGTTTAGAAACCGCGTAACTTATTGAAGATACAATCATTAACGGAACCATTAAATTATAACCTCCAGTAATTTCGCCAATCAAGAAAATTGCTGTTAAAGGTGCGTGAAATAATCCGCTAAGAATTCCTGCCATACCAACTATTGCAAAATTGGTTATTGGTAAATTATTTGTTATGCCAATTAAATTCATTGATTTTGCTACAAAAAAACCAAGATAAGAACCTACAAATAAAGAAGGAGCAAAGTTGCCTCCATTTCCGCCAGAACCTAATGTTAATCCTGTTGCAAACGATTTTAATAACACAATAAGTCCAACAAAAACTAATAAAAACCATGGATTATTTTTCTTGCTAGCCAAAAAAGTATTTTCTAATAAAACCTCTGGATGCGAAGTTGACAACGCTTTGATGCTTTCATAACCTTCTCCAAAAAGTGCTGGAAATAGTAGTATTAAAATGGCTAAAATACTTGCTCCAAACAAAGCTTTTTTATAAACACTTCCTTTAAATTTACTGAAATAATGTTCTACTTTTCTAAAATTTCTTGCGTGATAAACAGAAACTAAACCTGCTAAAATTCCGAGTAAAATATAATATGGCGTATTGTGATAATTAAAAGTTTGAACATTATTAAAACTTAAAAGTACTTCTTGACTCAATAAAACCTTTGAAACCAAAGCGCCAGTTGCAGCCGAAATAATTATTGGAATAAAAGCAGAAATGCTAACATCTGTCAAAATTACTTCTACAGCAAATAAAACTCCAGCAATTGGTGCATTAAATGCAGCTCCAATTCCGGCAGCAACACCACAAGCAAGTAGTAACATTCTATCTTTTTGGGATAATTTATATTTTTGAGCAAAGTTAGATCCAAATGCTGCGCCAGTAATTACAATTGGACTTTCTAATCCAGCAGAACCACCAAGACCAACTGTTAATGAACTAGTTATAATTTGTGCATACATTTGTTTCTTAGGAATTATTCCACCTTTTTTTGCAACCGCATATAATATTTTGGAACTTCCTTTTTCTAATTCGCCATTTAAAACTCTTTTTACAACAAAAACGGTTAGTAAAATTCCAATAATAGGAAGTATAAAATTAAAAAAAGGAAACTTTAAAAAACCATTGATATAATTGGCAAAAACAAATACGTTATGCGCAAAACTTTTTAGAATAATTACTGCAAAAGCACAAGAAATTCCGACTAAAACGCACGACAAATAAATAAAATTACGTTCAGATAAAAGTTGTTTGCATAAAAAAATAATCGCTTCAAATTTACTTGATACTTTTCTAAATAATAATCTAATGATTGCTGAGAATTTGTTTGGCATTATACAACTTTGGAATTGCAAAAATAGTGTTTTTAAATTTTAAAGTTTTGATAATTTTTCTTTAGAATGAATTATTAATTCTTCAAAAAACAATGTAAATTCTTCTTCAATTTCTTTATAAAATAACTTTACTTCTACAATCGCTTCTTGCATATTGGCTCTGTGCTTGGTTCTATAATCCATTTGAAACAGAATCATTTCTAAACCTTCTAAACTTGCATAACTTACTAACCAATTTCTTCCTATCATATAAGGAAGCATTTTTTGAGTTTTTGTTGTTAGAATTTCAAAATTATCTTGTAATAATTTATAGAAATTTGCTGCATAATCTTCTAGTTTTTCATCAGAATAAGTAGTCCAATTTTTAGCTAGAAAATGATCGTAAACAATATCCATGATTACACCAGAATAATGTCCGTATTTTTCGTGAAGTCTATGTTTGCTTTGTCTGTAAATTAAATTGGCATCCGTAAAAGTATCGATATGTCTATGCAAAATAATGCCATTTTTCACTTCTTCTGGAAAATTTAAATAATCGTTACCACGAATTCCATCTGCCATAAAATTTCCAATTTTTAGCAAATCGTTGTTTCCAGAAAGATAGATGTGAGCTAGGAAGTTCAAATTTTTTTGTTTTGGATTTTGGGTTGTGAGTTTAGACTCAAATAGATTTTCGTAATTATTGTAAATATAGAAAAAAATTATACTTTGCTTTAAATTTAAATCTGTAAAATATATATTTGTAAAATTATAGGATATGTGACTATTTATTCATTTTACTCACAACTCATAACTCACAACTCACAACAAAAAAATGACTTTAATAAAATCTATATCAGGAATTCGAGGAACAATTGGTGGAAAAGTTGGCGATAATCTAACGCCAGTTGATGCTGTAAAATTTGCTTCGGCTTACGGAACTTTCTTAAAAGATGGAAGAGTGAAGAGTGAAGATGGAAAAAAATTGAAAGTAGTAATTGGTCGTGATGCACGAATTTCTGGACCAATGATTCACAATTTAGTGATGAATACCTTGCTTGGATTGGGAATTGATGTGATAGATTTGGGTTTGTCCACAACGCCAACGGTAGAAATTGCAGTTCCAATGGAAAATGCTGATGGAGGAATTATTTTAACTGCATCGCACAATCCGAAACAATGGAATGCTTTGAAATTGTTGAATAATAAAGGAGAATTTCTAAGCGGAAAAGAAGGCGAATTAATTCTAGAAATTGCAGAAAGTGAAGCAATTGATTTTGCTGATGTTGATTCGCTTGGCGAAATTACTGTGAATGATGCTTATATGGATATTCATATTGATGAAGTTTTAAATCTTCCTTTAGTTGATGCAAAAGCTGTTGCCAAACGAAAATTTAAAGTAGTTGTTGATGGTGTAAATTCATCTGGTGGCATTATTATTCCGAAATTGTTGGAGCAAATGGGCGTTGAATGTGTAAAATTATATTGTGAACCCAATGGTCATTTTCCTCATAATCCAGAACCTTTAAAAGAACATTTGGGAGACATTTGTAAATTAGTTGTAGAAGAAAAAGCCGATTTTGGAATTGTTGTAGATCCAGATGTTGATAGATTGGCTTTTATTTCTAACGACGGCGAAATGTTTGGCGAAGAATATACTTTGGTTGCTTGCGCAGATTATGTTTTGAGTAAAACTCAAGGAAATACGGTTTCTAATATGAGTTCTTCACGTGCTTTACGCGATATTACAAATAAACATAACGGAAATTACGAGGCAAGTGCTGTAGGCGAAGTGAATGTTGTTGCATTAATGAAAGCTACAAATGCAATAATTGGTGGCGAAGGAAATGGCGGAATTATTTATCCAGAGAGTCATTATGGAAGAGATAGTTTGGTTGGCGTTGCTTTGTTTTTAACACATTTAGCCAATTTAGATGTAAGTGTTGCCGAACTTAGAGCAAGTTATCCTCAATATTATATGAGTAAAAATAAAATTGAATTGACACCACAAATTGATGTTGATGCCATTTTAGTTGCGATGACCGAAAAATATAAAAATGATAGTTTGACAAGCTCACTATCTACAATTGATGGAGTAAAAATTGATTTTGCAGAAAATTGGGTACATTTAAGAAAGTCGAATACCGAACCAATTATTAGAATATATACAGAAGCTGCAACGCAAGAATTGGCAGATGAATTGGCGGAACGAATTATTGGTGAGATAAAAGCTATTGCTCACATATAGTTATGAGGAAAAATCTAAACTTTTGTATTTCAGTTTTTATAGTATTTTTATTTTCTAACTGCACATCTGTAGAAAAATTCAATTACAAATTATCGCAACCCATTGCTGTAGTAAAACTTCAAAAAGATATTAATTACACACAAAGAAAATTAGAAAAATTGTATCCCAACTTATACGGATATATTTCTAAAGAAAAACTCAATTTTAAATTTGATAGTATTCGCAAAGTGGTCACAAAACCTATGACTAGCAAAGAATTTTACTTTATTATAAGTCCGATTGTAGCTTCTGTTCGTCAAGGTCACATGAGTATGACGCAAGTTTCTAAACGAATTGAGAAAAAAGAAGCCAAACGATTACAAAAAGCTGGCGATGGACCATTATCGCAATTTGTGTATGAATATCAAAACGATAAATTGTATGTTATAAAGAATAAACCAAAAAAAGAAAAAATAAAAACAGGAACAGAAGTAGTATCTGTAAATGGAATTTTACCGCAAGAAATTTATAAAAAGTATAGAAATTCTATCACCTCTGATGGATTTAATACTACTTTTATTAAAAAGTATTTTGCCAAAAGATATGTTACTTATATGACTAATGAAATTGGTATTAACGACAGTTTAAGATTTGTTTTAAAACATAAAGATACTATTTTCACAAAAACAATTTCAAGAAACAAAATTGTAAAAAAAGCAATCGTAAAAGATGAAATTAAAATTAATAAAGAAAAAGATTCTATTATAAAAATTGCAAAAAATCCGTTAGAAAAAGCAAAATTAAAATTAGAAAAAAAGAGAAAAAATATTTATGGATATGACTTAGTCAATAAAGAATATGTAAAAAGTTTTACAATAAATGCTATTGATTCGACTGTTGGAATATTAAAAATTAAAAATTTTAGCGACGGACGATATAAAGAAGCTTACGCTCAAATTTTTGATTCAATAAAACAAAAAAATATTCAAACATTGGTAATTGATATTCGCGACAATCCTGGAGGAAAAGTGGCCGAAGTTGTAAATTTATTTTCCTATTTAACAGATAAAGAATATACTTTGCTAAAACCAGCTGTAGTAACTTCTAAAACTAGTTTATGGAAATTGGGAATGTTTGCCAAATTACCAAAATTGGCTTATCCAATTGGTGCTGTTTTTTATCCAATTTACATGGGATTTTCCTATTTTAGAACGACCAAAAATAACGATGGAAGTTATCAATATAAATTACTTGGTTCTAAACCAAAAGTTGCAAATCTAAACAACTTTAAAGGAAAAATTTATGTTGTAATAAATGGTGGAAGTTTTTCAGCTTCTTGTATTTTATCATCATCATTAAAATCTAATACTAATGTAACTTTTGTTGGCGAAGAAACTGGTGGAAATTACAACGGAACAGTGGCAGGAATAATGCCAGTTGTAAAATTACCAAATTCTAAAATTGCTTTGCGATTGGGTTTAATGGATATTCAAACCATAAATCAAACAGAAATTAAAGGAAGAGGCATTTTTCCTGATAAAGAAATTTTTCAAACTATTGAAGATAAAATCACAAATAAAGATCCAGAACTAGAGTGGATTTTGAATGATGTAAAAAAACAAAAACCTTGATAAAAATTTCTTATCAAGGTTTTACATAAACAAACTAACTTAACAAATTTCTACTTTTTTTAAGGACAACATTGTGTAAATTTAAAATTATCATACCACCATTGTTCTACAGGATTTGATCCACTATCAATTGGGAACGAAACTCCATCACTATTTACAATTAATGCATTAAATGCTGCAATATCTGCTGGAGTTGGAGTAGGTGAACCACCAATTAAAACCCAATCTCCATAAGCATTAGAAGGTAAAGTGGTTCCTGTTGCCAATGTTAAAGGAACAATTATAGTTTTTGCAGCTGCACCACTAACAATTAAATTTGGTGCTTTTATTACAAAAACTGCTCTACTTGTAAATGTTAATGTAGAAAAATTTCCTTTGTAAATGGATAAACTATTTGTTGCACTTGGCGCATTTGAAGTTCCAGCATCA
>JAYVKR010000226.1:0-8079 GCA_043768185.1 Flavobacterium sp.
TACCCAATAAAGTTACACCAATATTAGTAGATGATACAAAAGTAGTCGTTACTAAAGCAGGATTTGTAATAAGATTTCCGTTTAAAGTATCGTTGACAAGCACATTAGTGAATGAAGTTCCACCAGTTGTACCATTCACCGAAGTTCCAGCATCATTATTAGCGATAATTGGAGCAGCAGTAACTGGAACAGTTACAACAGCCGTATCACAATTTGTTGAATTTAATATTTCACAAATTTGGTAAGTTAAAGTATAAGTTCCAGCTGGTGTGTTAGGTGCAACTACAACATTAGTTCCAGATAAACTTATTCCTGGATGTGTTGACGATACAAAAGTAGTCGTAATTTGAGATGGTATTACTGCCAAACCATTTAAAGTATCATTACCTAAAACATTAGTAAAAGATACTCCGCCAGTACTTCCATTTACAGATGAACCGCTATCATTTCTAGCATCAATAGTTGGTGGTCCAACAGGTACAGTTACTTCTGCATTATCACAATTTGTAGGATTAGCAATTTCACATATTCTGTAAGTTAAGATATAATTTCCTGCTGGAGTTCCGGCTGCAACTATAACATTAGTACCAGAAAGTGTTACGTTAGGATTAGTAGACGATACAAAAGTGGTAGTTACTAAAGCAGGATTTGTAATAAGATTACCATTTAAAGTATCATTTACAAGAACATTAGTGAAAGATGTTCCACCAGTATAACCATTTATTAATATTCCACTATCATTTACTGCATTTATAATTCCATTTACTGGAGTTGGTGTAGCAGTTGAAGAATTATTATTTGTATCAGAATCAGTGTAACTTCCAGATATTATAGCAGTATTTGCATAATTTCCTGTTGAATTTACTGTCGCAATAATAGTTAATGTTTGACTTACACCATTGTTAAGTGATCCTAAAGACCAATTTGGTACTGTCCAAGTTCCAATGGAAGGCGTAACACTTACAACAGAATATCCATTAGGCAATATATCATTTACATTAACTCCAATTGCATTACTTGGACCATTATTTGTTGCAGTTATCGTAAATGTTACGTTTGTACCTATCGTTGGATTAGAATTATTTACAGTTTTTAAAACTCCTAAATCAGCACAACCTACAACATTTATCGCAACTGCATCTGAACATCCTTGCGAAGTATAAATAAAATTATAAGTTCCTAATATTGCATTAGAAGCAAATGAAACTGAAGCATTACCTGAGGTTGTACTACCTAAAGTTGCTCCAGTTGGATTGCCAGATTGAGCAGTCCATGTTCCATTATTAGGTGTTCCAGTTAAAGTTGCTGTACTTCCTGCACAAATACCATTTTGATCTAGACCAGCATTTGGCTGAGGGAAAAAGTTTAAAGTTATTGGAGTAAAATCTAAAGGTAATGGCGTGTTCGGATTGTTAGATAATTCACTTCCACCATATTGTACAGGAAGGTTGTTCCATATAGCTTGTGAATTGATAATGTTGGCACCATTAGTAAATGCAATACTGTTGGTAACTACAGATGTAGAAAAAGTTGTTGTTCCTAATGGAACATTTAAATTATTAATTGTTAAAACATTATTGGTTCCACCATTAATATTTGAAAGTAATACAATTACAGAATTACCATAAATAGTACGTAAAGTAGTTTGTAAAGATAATGCAGTAAATGAAAATGATAACTTGTTATCAATTGTATAATTTACAGATTGATTTGGTAAGGAAGCTGTTGTAGAATTACTTAAACTAAAAATATAATTAAAAGTTCCAGCAGCACAAGAAGTGACATCTGTTGATGCTACATTGGTACTTAAATTTAACGCCACTCTATATGGACAGTCACAACCATCAGATTGAGTAACTGGAGTATCTGGAGTTCCAATTTGTGTAAAAACTCCTGTAGTTTTATTAATTGAATAAAATGTATCTTGGTCGCCACCAGTTAATGGGCTTCCATAACCATAAAGATTTCCATTTGCATTAATAAATAATGATCCAACCGTTGTATTATTTGTTGTACCTCCAACTAAAGTTAAAGTACTTGCAGTTGGATTTATTCTATATAAACCTCTTAAGTTACCCGAATTTGTTGTGTAAAATCCATAAAGTAAGTTATCTGTTGGATCTATAATTAAATCTCCAAAATTTGCAACAGATGCACTATCAGAGATGCCTGTTAGTGTTGTTGTATTAACTGCTAATGTGTTTATATTAAATGACCACAAATTAAATGTTGAAGGATCAATTAAATAAACTATTCCATTTCTATCGCAAACAGCATTATTCCAAAATTTAGCAGGTAAACCCGAAACAGTTTGAGCAACTACTGTTCCATTATTTCTTAGTTGATATAATGTATTGGATGCCGGATTTTGTCCAAATGCATAAATGAATCCATTGTAGTAAAAACTGGCATTCATCAATAAATTTGGATACGAAGTAACCGTTGCTATATTAATATCATTATTTGCTGAATCTATTGTAATTTCACTTAACAATGTTTGACTGCTTGGAGTAGTTACTTGTCTAGTTAAATAAAATTTATTTGAACAAGCAAATCCCAAACTTGTATTAGTAGTTGGAATTGTAGCTACAGATGAAGTATTATTACTCAAAACAGGATCTGTATTGGTGCCAGAAATTGTTGCTGTATTAGTATAATTTCCATTAAAGCTAACTGTAGCAACAATTGTTAATGTAGCGTTTGCTCCATTTATAAAATTTCCTATAGTCCAGTTTGGAGCAGACCAAGTACCAGTTGATGGTGTTGCACTTATTAAGGTATATCCAGAAGGCAACACATCATTAACTACTACATTAGAATCATTACTAATACCTAAATTACTTGCTGTAATTGTAAATGTTACTGTATTTCCTACAACAGGTGCACTATTATTAACAGTTTTTACAACTCGTAAATCTGAACATCCTTTAAATGTAGTTGTAGCTACTGCTGATGATATCAATCCATAACCCCAAGTATTTAATAATCTACCATTACCAAAATCGGTACATGTTAATCCATCAGTTTGATTACCATTTACAGCTGGTGCAGGAATAGTTTGACCTAAGTTTCCATCTCCACTCCAAGCTCTTGCTGGACTTACTGTACCAACCATAGAATTATTTAAACCAGTTCCTGTTAAATTATTATTATCGTCTATAACATCACTAGTACAAGTAGTTCCTGCATTAGTTAGTAAACTATCATCCCAAAACATTTGAGAATTTGCAATAAAAATAGGAGCAATTGATGAAACATTAAATCCATTAATATTTAACTCAGCGTCATATAACGGTAAGTTAAAACGTCCTTTCAAGAAGTTCAGTGTCAATGTCATTGACGAACCATCTAAAACAGGATTTCCAAGTCCATCTAAACCATCCCAAATAATAAAATTATTCCCAGCTAACAAACCAGTAGCTTCTAATATTCTATCTGTTGTTCCAGCTTGAAAACCAGAAACACCATTTAAATCAAAAAATAATTTTACATCTCCTGGCTCAGAAATATTAAAATTAATTCGATATGGTCCACACAATGTAATAGTTGGGTTTAAAAATGTTGGCGCAGCAGGAATTGTAGATACTGGATATAATACACTGTCCGGATTATTAAGAAATACTTTAAAACCACCTAAAAGAGTAGGTGATACTGCAGCATTAATAGATTTACGTGTATTTTCAAAACTTCCAGACTGAGACACTCCATAACTGTTTACAGAAACATTATATGCAATAGGTTGAAATCCAGGTTTAAAATCAATCAATAATACAACTCTATCATCTGTGTACGCGTAAAAATTTGGTTCAGAACTAGCAAGTATAGAATTTCCATAAGTATTTGAAACAGCAATAAAACCCCATTTATCTGAATGTACACGTCCATTTTTTTTAACACCAGTCGCAGAAGTTGCAACTGTCATGTCAAATAATGCACCAACAGCTCTATTAGCATTTGTAGTTAACGGAGTAACTCCGCCATCATTACTTCTATAAATTTCTATCCAATGTTCTCCAGAAACTGTAGGAGAAAATATTAAAGGATTGTATCCGGTTGTTACACCGCCAATATTTGGACCAGCAAGTGCTTGTGCATGAGTATCTATACTTCCAACAGAACCTAAAGTACTATTCCAAATGGCAGTAAGCGCTACAGATCCATCTGGTCTTCTTATTCTATAATATACATTATTCAATCTTGGTGGACTACCTACAGCATATTGTCTCCAGTCAAAACCAAAGTATAATTTTTCAGTTGAAAAGTTTCCAATGTTAAAATAAATTCTATTATCCTCTGGCGCGTTATAGTAAGAACCAGATGCTAAATCTGGTGCACTTAATACAGCAGTTATATTACTGGCATTTGGTGAAAGTGTTGGTGTACCTTCTGCAAATAATGACGAAGAAATTAAAATTGTAATTAGTGAGAAAATTAATTTATAATTAATTATTTTTTTCACATCATTTGAAAATTGTATAATTTTTTTCATTCTTTTATTTTTTTATTTTTGATAAATTGCTATGACAAAAGTTATTAACAATTTAATTCAGCTCACAAAAGTAACTGTCAATTTTATTATTTCCTTATTTATCCTATGAATTACTTGAAAACTCGTTTAACTACTAGTTTTAACATAAATATCGATTAAAGCCCTATTTATAGGATGTTTGACATACTATTTTACCCATAAAGTGATCATTTTAATTTAATTTCTATAAAAATATTTTGTACTTTAGTCCCAGTTAATTTCTAAAATTAAAAATAACTTTGTAAACAATATTTTGCACAAAACTATTAATCTACTTTCAATAAAACTAATAAAATATCGACAAAGTGTATAAAATAGCAGTTATATTGCATATTTATATTTATATTGTATATATTAACTTACAAAATATTTTTTTAATTCAATTTTATGAAAAATGTAATATTAATTCGACACGGAAAATCGAGTTGGAACCTACCAATTAACGATATTGACAGACCAATAATTTATAAAGGAATAGAAAATTCTTATAAAACAGCAAGTTTGTCAATCGGAATTGTTAACAATTTTACTCAAATTATTTCAAGTCCAGCAAAAAGAACTTTAGAAACTTCTACAATTTTTAAAGAAGTTTGGAAACTAAAAAATGACTCAATTTTGGTAGTTCCAGAATTATATACCTTCAATTTATCAAACCTTGAAGAAATTGTTAAATCTTGTTTAAATGAGTATCATACTCTAATTATTTTTGGTCATAATAGTGCTATTACAGATTTTGTTAATAAATTTGGAGACATTTTTATAGATAATGTGCCAACATCTGGATTAGTATCTATAACTTTTAATACTAATTATTGGATATCTATTAACAAAGGTAAAACCGATAAAATTATTTTTCCAAGCCAACTATAATTATGACATACACCAATAAATACAAATATACAGATAGAGAAAAAAGCTGGCTAGCGTTTAATGCCAGAGTTTTACAAGAAGCAGCAGATGAAACAGTTCCGTTATTAGACAGACTAAGATTTTTAGGAATTTTTTCCAATAATCTTGACGAATTTTTTAGAGTTCGCTTTGCAGCAATTCGTAGATTAAGTCTCTCTGGAGTTTCTGGCGAAAAAATTCTTGGCGGAATTTCATCACAGCAATTAGTTAAAGATATTACTGATATTGTAATTCATCAGCAAGCCGAAAGTTTAAAAATTTTAACCATAATAGAAGCAAAACTAAAAAATGAAAATATTTTAATGATTAACGAGAAAGAACTTTCTGTAGATCATCAAAATTTTATTCACGATTATTTTATTCAAACGGTTTCTCCTGCACTAGTAACAATTATATTAAATGACTTAGCAGAATTTCCCACACTTAAAGACACTTCTGGTTATTTAGCTTTAAAATTAGTAATGAAAACCGAAGAAAAAGCTAAATTATTAGGACTTGTAAAACCTAAAAAAGAAATTCGTTATGCCATAATTGAAATTCCAAAAACGCTAAACAGATTTGTAGTTTTACCATCCAAAGACGAAAAACAATACATCATTTTTCTAGACGATGTCATCCGTTTTAATTTAAGTAGCATTTTTAATATTTTTGATTACGAAAGTATTTCTGCTCACATGATAAAAATTACTCGCGATGCACAGCTTGATATCGATTCAGACTTGAGCAAAAGTATGTTAGAAAAAATTGCAACATCTGTAAAAGAAAGAAGAATTGGCGAACCAGTACGATTTGTTTACGATCAAGAAATAGAAAAAGATACACTAAAATATTTCCTTACCAATATGGGAATCGAATCTACAGACGGAATAATTCCTGGCGGAAGATACCATAATAGAAGAGATTATATGAATTTTCCAAACCTTGGTCGATTTGATTTATTGTACCAACAAAAAACGCCTCTACCAGTTCCAGGATTATCATTAGACGGAAGTATTCTTAACAAAATTGCTAAGCAAGATTACTTAAATTGCGCACCATATCAATCGTTTTCATATTTAATTAAATTTTTAAGAGAAGCAGCATTAGACCCAAAAGTTACTACAATAAAAATTACATTATACCGATTAGCCAAAAATTCTCAAATAATAAGTTCACTAATAAATGCAGCCAAAAATGGTAAAAAAGTAGTAGTACAAATAGAACTTCAAGCACGATTTGACGAAGCAAGTAACATTTCTTACGCAGAGCAAATGCAAACCGAAGGAATTCAACTAATTTTTGGCATTAAAGGACTAAAAGTTCACAGTAAAATATGTGTAATTGATAGAATTGAAGAAGGAAAATTAAAACGTTACGGCTTCATATCTACAGGAAATTTTAACGAAGCAACAGCCAAAGTCTATACAGATGTTACACTTTTTACCTCACACCAACAAATTTTAAAAGACGTAAATAAAGTATTCGAATTTTTCGATATTAATTATCGCTTACAACGTTACAAACATTTAATTGTTTCGCCACATTACTCACGTTCAAGGTTTTACAAATTAATAGAAAGAGAAATTCACAATGCCAATGCCAATCGTCCTGCATTTATAAAACTCAAAATGAACAGCTTGTCAGATTTTGCAATGATAGACAAACTATACGATGCAAGCAACGCTGGCGTAAAAATTCAATTGCAAGTTCGAGGCATTTGTTCACTAATTCCAGGTGTAAAAGGAATGTCAGAAAACATAGAAGCCATAAGCATTGTAGACAATTTTCTAGAACATGCACGAATTTTCATTTTTGGCAACGACAACAATCCAGAAGTATTCATTTCCAGCGCCGATTTTCTTACTCGCAATCTCGATGGTCGAGTAGAAGTAAGCTGTCCAATATACGACGAAACCATTAAAAAACAACTGCTAAACAATTTTGAATGCGGTTGGAAAGGAAACGTAAAAGCACGCTATCACTCAGAAAAACTCGATAATAAATATAGAATTCGCAAAACTAACGAACCAGTTTTTCGTGCCCAGCAAGAAACCTACAATTATTATAAAAATACAGTTGAAGCAACAATAGAAAATAAATTGTAATTTTATGCGGTGCCAATTCCAGCAATACGTTTCAAGTTTTCACAAAAATAATTTGTTTTTCTAAGCCATTAAAAGAGCTTCCGTTGGTCGCTTTTTAATGCCAAGAAAAACTAAATTATTTTTGCAAAAAGCTTTCCACTTCTTTCTGGGGCAAAAAATTGTAGAAATAAAATATAAAAGATAAAAAACAAATAATAAATTACAAATAAATTCCAAAATCTAAAAGTCAATATTAAAAAAAATTAAAAAGATTAAAAAACAAATTTCAAATAATAAATTACAAATAAATTCTAAAATCTAAAATACAATGTTCTAAACATCAAGTTTGAAATTTAAAAAATTGAAATTTGAAGTTTATTTGTAATTTATTATTTGTCTTTTGTAATTTAAAATATAACTTATTAAAACTAATATGTCAGTCTGAGCTTCGCCTGTGCTGACATAGCAAAAAACGAAAAACTCAATAATAATTATAAATTACTAAACTCAATTATTTAATAACGTAAATATCATTTTAAAACTAAATCCAATTAAAAATAATATGTCAGTCTGAGCTTG
>JAYVKR010000227.1:0-4695 GCA_043768185.1 Flavobacterium sp.
GAATGCTAAAAGTACAAACAGAAACGATTATATTAATTTCATTAATAAAAGACTTGAAAACAATGATGAGAAATTTATTTATGCCATTACAGATTTTATAAAAGAAGATAGTTTAATTGAGTGCATACCAAATCTTAAAAAATTTATTTCAAATTGTAATAGACAAAATTCAAATACCGAATCTACTTTAACTTGTTTATCTAAAATTGGTTCTGAAAAAGATAAAGAGTTTGTGTTAAACGATTTTAAGAAAAATATAAATAAAAAACATATTAGTTTTGGTTGGCTTGAGGCATATATTTCTTCAATAGAAAGATTAAATATATCAAATGCTCATAATCTATTAAATGATGCTTTTTTTGATTGGAATGGTATAAATCTTAATTTTGCCAAATATAAAATCCTTTTTGATATAAAAAATGAACTTGAAAAATCCTATTTTAATAATTTTCCAAAAACTCTAATTGATGAAGGTTATAAATTAAAAAATGTATTGGTATTTATTGATAATTCATTACAAGTTGTAAATGGTGATAAACCAAAAACAAGATATCTAATTAAAATAGAATTACCTTATAACAGTAGCTATCCTATTAGTAAAAATAACGAAATTGAAGAAAAATCTCTTTCCAAAATTCAAGAATTTCTAAATTTACCTAAAGATAATATTAACCTAGAATATAATGATGGAGGATTTTACTTAAAACAACAAGAGCGTTTCAGTGCATCAACTTTAACAGTGAATTATATTGATTATTTAATAAAATATCCTAATTCTGAATGTTCAAATTTTATCATTGAATTAAATAAACTCAATTATTTTAAAGATTATGACAAATATTATGTAAACAAATTTATAAGTAATCTTAAATAGACTTATAAAAAATATATAATTTTTTTAAATAATTATTATACTATTTTTCTAAAAATCAAACTCCTAAAAACAAACAATTGTTAATTATTTTTATTTATTCTAAATAAGCTTTGATAATTCAAAATGACGTTTTATATTTGCATCGTTATTTTTAATTATTCCAAATAAATGAAAAAGTTAGTTATTTTATTAGTTGTTTTAAATTTTAATTTTAGTTTTTCTCAAGAAAATATAATAGAAAATCAAGAAGATTATTACGTTGAAAATGATACCATAAAAAGAAAAAAAGGTGAAGTTTTAAACGAAGTAATTATTATTACAAATCCACAAAAAGAAAGCATTGATATTGGAAAAAGCAAAATAAAACCTTTAGATTTACCACAAGCAACAGCAATTATCAATAAAGAAACGCTAGAACAACAACAAGTTTTACGAATTTCTGATGTTTTAAAAAATACAAATGGCGTTTATGTTTCTGGCGCAAACAATGCCTCTGGAAACAATCAAGAAGAATTTGGTTCACGAGGATTTACCTTTAGCGGAAGCAATACTTTTAAAAATGGCATACGTTTTAATGGTTCTTTAATTCCAGAAACCAGTTCGCTAGAATCAGTAGAAGTTTTAAAAGGAAGTGCAGCTTTATTATTTGGGAATGTTGGTCCAGGCGGAATTTTAAATTTAGTTACCAAAAAACCAAAATTCAATTCTGGTGGAGAAATTAGTTTTAGAGCATCAGAATATGATTTTTACAAACCAACAATTGATATTTATGGAAGAATAAACAATTCAGAATCAACGGCTTTTAGAGTTGTAACAAGTTATGAAAAAGGAAATAGTTTTAGAAATTCTGTTTCAAGTGAGCGTATTTATTTTAATCCATCATTATTATTTAATTTATCAAAAAAAACATCACTTCTTGTTGAAGCAGATTATTTAAAAGATTCTAGAACTCCAGATTTTGGACTTACAACGATAGATTATAAAATTGTAGCATTGCCAAGAAATTCTTTTTTAGGATTTGATTGGGGAAAATTTGATTCCAATCAACAAAGTTTTACTTCTACTCTATCACATCAACTTTCTAAAAAATGGCAACTTAAAGGAATTTATTCTTTTCAAGGTTTTGAAACCAAATTACTTTCAAGTTTGCGACCAAATGCAACCAACTTAGTTCAACCAAATGGCGATTGGACAAGAGGAGTTCAAAAAAATGAGGCAAAACAAAACTATTCTATAGCAGAAATTGATCTTACAGGAAATTTTAAAACAGGAAAAGTAAATCATAATTTTCTTTTAGGAATGGATGCCGATAGAAGCTTAACAAATACAATTGCGTATAAAAACATTACTAATTATGACAAAATAAATATTTTTAATCCAACAATAATAATTTCGAAAAATCCAATTTATGCGTCTACAATTATTCCAGAAATGGAACAAAATACATCTGTTGATGCAGAAGTTAGAAGAGCTGGAATTTACTTTCAAGACATGATGGAATTGACTTCTAAATTCAAAGTTTTGGCCGGTTTGCGTTACAGTTATTTAGAAAACACAACTAATACATTGACATTTGCAACAAATACAAACGTTGAAGCTACAACCAACGATAATGTAATTTCTTCTAGATTGGGATTGGTTTTTCAACCTACTAAAAACAATTCAATATTTGCTAGTTATTCAGATTCGTTTGTATTGAATACTGGAACAGACAAAGATTTTAATGCGTTGCCAACCTCTACAATTAATCAATATGAAATTGGTTTTAAAAACGAATTTTTAAAGAATAAAGTATCCGTAAACGTAACTGGATATTTAATAGATTACAGCAATTTGGCACAAACAGATTTCTCTAATGGCAACGTAAATACCAACATAAAAGAATTGGCTGGCGCATACAGAAGCAAAGGAATTGAGGTTGACATTGCAGGAAAATATAAAAATTTTAATATACTTACAGGTTACAGTTTTAACGAAACTAAATATACTAAAAGTAATATATATGATAAAGGAACAGCGCTTAGATTTACTCCGAAATATACCGCAAATGCAAGCGTTTTCTATACATTTGATCAAAAATTTAAAGGATTGGAATTAGGAATTATGTCTAATTATGTAGGAAACATTTTTGGTGGAAGATTACGACCAAACAATGCTTCTACACCAGCAGAATTGGCACGCAAACCAATTGCGGTTGATGGGTTTTTACAATTTGATGCATCTATTGGATATACTTTAAAATCGTTAACATTACGAGCAAAAATTAGTAATTTCGCCAACGCATTTAGTTATTATGTTTATGATGATAATACGGTTACACCAATTGCACCAGGAATGTTATCGACTACTTTAACCTATAAATTTTAACAAAAAATGAAGTCATTAAAAGCTAGAAACTTGCACCGAGATTTAGGATATTTTTATATTGGATTGATAATCTCGTTTGCCTTTTCTGGAATTTTAATGAATCATAGAGACAGTTGGCATCCAGAAAAATATACGGTTGAAACCAAAAAAGTACAAGTAAAATTGCCAACTGAAGATAAAATAACTGAAGATTTTGTTAAAGATTTGGGCAAGCAATTGAATATTGATGACAAATTTAGAAGATTTAAAGTTGAAGACGGAAAACTTAGAATTTCGTTTGAAAAAAATGATGTTGCCTTAGATTTAACAACTGGAAAAGGCGAAATAGTTACTTTTATAAAAACGCCAATTATTAGTTCTATGATAAAATTGCATAAAAACACAAGCAATTGGTGGATTTACTATGGCGATATTTTTGGAATTTCATTAATTACCATTGCAATAACAGGAACGTTGATGATACCAGTAGGAAAATTTAGTTTTAAAAACCGAGGTTGGAAACTGGCTTTGGCAGGAATTATTTTTCCTTTGGTAATTTTGTTGTTTGTTTAAGTTGGGTTTTTAGTATATTTGGGATTGATAAATGCGATTTAGATATTTTATTGTGTTTATATATAAGTTATGCGCAAGCTTACTACAAATACCAAAAAAACAACAACATAACTCTGAATTTATGAAAAATATATTTGTTAAGTTGAAAAATTGGAATATAGAAATCAATCATATTCGAGAAATGATACAAGAACTTGAAAAGGAAAATTTCACTTTCAAAAATTGGTTTCCTCGACCTGGACTAAAAGAAAAAAACACAGATTTCGTATCAAGATTATATATTGGTCAATCTTATGACAAAAACCATTTTAATTTAGTTGAAAATGGCTGGATAAATGATCATTGTGAAATTTGCTTCAAAACTCTAGGTGAAGAAGAAAACGAATATGTTGAAATTTCAGGATATTTTAATGGTTGTGATTGGATTTGTAAATCTTGTTTTGAAGAACTTGTTTTAGAGGAAAATTTAGAAAATAAACTCAACTTACTTGGAAGGTCTGAAGAATAAAAAAATTAAAGCCAGCGCATAACAGCGGTTTGGCGCAATTGGGGTTTTAGGCAAACTTCAAACTTGGTTTTGTACTTGCAAGTTCGGTCTTAAATCGATACATTTGGCTAACCAAATCCCCAACTGACGCAACGCCACGGGACGTTATGCGTCAACTTCGTGCGATGCTGGAAAAGCTGATTTGAATTCAAACTTTTGCTTAGAAAACTAAATAGGAATTAACACAAATTTTGCCCACCTCCTATTGCTAGAAAACGTAAAAGAAGAAGAAACTAAACATAAAAGTTGTTAGCTTAAAATTGCGGTCAGAAAAGTTCTAAAAGAAATGTCGAAAATGAAAAGTTGCTGACCGAAAATTGCAATTAAAAAAGTTTGAAAGAAATGCCGAAAATGA
>JAYVKR010000228.1:0-2138 GCA_043768185.1 Flavobacterium sp.
TGGCAAGAACTCCAAAAGATATTGGATTTACTATTTGTGTTGCTACAATTCCTGCTGTTGCTAATGGTAAAGTTGTATAATAGGATATGGTATAATTTATGGGACTAACAATCATTCCAGATGTGCCAATTCTTTCTATTACAGTGGTTAAATTAAAAACTCCTTCTAGTTGATTTGTAGTTGATATATCACAAGAAAATAGTTGTGCATCAAAAGCTTCTATTATTATATTTCTTTCAAAAATTATCGTGGCTATAGAGAAACAACCTGTAGCATTATTAATTACTTTAACAAATATTGTTGGTGCAAAATTATTTGTTGCAAATGTCATATTATATGTTGCCGATTGCTGATTTAAACTTGATAATGCATCAGAATTGGATAAATAATATTGAAATGTGTAATTAGTAGGATTAGAAATAATTAAATTAGAATATGCATTTAAATTTCTTGTTTCTAAAGTATCACTTAAATCATCACAAATTTTAGGTGAAATATTTGTAACAATTGGTGCAGCAATAAAAGAAACAACATAATCTTTAATTTTAGAGCAAGTTGCATTGCTAGCTGTTGCTATTTTAACCCAAATAATTTCACCATTGGTTAGTAAATAATTTGCTGGAATTTGTGGTGTTCCTAATAGTGCATCTGCTTGAGATAAATAATATTGTATAGAATACAAAAATGAATTTGTAATTACTTGCGAGTTAAAAAAGTTAAAAGTTGGAACAATTTCAATACTATTATTCTGGAAATCACAAATTTTTAATGGCGTATTGCTTGTTGGTAAATTTACCGATTGCATTATCAAATTTATTGGAACAATTCGTTCACAGCCAGTTGTGTCATTTAATAGATATAAATAAAATGTTGCATTTGTACCATATAAACTGCTGTTAAAAATAAAATTACTTAAATCTGGAAAACTCGGACTTGGGTTAGCATGAATTGTAGCTTCAGATAAATTACTATAAAGTCTAATAGTTATAGGATCTAAATTTGTTGTACTTATAATTGAATTTATGTAAGTATTAATATCAAAAGTCTCAATACCATCAACATTGGTGTCACAAACTTGAAGTGCCGGAATAGAATTTATTGCTACAGAAGTATTAAATCCAAAATTAATTTGTTGAATTGTTGGACATGCAATGGGATCTAAAACAAGATTTTCTGTTATTCTGATAAAAATTTGAGTTGTTGCAGTAACTGGATAATTTATGTAATTATAAATAATAGCCGAATTGTCAAATGCTCCGTTTAAAGTTGAATGTAAAGAAAAAGTTGAAGTTGTACTGTAACTAGGAATTAGTGATGTAATAATTGAGTTTAAATTTGGATAAGGTTCTGAGCCAAATGGAGTCACATCACATAATTTTTCTTCTATTGGAGATTTTATTGTGAAAGGAACTAGATTAAAAATTAACTTATAATCTGAATCGCAACCAAAAGAAGAAACTTTTATAAATATAGTATTTACAGGAATTGCATTTGTATAATCAACTAAAAATGAGGTTATTGGATTTGTGTTTGCATCATAATCAGTTTGCGAAGCATAACAAGTTATAGTTTCGCCAGGATTAGCAATTTGAATTGGAATAATATATATGGAACTTGCAGATAAATTTACTGTGTGAAGATTATCGTTGTAAACATCGCAAATAGAGTAGGTAACAATTTCGTGTTTTTTATATTTTAAAGGAATTCTAATTATTTTTATTCCAACAACACCATTTGCATCTGTAAAACGAACCCAAATTGGTGTAAATAAAAGTGGCGCAATTGCATTTGGAGTGAAATTTAATACATCAAAATTTGTTAATTGTACAGCAACATCCTCAGTTTGTGCACCTAATAACGTTGTGTAAAAACCAATTGGTGTTGGCGTTTCTGGAGCCATTACTGCACCAAAAACTAAATTTAAATCGAATGTTGGAACTGCATCGCCAATTTCTAAACAAGCTCCAAATCCTCCGTTACCACCATTTCCACTGCCATTGCCGCCGCCATCTCCACCAACTGCTGCACAAAAATTTATGGTAACTGGTTGAAATGCAGGACAAAAACCTGGCGCTTCTACTCTAATATAAAAAGTAGCTGTTGTTGCAGGCAAATTTATAACAACATTTACAGTAGAT
>JAYVKR010000229.1:0-8744 GCA_043768185.1 Flavobacterium sp.
AACCTATCCATATTTAGTATTGAAAAATCGTTGTGTTAAAAAAATTTATACAAAAGTAAAATATTTACAACAATGTTATGCTGTTTTTTATACTTTTATCGCATAAAATTATTAAACCAACCAATATGAAAATTAATACTTTTAAGAATTTAGGTATTTTAATAGCATCACTTTTATTTTTGATAAATAGTAATAGCATTAATGCACAAGATACAACTACTCCAAAACCCGAAAGTAATTTTTGGAATAAAGTTCAATTTGGTGGCGGTTTAGGATTAGGAATAGGAAGTGGTTACACAGATATTACTGTTGCTCCAAGTGCAATTTACAATTTTAATGAACTTTTTTCTTTAGGAACAGGATTGCAAGGAAGCTTTATTTCTCAGAAAGATACTTTTAAATCTACAGTTATCGGAGTCAATGTTATTGGACTTTTTAATCCAATAGAAGAAATACAACTTTCTCTAGAAGTTGAAGAAGTAAATGTGAGCACCAAATTTCAATCTGTTGGAAATACTACTGTTAAAAACAATTTTTGGAATACAGGATTGTTTATTGGCGCAGGTTATAGAACAAATAATGTTACTATTGGCGCTAGATATAATTTACTTTTTGACAAGGACAAAAGCGTTTACAGCGATGCTTTAATGCCATTTGTTAGAGTTTACTTTTAATTATTATAAAACTATTTTATGAAAAACACTTATTCATACACACTATTATTTCTTTTGTTTACTCAATTGTTATCTTCTCAAATTGTTAAAGATTCTGTTGCATCAAAAAATACAGATTCTATTTTTAAATCTAATAACTTAGTTGTAATTGATACTTTAAAAAAGGAAAGTAAAATTAAATTTGGATGCGGATTTGGGCTTAACTTTGTTGGTGGAACAAGTATTAATATTGCTCCAAATTTAACATACAAAGTATCTAATAAAATTTCGTTTGGTGCTGGTCTTCAAGGAAGTTATAATTCTATTAAAAATTTACAAAACACAACAACATTTGGAGCAAACTTATTGGGGTTTTACAATCCAAGTAAAACAATACAAACTATTTTAGAATTTGTAGAACTAAATGTGAATAGTGAAACTGAAATTAATAGCGTAAAAACATCTAAAAGTTTTTGGGATACCGCTTTATTTATTGGAGCAGGAATTAATATTACCAAGAAAATAACAATTGGTGCAAAATATAACTTATTATATAAGGATGAAAAAAGTGCTTACACAAGTGCAATTTTGCCTTTTGTGAATATTGGTTTTTAACAAACTAATACGAGTTATTTTAATAATTATATTTTAACGCTATAATTAATAATCTTTAACATTTTTTACACTAAAAGTGTAACCATAACTTAAAAGTTTATTTGAAGATAATTTTAACGTTTTTTACACTAAAAGTGTAACTTTAAATTGAAAATTTATTTAAGATATTCTTTAACATTTTTTACACTAAAAGTGTAATTTTATTCTAATACTTATTTCTAAACCAAACCTTCATCCATTCTCGTTTTAAAATTAAGAATGCAACTTGACCAGAAAGTTCTGAAATATCATTTCCATCTAGTTTTTTAATTTGATCTTCTGGAACATCAATTATGTATAGCAAGTTTAAATATTCGGCAAATTTATATTGAATTAATCTATAAATTTTTTCGTGCAATTGAATTTTTAATTCTTCTGGTTTAGTGCTACTATGAAAATCTATTGCTTCATTTGCCAAATTAAAATCTTTATTAATTTGCTCAATAAGTTTTAGGTATAAGTTTTCCTTTTCTGCTTCAGAAAGCAATAAATCTGTAGTTGTTGGAGCTATAAAATTCATAATCAAAAATCAATGTCAATTGCAATATCAAAAATCAAAATTTATTTGCAATTTAAATATAAAAATCGATTACAACAAATTATGAAAACTTATTGAATTTATAGTTATTGATATTTCAATTGTAATTGACATTGATATTGTAATTGACATTGCAATCTATACTTTTCGTCCCATTAAATTTTCGCCAAACGAACGTAAAATATCTTTTCTTTCGTTATCAATGCTTACATTTCTTAAAGTTTCAAACGCTTTTAAAGTATAATCTTGAATGGCTTTTTGAGTAGCATTAGATGCACCAGAAGTATTAAAAATAGTTTTAACCGATTCAATTTTGTCCGAACTATCTTCTGGTTGAATTGAAAATAAATGCATCAACTGTTTTTTATCATCGTCTGTTGAAAACTCTATTGCTTTTAGGTACAAATAGGTTTTTTTATTTTCAATAATATCGCCACCAACTTGTTTTCCAAACGTTTCTGGATTTCCAAAAGCATCTAGATAATCATCTTGCAATTGAAATGCTAAACCTAAATTTAATCCAAAATCATAAATTAAATCGGCATTTTCTTTAGAAGTTTCTGCAACAATTGCACCCATTTTCATCGCAGCAGCAACTAAAACCGCAGTTTTATATTCTATCATTTTTAAATATTGTGCAATGGTAACGTCTTCACGAGTTTCAAAATCTACGTCCCATTGTTGACCTTCGCAAACTTCTAAAGCAGTTTTACTAAACAATTTTGCCAAAGCTCTAAAAACTTCGGTATTGTATTTTTCAAAATATTGGTACGCCAAAATTAACATGGCATCGCCAGAAAGAATTGCTGTATTTATATTCCATTTTTCGTGAACCGTTTCGTTTCCTCTTCTAAGTGGCGCATCATCCATAATATCATCATGAACTAACGAAAAATTATGAAAAACCTCAACTGCCAAAGCTGCTGGAAGTGCCAATTTATAATCGGCATCAAACAATTCTGCACTCATTAATGTCAATACTGGTCGCATTCTTTTTCCGCCAAGACCTAAAATGTAATGAATTGGTTCATATAAATTTCGTGGTTCTTTAGTTTCGTATTGCGATTGTAAATAGTCTGAAATAAATTCTTGATATTGGTATATGGAATGCATAGATTTTTTGTTGTGGGTTTTGAGTTATGGGTTTTGAGTAACATTATGCCATAATTTCATAATAATATACAAATGTAGAATAAAAAAATTTACAGTTATCAGTTGTAAGTTATGTGTTTTAAATTTATCTAAAAAATCTATCAACATAAATAGTAACAATTAACTCAAAACCCATAACTCAAAACACACAACCAAAGTTAATGTTAAATTTGTGTAAATACTTTGGAAACTATTTTGGTGTTAAAAGTTTCCGACTTACATTTGCACTCAATTTAACAGAAATCTTAAATATTAGATTTTTAAAAATAAACAAATGATAAATCCAACTGCTTTAATTACTGGCGCTTCCAACGGAATTGGATTAGAATTGGCTTATGAGCACGCGAAAAAAGGAGGAAATTTAATTTTAATTGCACGAAATTCTAAAAAATTAGAAGAAATAAAATTAGAAATAGAAACTAAATACAACGTTAAGATTAACATAATTTTTAAAGATTTATCTATTAAAAACGCAGCTCAAGAAGTTTATAACGAAGTAAAAAATCTTAATTTACAAGTAGATTACTTAATAAATAATGCAGGTTTTGGCGATTTTGGAATGTTTGTTTCTACCAATTGGAACAAAGAAGAAGAAATGATAAAATTAAATATTACAGCATTAACCCAATTTTCAAAGTTGTTTATAAAAGATATGGTTGTTAGAAAAAATGGTAAAATTTTAAATTTAGCATCAACAGCATCGTTTCAACCTGGACCAACAATGGCGGTTTATTTTGCCACAAAAGCTTATGTTTTAAGTTTTTCTGAAGCTATTGCAAATGAGGTAAAAGAATTTGGAGTTACCGTAACTGCATTGTGTCCTGGACCAACAGCAAGTGGTTTTCAAACTGCGGCAGCAATGGATAATGCTAAATTATTTAAAGACAAAAAATTACCAAGTTCTAAGGAAGTTGCAATTTATGGTTACAATGCCATGTTGAAAGGAAAAACAGTTGCAATTCATGGAACTCTTAATTATATTTTGGCAAATGCAATTAGATTATTACCTAGAAATTTAGTTACTAAAATTATTAGACAAGTACAGGAATAATGAAAGAAAAAATCATTAAAAAAGCAACAGATATGTTCTTGAAACTTGGTTTCAAAAGTGTAACTATGGATGATATTGCTGGCGAAATGTGCATTTCTAAAAAAACAATTTATAAATATTTTTGCAATAAAGAAGTTTTAATTGAAGAAGGCACAAAAGAAGTTCATAAAGAAATTCACGATACTATAAATTTAATTATTGCTAAGAATTATAACGCTATTCAAGAGAATTTCGAGATAAGAAAAATGTTTAAAGAAATGTTTAAGTCTAGTGAAACTTCTCCTGTTTATCAATTAAAAAAGCATTATCCGCAAATTTATGAAACGGTAATGCACAGAGAAATAGATGAATGCAAAACAGTTTTTAAACAAAATATTGAAAAAGGTGTTCAAGAAGGATTTTACAGAGAAAACATAAATATTGAAACATTTGTTAGATTTTATTATACTTTAATTTTTAATATAAATGAAAATACAAAATCTGAAAAAGAAGCATTTGAACTAGAACTAGATGCATTAGAATACCATACAAGAGCAATTGCAACTGCAAGCGGAATTACAGAACTAGAAAAACATCTTATTCAACCTAATATATAATCAATGAAAAAAACAATAATAATTACATTTTTACTTTTAGTGAGTTTTTCTTTTTCACAAGAAAACACTAAAAAAAGTTATTCTTTTAGTTTGCAACAAGCTATAAATCATGCTATTCAAAATAATTATCAAGCAATAAATGCTGGTAGAGACATTGAAATTGCACAACAAAAAAAATGGGAAACTACTTCAATGGGTTTGCCACAGGTTAATGGAAACATTAGTTATCAAAATAATTTTAAAATACAAACCTCTTTAATTCCAGCTGAAATTTTTGGAGGAACGCCAGGTGAATTTGCCGAAGTTACTTTTGGAACTAAACACAACGCAAATGCAAGTTTAGCATTAACACAATTGTTATTTGATGGTTCTTATATTGTTGCACTTCAAGCATCTAAAACATATCTAGAATTTTATAAGAATTATAAAAGAAAAACAGATACCGAAGTTAAAGAAATGATTATCAACTCTTATGGAAGTGTTCTTTTGGCTAATGAAAATGCATTAATTCTTATAAAAAATAAAACTATTCTAGAAAAAACACTTTTTGACACCAACGAAACTTACAAAAATGGTTTAATAGAAGAAGAAAATGTAGAGCAATTAAAAATAACTTTAACTAATGTAAAAAGTAATTTAAACTACATTAATAGATTAAAAGAAATTAGTTTAAAAATGTTAAAAATTAATTTAGGAATCAATCTTGACGATGATTTAATTATAACTGATAAACTTGATAATTTAGCTGTAAGCAATATGGATATGTCATTTTCAAGTTCAGATTTTGATGTAAAAAACAACATTAATTATATTATTTCTGAGAATTTTGTATCGCAAAGAAATTTAGAATTAAAACTTCAAAAAAGCAAAGCTTTGCCAACTCTTGCTGCTGGCGTAAATTTTGGTTACAATGCTTTTGGCGATACATTTGCCTTTTTTAATTCTGACAATAAATGGTTTAATTATTCCAACTTGGGATTGAATTTAAACGTTCCAATATTTAGTAGTTTTGGAAGAAGCGCAAAAACGCAACAAGCAAAAATTGAATTGGATAAAGCTAAAACACAACTAACACAAGGAGAACAACAATTGAAACTGCAATATCAAAATGCTAAAAGCGATTACGAATTTAGTATTGAACAATACAACAGTTCTAAAGAAAGTTTAAAACTAGCAGAACGCATAGAAAACAAACAACAAATAAAATTTAAAGAAGGACTTTCTAGTAGCTTTGATTTTACAGAAGCGCAACGACAATTGTATACTTCGCAACAAAATTTCTTGCAAACAATGGTTGATGTAATTAATAAAAAGGCATCATTAGAAAAAATAACTTCAAAATAAAACTAACACAAACTTATCAATATGAAAAAAATTATAACACTTTTAACAATTTCTGTTTTACTATTTTCTTGCTCAGAAAAAGAAAATAATAAATCTATAGATGCTTTAATATCTGCAAAAAATATAAAAGAATTACAAGCTAAAAAAGCACTTTTACAAGCCGATATTACAAAAATTGATGGTGCTTTAGCAACATTAGACGTTAAAAAAGAAGAAGCATTAGTAGAAGTTACTAACGTAAAAGATACTGTTTTTAACCACTATTTAGAAATTCAAGGAAATGTTGATACTAAAGAAAACATATTAATACAACCAGAAATTCCAGGAACATTAACTTCATTAAATGTAAAAGCTGGACAACGTGTTTCTAGAGGTCAAGTTCTTGGTAGAGTTGATGATGGCGGAATGAGTCAGCAATTGGCAGGAATTGAAAGTCAGTATGCCTTAGCAAAAACTACATTTGAACGTCAAAAAAACCTTTGGAATCAAAAAATTGGATCTGAAATTCAATATTTACAAGCACAAACGCAAATGATTTCTGCTCAAAAACAAGTCTCGCAAATGAGAGCACAATTGTCTAAAACTCTAATTCGTGCGCCATTTACTGGAACAATTGACGAAGTTTTTGTAGAAAGAGGACAAGTTGTTGCTGCAAGTCAACAAGGATTAATGCGAATTGTGAATTTAAATAATATGTATGTTTCTACAGATGTTCCTGAAACTTATATTGGTAAATTAAAAGTTGGAACTGAGGTTGAAGTTTTCTTAGCATCATTGGGAAAAACGTATAAAGGAAGAGTACGTCAAGTTGGAAATTTTATCAATCCTAATAATAGAAGTTTTGGAATAGAAGTTTCTGTTCCTAATCCTGATAATTTATTGCGTCCAAACCAAGTTGCCAAACTTAAAATTATAGATTACGTTAATAAAGAAGCAGTTGTTGTTCCTTCTAATGTTATTCAAACTGATGGAGAAGGAAATAAATTTGTATTTGTTGCAAATAATGTGGTTGGAAAAACTAGAACTGCACAAAAAACAATTGTACAAACTGGACAATCATCTGATAGTGTTACCGAAATTTTAAGCGGATTATCATCTGACGATATTATAATTACTGAAGGTGTAAATGTAATTTCTGACGGAATGAAAATTAATTTTTAAAAATAGTTTTTGGTTTATTGTTTCTAGTTTTTAGTTAACAATAAACCCTAAACAAAAAACTATAAACAGAAGAATATGGAACATAAAAACCACGAATTCGGCATATCGAGTTGGGCTGTAGATAACAGAATTACCGTTTACATCTTAACTTTAATTATAATTGTAATGGGAACATTGGCTTACATAAATATGCCAAGAGAAGATTTTCCAGAAATTTTAGAAAATAAAATATTTGTATCATCAATTTTTCCAGGAAATTCATCAGAAGATGTAGAAAAATTGGTTGTAAAACCACTTGAAGATCAGTTTAAAAATATTTCTGGTGTAGAAAAAGTAACCTCTAGTTCGTTTCAAGATTATGGAATGATTGTAATAGAATTTGATCAAAAAATTACAATTGAAGAAGCTAAAGTTAAAATAAAAGACAAAGTAGATCAAACTAAAGCCAAGACAGATTGGCCCAATTTAGATAATGGTAGTAAGGTTGAACCTAATGTTTTTAACATCAATATATCAGAAGAAGTTCCTATTTTAAACATCAATCTTAAAGGAAATTATACTACACAACAACTTAAAAAATATGGCGAATATTTAAAAGATGAAATAGAAAATGTTCCAGAAGTAAAAATTGTAGATATTCTTGGTGTTGATGATAAAGAAGTAGAAATTGCAGTTGACGTTTTTAAAATGAATGCAGCGCAAGTAAGCTTTGACGACATTCAAAATGCTGTGAAATATGAAAATATGACACTTTCTGGCGGAAATTTAGTGTCTCAAGGTTCTAGAAATAATATTAGAATTGTGGGCGAAATATCTAATCCAAATCAATTAGATAATGTAATTGTAAAATCGTTTAACGGTACAGTTTACCTTAAAGATATTGCAACTGTAAGCTTTAAAGAAAAAGAAAAAACAACTTATGCTCGCGAAAGCGGACAAGAAGTTGTAATGCTAAATGTAAAAAAACGATCAGGTCAAAATATGATTTCTGCCATTGATCAAATTAAAGTAATTATAAAAAAAGCACAAGAAACTGTTCTTCCAAAAAATTTAAGTTTAGAACTTACAAACGATCAATCATCAAGTGTAGAACATCAGGTTAACGAACTTTCTAACCATATTATTTTCGGAATTATTCTAGTAATGATTGTGTTAATGTTTACGATGGGATTACGAAATTCGTTGTTTGTTGGTGCTGCAATACCGCTTTCAATGTTAATGGCATTTGCTATATTATCAGCATTTGGATTTACATTAAATACAATGGTTCTGTTTGGTTTAGTTATGGGATTAGGACTTCTTGTAGACGACGGAATTGTAGTTGTAGACAACGTTTTTGCCAATATGCGAAAAGGAATGAGCAGAATTGATGCGTCTAAAATTGGTATTGGCGAAATTGCTTGGCCAGTAATTTCATCAACAGCAACAACACTTGCAGCATTTATTCCACTAGCATTGTGGCCAGGAACAGTTGGAAAATTTATGATTTATTTTCCAATAACATTATCGTGTGTACTTGGCGCATCATTATTTGTTGCAATGGTTATAAACGCAGCAATGACTGGCGGATTTATGGATATTGAAGATAAAAATAT
>JAYVKR010000230.1:0-3469 GCA_043768185.1 Flavobacterium sp.
AACTTGTTTTTTCGCAGCATTAACCTGAGCTCCACCACCACTTCTTTCAATAACTTTTAATACATCTTTTTTAAATGCTTCATCAACTTGAGAAAATCCTAAATGTGCAACTAAAATTAATGCTAGTGTAATAATAACTTTTTTCATAATAAGGTGTTTTAAATTTTTATAAATATATTGTTTTCAATTAATGTGCCAAAATTAATTTGAGTTTTTTCAATAATTTAATTAATATAATTTATTTAATAATGTAACAACACTAGTTTTAGTTGTCAGTTGCTAATGAAATTGGAAAAGTGTACAAACATCTCACAGGAATTCCTTTCTGTTTTCCTGGTGACCATAATGGTGACAGTTTTACCACTCTAATTGCTTCTTCACCACAACCATAACCAATATCTTTTAAAATTTTAAAATCATTTAATGTACCATCAGCTTCAACTACAAATGATAGCAATACTTTACCTTTAAGTCCACTTTTATCTGGTACTCTAAAGTTGTTTTTTAACAATTCATAAAACGCTTTAATGCCGCCTGGATATTCTGGTTTTTCTTCTAATATTGATGCCGGAATTATTAATTCATCAGCTATACTTTCTGTATTATTATTTTTAGAAGCAGGTGTATTAGTTACTTCAGTTTGAATACTATTTTTACTTTCAACGCTTTTTAAATCTAAAGGAAGTTTAATTTCTATACTAATTGGTTTACCATTTTTTACAGCTGGTTGCCACTTAGGTGAAAGTTTTAAAACTCTAATAATTTCTGTAGCGCTTTCTACATCTATCATTTGGGTTACTTTTATTTTTTTTACATCGCCATTTTCATCCACTGTAAATGCAGTAATCATTGTGCCACTTTTAGATACTAGTGAAAAATTAAAATTTTTATTTACAAATTCGTAAAATTTTTCAATTCCGCCACCATTAAATTTTGGATTAATAATATCGCTGTTTAAATAAACCTCATCTTCTCCACCAATTTGTGAGTAACTAGAAAATGAAAATAATAAAAAAAGTAAGTAGTATTTTTTCATATAAATTTAAAATTTAAGGTATGTTCAAGTATTTATGTGTTTGCAATGAAATTCTCCATTTGGGATTATTCATTACATAATCTACAATTAAAGGCGTCATTTCTTCTTTTTTGCTCCACTCTGGTTGCAAAAATAAAATGGCATTTTTATTTACTTTCAACGCTTGCTCTTCGGCAAATATAAAGTCGTGTTTGTTGTAAATTATAACTTTTAACTCATTGGCATTATCATAAACTGCTTGTGTTGGTAGTTTGTTTTTCTTTGGCGAAAGACAAATCCAATCCCAAATTCCAGTTAAATTATATGCTCCAGATGTTTCTATATGTACTTGTAGGTTTTGTTCTTTTAGCTTTTGAGTAAGCAATGTCATGTCCCACATTAATGGTTCGCCACCAGTAACTACAACTGTATTGGCATATTTTTTAGCATTTTCTACTATTATTGTTGTTGCTGTTGGTGGATGCAACTCTGCATTCCAACTTTCTTTAACGTCGCACCAATGACAACCTACATCGCAACCGCCAATTCTTACAAAGTATGCTGCTGTTCCTGTATGATATCCTTCGCCTTGAATGGTATAAAACTCTTCCATTAATGGAAGCATTTCTCCTTTTTCTACTGCGGTTTGTATTTCTTTTGTTAACATTTTTTATGCTTTTTTTGCAACGAAGTTACTTTTTTTTGCCACTAAGACACTAAGTCGCTAAGTTTTTTTTAAACCATTTAGTAAATTAAGATTCATTAAGTGGTTATATTTTTTAAAACTTTATTTTTTAAAAAAATGAATTAATTAGCTTTTTTTTGACACGAAGACACTAAATCACTAAGTTTTTTTTAAACCATTTAGTAAATTAAGATTCATTAAGTTGTTATACTTTTGAAACTTTATTTTAAAAAAAATGAATTAATTTAGCTTTTTTTGCCACGAAGACTCTAAGTCGCTAAGTTTTTTTTCTGTAAGGTAAATTAAGATTCATTAAAAAATGATTTTATACAACTTAATTTTACAAAAATGATAGATTTCTAGTCCTGATTAGAGTGAAAATCCTTTTTTCAATTGCCTTGGGTTTTAACCCAAGGCACTAAGTTTTTTTTTAACCATTAAGGTAAATTAAGATTCATTAGAAAATGATTTTATACAACTTAATTTTACAAAAATGATAGATATCTAGTCCTGATTACTTCACTATACATTATATTTTTATTGGTGTTCAGTGAACTACGTTTGGAGTGAAAATCCTTTTATCAATTGCCTTGGGTTTTAACCCAAGGCAATTGATAAAAGATTGAAACGGAAAGCAGGAATTACCAAACTTAAAAATACCCAAGCCATTCGCTACTGATTTTCATCAGCATAAATTGTAATTATTTTTCTCTAATATAAATATCTATTGGAACGCCACTAAAATCCCAGTTTTCACGAATTTTATTTTCTAAAAATCGTTTGTATGCTTCTTTTACATATTGTGGTAAGTTGGCAAAAAATACAAATTGTGGCGTTGGCGTTGGCAATTGCATGCAATATTTAATTTTTACAAACTTTCCTTTTAATGCTGGTGGCGGATGATTTTCTATAATTTTTAACATATAATCGTTAAACTTTGAGGTAGAAATTCGCTGGCTACGATTTTCATAAACTTTTACTGTTGCTTCTAGCGCTTTTAGTAATCGTTGCTTGGTTAAGGCAGATATAAACAAAATTGGAACATCTACAAATGGTTGCAATTGCTCTCGAATTTTGTTTTCATAATCTCTGGTTGACATGGTGTCTTTTTCTACCAAATCCCATTTGTTAACCAAAATTACAACACCTTTTCGGTTTTTTTCTGCTAGCCAAAAAATACTTTGATCTTGTCCTTCAAAGCCACGAGTTGCATCTATAATAAGGATGCAAATATCTGAATGTTCAATAGCACGAACCGATCGCATTACCGAATAAAATTCTAAATCTTCTTTTACTTTGGCTTTTCTTCTTATTCCGGCTGTATCTACAAGGTTAAATTCAAATCCAAATCGGTCAAATTTTGTGTCTATAGAGTCACGAGTTGTACCTGCAATATCGGTTACTATGTATCTTTCTTTTCCAATTAATGCGTTTATAAAACTAGATTTTCCTGCATTTGGTCTACCAACAACTGCAAATCTTGGTAAGAGAATTTCGTCTTGTGTTGGTTCTGGCTTTACAGGAAAAGCATCAATTAATGCGTCTAATAATTCGCCTGTTCCGCTACCAGATATGCTTGCAAAAGTGTAATATTCGCCCAATCCAAGATTGTAAAATTCTACAGCATCTTTTTCTCGCATGGCATTATCAACCTTGTTTACTGCTAGCAAAACTGGTTTTTTAACTTTACGCAATAACTTAGAAACCGCATCATCCATTGGCGTTATGCCTTCTTCTACGTCTACAACAAATATAATTACATCGGCTTC
>JAYVKR010000231.1:0-5254 GCA_043768185.1 Flavobacterium sp.
GTTTAGAAGCATAATAATCACTTTGTTGATTGGATACAAGATAACAAACCAACTTGCCTTGTTTCATAATTAATTTTTCAACTCCAAGTTTGGTTTATGGAAAACATTTTTGAAATTTAGCTGGAATATCTTCTTTATTATGCCAAAAAGCAATAATATAAATTTCATCAGAATCAAAAATATAGTAAATTCCAAAAGGAAATTTTTTAAGCCAAATTACTCTTACAATTTGGTATCTAAATTGAAAACTTTCGGGATATTTTAAAATTTTTATAAAAGATGATCTTATTTCTTTTTCAAGTTTTCTTGCTAAAATTATATTTATTTCAGAATAAAATGAAATAGCATTTTCAATTTCTATGGATGAGGTTGAATTAATAATGAGTTTTTTATAACTCATATATAGATTTTAAAGAATCTAGAAATTCAAATGCATCGACACTAGAATTTGGATTTTTTTTATACTCTAATATTCTTTTATCTAATTCTTTTTTTTGATTTTCAGTTAATTCATTTTCTTCTATTTCATTCAATATAAAATTTCTCACTTTTTCTATAAGTGAAACATCATTGATTTTTTGTAGTAAATCAATCAGTAAAGATTTTTCTGCTTGAACATTCATTTTACTCTTATTTATAATCCAAATATAAACAATTTAAATCAAACTAATCATTTCCAATGCTTTATTAATACTTTTTACATTCTCAAAAGTTATCAATAATCGCAAGCCATTGGGCGTTTGTTTTTCTTTCATTTTTACCAAACTAGCTTGTTTTTGTACAAATTGCAATACCTTTTGAAATTGTTTAGAAGCATAATAATCACTTTGTTGATCGGATACAAAATAACAAACCAACTTGCCTTGTTTCATTATTAATTTTTCAATTCCAAGTTTGGTTGCCATCCATTTTATTCTAATACTGTTTAAAAGTGAAATGGCTGGTTTTGGCAAAGCACCAAATCTATCAATCAATTTTTGTTCGTATTTTAGTAAGGTTTCTTCGTCTTTTATCAAACTCAATTCGTTGTATAAATTCAGTCTTTCTGTGATGCTATTAATGTATTCGTCTGGAAAAAGCAACTCGAAATCGGTATCAATTTGTAAATCTTTTACATATTCTTTAGTATCAATATCGTTTTCTGTTGGATATAACTCTTTAAATTCGTTTTCTTTTAATTCATCAATTGCTTCGTTCATAATTTTTTGATACGTATCAAAACCAATATCGTTTATAAAACCACTTTGTTCGCCACCAAGTAAATCACCTGCGCCACGAATTTCTAAATCTTTCATTGCAATGTTAAATCCACTTCCCAATTCGCTAAATTGTTCCAACGCTTGAATTCTTTTTCTGGCATCGTCAGTCATTACAGAATATGGCGGACAAATAAAATAACAAAACGCTTTCTTATTGCTTCGTCCAACGCGACCACGCATTTGATGCAAATCTGACAATCCAAAATTATTGGCATTATTGATGAAAATTGTATTGGCATTTGGTACATCTAAACCACTTTCTATAATTGTTGTGGCAACAAGAACGTCAAATTCTCCGTTCATAAAGGCCAACATTAATTCTTCTAGTTTTTTGCCTTCCATTTGTCCGTGACCAATTCCCACTCGCGCATCTGGAACTAATCTTTGAATCATTCCGGCAACTTCTTTAATATTTTCTATTCTGTTATTGATAAAAAATACTTGTCCGTTTCTTTGAATTTCATACGAAATTGCATCTCGAATTAATTCTTCATTAAACCCAACAACATTAGTTTCTATTGGATATCTGTTTGGTGGCGCAGTTGTAATTACAGATAAATCTCGTGCTGCCATTAACGAAAATTGTAACGTTCTAGGAATTGGTGTTGCTGTTAATGTTAACGTATCAACATTGGCAGTTATGGTTTTTAATTTGTCTTTTACGTTTACACCAAATTTTTGTTCCTCGTCTACAATTAGCAATCCTAAATCTTTAAATTGAACGTTTTTATTCACCAATTGGTGCGTTCCAATAATAATATCTAGTTTACCTTCGGCAAGTTCTTTTAGCGTTTCTGTTTTTTCTTTGGCAGTTCTAAAACGGTTTAAATATCCAATTGTAACTGGCATTTCTTTTAATCTTTCGGTAAAAGTTCTGTAATGTTGGTAGGCCAAAATTGTTGTTGGAACTAAAATTGCCACTTGTTTTCCGTTGTCAACTGCTTTAAATGCTGCACGAATTGCAACTTCTGTTTTTCCAAAACCTACATCGCCACAAACTAATCTGTCCATTGGTCTGTCGCTTTCCATATCGTTTTTTACATCTCTAGTTGAGGTAATTTGATCTGGTGTATCTTCATAAATAAATGAACTTTCTAATTCTTTTTGTAAATAACTGTCTTGTGCGCAAGAAAATCCTTTTTCTAATCTTCGTTTGGCGTACAGTTGTATTAAGTTGAATGCTATGTGTTTAACTCTAGCTTTGGTTTTTTGTTTTAATGCTTTCCACGCACCAGAACCTAATTTATAAATTTTTGGTGGCGCACCATCTTTTCCGTTAAACTTAGCAACTTTGTGTAATGAGTGAATGCTTATGTAAACAATATCATTATCAGCATAAACTAGTTTTATTGCTTCTTGCGTTTTGCCTTCGACTTGAATTTTTTGCAATCCACCAAATTTTCCAATTCCGTGATCGATGTGAGTTACATAATCGCCAACAGAAAGTGAAGTCAATTCTTTTAACGTTATGGTTTGCTTTTTAGAATAACCATTTTTAATATTGAATTTATGATAACGTTCAAATATTTGATGATCTGTGTAACAAGCAATTTGATTTTCTTCGTCTATAAATCCTTGATATAAAGGAAGTACGATAGATTTGTATTTGTGTTTATGTACTTCGACTGCGCTTAGCGTGACAGACGATTTAGAATCTTCTTCATCTATATCTTCAAAAATTTCTTTGAAACGATTTGCCTGATTTTCATTAGAACAAAAAAGATAATTTTTAATTCCGTTAAAGTGATTTTCGTTTAAATTATTCAGTAATAAATCAAATTGTTTATTGAATGAAGGTTGTGGTTTTATGTTGAATGGAATGGTTTTGTCAATTTTAAAAACTGGCGAATTGCTTAATTCAACAACCGAAAAATGCAATGCTTTTTTAAGAAATTGTTCTTTGTTTACAAATATTTCTTCTGGTTTTGCGTGTTTTATATCTTTCGATAATTTTTCGAATGCTTCTGTAGCTTTTACAAACGCTCTGTCCAATTGTTGCACTAAAAGCTCGGTATTCTGAATAAAAAGAACCGTTTTTTCATTAATGTAATCTAAAAAACTTTCTCTGTTTTCTTCAAAAAATTGATTTTCTACATTCGGAATAATCAATATTTTCTTTAGTCGTTCTATTGATAATTGGGTTTCTACATCGAAACTTCTAATGGAATCTACTTCGTTTCCAAAAAATTCTATTCGGTACGGATTATCATTAGAAAACGAAAAAACATCTACAATTCCGCCACGAACAGAAAATTCTCCTGGTTCAGTTACAAAATCTACACGCTTAAAATTGTATTCAAACAACACTTCGTTTATAAAATCGATTGCCAATTTATCATTAACAGAAATCTTGAAGGTATTTTTTTCTAATTCTTTTCTAGTAACCACTTTTTCAAAAATCGCTTCGGCATAAGAAACTATAATTGCTGGTTTTTTTCTAGAATTTATTCTGTTTAAAACTTCTGCTCTAAGTAAAACATTAGCGTTATCAACATCATCAATTTGATAAGGTCTTCGGTACGATCCAGGATAAAAAAGCACATCTTGATCGTTTATTAATTGCTCTAAATCGTTAAGATAAAATGCGGCTTCTTCTTTGTCATTAAACAATAAAAGAAAAGGCAATTCGGTTTTTTCAAAGGCAGCATTTACTACAAACGATAATGATGAACCTAGTAAACCTTTGGCATTAATTTTAGCATCGCGTTGTAAAATTTCTTTGGCAAGAAGTTGCACATTAGCCGATTTTTGAAACGTAGAAACTACAGAAGATTTACTCAATGTTGTATATTTTATGCTTTATTTTTATATTATTCTGGAAGATCGTTAACTGTAGTTGAAGGAATTGCTCTTGTTGTATCTTTCATTCTAATAAGATCTGGTTCGCCATCTTCCATAGGAATTAGACTTCGTGTAGTAATTTCTTCCATTTGCAATTGTAAAGACATTATTTCTACATTTATTTCGTCAATAAATTTTAGTACTTTTTTATCTGGAATTTGATTTAAATGAATAAATAAATCCATTGCTTTAATTTTGGTAGTAAGTACTGTAATTCTACTTTTTATTGGTGGCGTATTAAATTCTGGCGGAATGTTATTGTTTAATTCCATTACTTTTTTAGAAAGCACTTTGGCTTTTTTTTGAAAAGCACCAATGGAAGATTTAGGTTTTTGATTAATTTCTGTTAAAAAAGCGCGCCATTCTAGCCAATTAGTTACTTTGGTTTGGGTTACGGTTTCTAAATTGGGAACAACAAAAACCCAACCTTGATTTATTCTATCAAAGATTTTTTCTTTTTTTTGGGCTTCTTTTTTTTGTTCTGCAAGTCGTTCTACTGTGTCATCTTTACACGAAAATAATACTATTGAAAGCAGAAAAAAACAAATTAATTTTAATTTCATTTTTGAAATATATAGGATTACAAAAGTACAAAAGTAGAAGGAAAGTAAATGCTAAAAATTGCATAAAAAGAGTTGATTAATTTTTAACAAATTCAAGATTAACTAAGTTTAAATTGTTGAGTGTAATTAATAAAAATGTGTTAAAATTCGATTTTTCAGTTAAAAATAAATTCAATTAGATGCATAATGTCTGTCTGAGCTTATCGAAGACTTTTAAACGCATTCATTTCGACAAGCTCAATGTGACAATTCGTAAAAAATAATTACATTTGATTAATAAATAACTTTGTATATGCAAAATGTAAAATTTGTGTTATCTATTTTATTATTGATTTTTATATCTTGTAATAAAGAAGCAAAAAGAAAAGTTGAAAACATCAAAATAGATGTGATGTCAGTTTACAGTGATTATGGACCAATAATTGCCCCTCAAACTTTTACTAAAAAAGAAACAATAATTACTTCAAACTATAAATTATTTATTTACGGTAAAGCAAATGATAAATTTAATGATTCATTATTAGTAAATAATGATGGTTCTATTTTTTTTATAGAGGATGATGGCACTAAATTTTTAGAGAAAAAGAAATT
>JAYVKR010000232.1:0-3032 GCA_043768185.1 Flavobacterium sp.
CAAAATCAATGTATTGCAAAAACTCAACTGAAAAGGCAAATAGCAAAACGCCAAAAGCGATTTTAAATTTATTCCATTCTACAAAACTCATAACAAAACCATACACTAAAAACACCACCAAATAATCACCAAAATAAGGTCGTATAAAGTTATCATTTATATACAGTGCAATTCCGACTTCAATTAAAAAAAGCAGTAAAAAGAATAGAAAGTATTTTTTGTTAAAGATAAATTTCATAGAAAAATTAAAATAACAAACATACTTAGTTTAAGTAACAAACTTTATTTAATTTTGAAAAATATTCAATCATTACATAAAATGAAACCATCAATAACTATAATTGGCGCAGGAATTTCTGGATTAACAGCAGCAGTTTATTTACATAAAAAAGGATTTAAAGTTCAAATTTTAGAAGCATCAGATCGTTCTGGTGGAAGAATAAAAACTGATATAATTAACGGATTTCGAATGGACATAGGTTTTCAAGTTTTACTAACAGAATATCCCGAATGCAAAGCATTACTAGATTACAAAAAACTAAATCTAAAACGTTTTTTACCCGGCGCAACAGTGCTTTACGATGGTGGACAATTCGAAATTGCCGATCCTTTTCGTCGTCCGTCAGCAACATTTTCTACACTTTTTGCACCAGTTGGTTCTATAAAAGATAAAATAAATACGTTATTTTTAAAAAACAAATTATTAAAAATTACCATTCCAGAAATTTTTAACCAAAAAGAAGAAACTACACTATCGCAATTATCAAAATATGGTTTTAGTGACAAAATGATAAACCGTTTTTACAAGCCGTTTTTCTCAGGCATTTTTCTAGAAAATGAATTGTCAACTTCCAACAGAATGTTCGATTTTGTTATGAAAATGTTTTCTCAAGGCGATGCTGCAATTCCAGAGTTGGGAATGGAAGAAATTCCGAAACAATTGGTTTCAATGTTACCAGAAAATGCTATACTATATAATGTAAAAGTTTCTAAAATAGAAAACAATACAATTCATACTGAAAACAGTCAAGTTTTTACATCAGATAAAATTATTATTGCAACAGAAGCTACAAGTTTTGCCAAAAATTATATTTTAGAAAAGCAAACCAAATCGCATCAAGTAACAACAGTATATTTTTCTGCCAAAGTTGCACCAACTAAAAAAGCTGTAGTAGTTTTAAACGCATCTAAAAATAAAAAATATGTAAATAATGTAACTGTAATGACCAATTTATCTAGCGATTATGCACCCAAAGATTGTGTTTTAATTTGCGTTTCTTGTAACGGAATTTCTAACGAAAATGATGAAATAATTGCTTCAAATATTAAAAATGAACTTAAACAATGGTACGGAAATCAAGTAGAAAATTGGATCTTACTAAAGGTTTATAAAATTAATTACGCCTTACCAAATCTTGAAGTTTTAAAAGACGAATTAACAGAAATAAATTTTAAAATAAATAACTCATTATATATATGTGGCGATCATTTACTAAACGGTTCTATAAATGCTGCAATGAAATCTGGAAGGTTGGTTGCCGAAAATATCATAAATAATAACTAAACTAAATTGTGCAACAATAAGAAATAATTGTGTAACTTTTTTTAACATCTAAATTTGAACTTTGTGCAAACTAATTTAGAGCAATTTGAAAGTCAGTACAAAAGTTACACTTAAAAAATATTTGAGAAAATCGTTTAAAATTCTTGCTTGGATTTTCGTTTCTCTAATTTCACTTTTTTTATTGATATTACTTTTAATTCAAATTCCTGCTGTTCAAAATTTTGCTAAAGATAAAGCGGTAACTTATTTAGAAGGCAAAATAAAAACCAAAGTTTCCATCACCAAAATAGATATTAGTTTTCCTAAAAAAGTAATCCTTGAAGGTGTTTATTTTCAAGATCAAAATAATGATACTTTACTTTCAGGAAACAAATTGGCTGTAGATATAAGCTTATTGAAATTACTTGATAATGTTGTAGAATTAAATTCAGTTGATTTACAAGGAATTACAGCAACAATTTCTCGTGATAAAAATGCAACTTTTAATTTTGATTACATAATTAAAGCATTTGCAACACAGAAAAAGGTTGATAAAACTGCAACTCCAATGGAATTTTCTATCGATAAGATAAATTTAGATAATGTTAAATTCAAGTTTAACGATGCCATTACCGGAAATAATATTGCAGCAAATATTACTCATTTTGACACTAAAATTAAGACTTTCGATTTAAACAAAATGATTTTTGAAATTCCAAAAGTCAAACTTAATGGCTTGAAATTCAAATTGAAACAAGGTGTTGCAATTCCTCAAAATAATAGTGTCTCAAAGAAAAAATCATCAGAAAATGATTTAAAAATTAAAATTAATGAATTAGATTTATCTAAAATTGATATAGATTATCAAAATGATATTTCTAAAATTTCTACTAAAATTTCACTAGAAAAACTATTGGTTTCCTTCAACGAAATTAATCTTAAAAAAGAATTAATAGATATTAAATCGTTAGAATTATTCAACACAATTGGAAATTTAGAACTTGGTAAAATTGAAAAAATAATTACTTCAACCAACCTTACTTCTACTCCAACACCAAGCAATTGGAAAGTAAAAATAAGCAAAGCCAATTTACAAAAAATAGATTTCAAATTTGATGATGAAAGTGCTGTTGCTACAAATAACGAAATGGATTACAAGCATTTAGATATTAAAAACTTTAATTTAAATGCTAATGAAATTAATTATTCAAAACTAATTACCTCTGGAAAAATAAATTCATTAATTGTAAAAGATAAAAGTGGTTTAGACATAAAAGCATTAAAAACAGATTTTATTTACTACGATAATAAAGGTGTTTCTTTGAAAAATTTGTATTTAAAAACACCTCAAACCGAAGTTAGAAATGAAATAATTATTGGTTATCCATCAGTTGCAAGTATTCAAGAAAATTTGGGTGAAATGAGTATTAAAGCCAATTTAAAGTATAGCAAAATTGCTTTTAAAGATATTTTATTATTTGCGCCAACA
>JAYVKR010000233.1:0-7550 GCA_043768185.1 Flavobacterium sp.
AAAAAAATCACTTCCATTTGAACGAACGTATCATTGAATTACACGACATCGCTCCAAAAGATTTTTGGGGTGCACAAGATGCTCATCTTGAAACTATTAAAAAGTATTATCCAAAACTTAAAATTGTTGCTCGAGGCACAACATTAAAAGCATTTGGCGAAAAAGCCGAACTTGACGAATTTGAAAAGCGTTTTAACCGATTGATGTTACATTTTACCCGATACAATACAATTGACAACAATGTAATTGATAGAGTGATTCACAGTTCTAGTCAAGAAGAGCAACGAATGCCAGACCAAGATAAGATTTTGGTTCACGGAATTGGTGGAAAATTGATTAAAGCAATGACGCCAAATCAGCAAAAATTAGTAGAGTCAGTTTTTAAAAATGATATGGTTTTTGCCGTTGGTCCGGCAGGAACAGGAAAAACGTATACTGGAGTTGCGCTTGCAGTAAAAGCATTGAAAGAAAAGCAAGTAAAACGGATTGTTTTAACTCGTCCGGCAGTTGAAGCAGGAGAAAATCTTGGATTTTTACCTGGAGATTTAAAGGAAAAATTAGATCCATACATGCAACCATTATATGATGCTTTGCGCGATATGTTGCCACCACAAACGCTTGAAGATTATATATTGAAAGGTATAATTCAAATTGCACCATTAGCATTTATGCGTGGTAGAACGTTGGATAACGCCTTTGTAATTCTTGATGAAGCTCAAAATACTACACATTCTCAAATGAAAATGTTTTTAACTCGTATGGGAAAAAATGCCAAGTTTATTATTACTGGTGATCCTGGTCAAGTTGATTTACCTCGAAGAACAATTTCTGGATTGAAAGAAGCTATTTTAGTTTTGAAAGACATTGATGGTATTGGAATTATTTATCTTGATGATAAAGATATTGTGCGTCACAGATTGGTTAAAAAAGTCATTGATGCTTATAAAAGTATCGAGAATAATGATTAAAATTAACATTAAATGAAAAAAGAAAAAATATTTTTAATAGCATTTTTAATAGTCTTAACGTTTAGTGGTTTTTCTCAAAATAAAATTAACTATGGTATTAAGGCAGGTATAAATTTCAGTAAATTTTTATCTGAAGATTTTAATAGTGTTATAATTTCAAATAATCAGTTTCGCACTGGTTTTCAAATCGGTATAACGTCGAATTATAAAATAAATAAAATCATTTGGATTCAAACTGAATTAATATATTCAAATCAAGGAAGTAAGATTAAATATAGTTTTGATAAATTAAATCCTGTAACTGCCAATGATCCAAGTTTTAAAGGACTGCCAAAATCTGTACTATTAAACTATTTGTGTGTTCCTTTTTATTTTAAAATTTCAATTATTAAAAACATAACTTTTGATAGTGGTTTTCAATATTCTTTTTTAATATCATCTAAAGATGTAAGAGCTTATAATGAAAATTCTGTTCAGATTTATAATGATAATAATAGCATAAAAAAAAATGATTTTAGTTTAAATATTGGTGTTTCTTATAAACTTAATCCCAAATTATATTTACAATTTAAAAATAATGTTAGCTTATTAAATATTGACAACGGAAATTCATTATATGGTAGAAATATTAAAAATTTAAATATTCAATTTTCGGTAGAATATGATTTATTTTAAATTTACTGCGGAGTAGTTTTATGTTTATAAAACTTGTACATAGTTATCAGATAGTTTGACTCCAGCTGGAGTCAAACACAACCAAGTTACTAAAAACTTTTATAAACATATAATTCCTCTGGAATTTATGAAGTACATTAACACTACTTTTATAAACATGTAATTCCTCTAGAATTATAAAAAGTTATATGTTTAGTTTGGTTTATAAACATGTAATTCCTCTGGAATTTATGAAGTACATTAACACTACTTTTATAAACATATAATTCCTCTGGAATTATGAAAAGTTATATGTTTAGTTTTTATAAACATATAATTCCTCTGGAATTATAAAAAGTTATATGTTTAGTTTTTATAAACGTATAATTCCTCTGGAATTATAAAAAGTTTTCTAACTGCGGAGCAGTTTTATGTTTATAAAAAACTACTAGTTGATAATATGTTTGACTCCAGCGGAGTCAAACTCAAGTTGGTTAAAAGTTTTACAAACATGTAATTCCTCCGGAATTTAGTATCGTTTTATGATAAACTGTAACAAACATATAATTCCTCTGGAATTAGATAAAAAAAGTAGATTATTTCATTAAATATTTAAAACACCTCTAAAATATCATATAAACAAATCCAAATAAAAAATTAATGGCTGATACTTTTACTCAAATTTATATTCAAATTGTATTTGCGGTACAAAATAGAAAAGCATTGATTAACGACTCTTGGGAAGAACAATTATACAAATACATAACTGGTATAATTACTAAAAAAGGTCAAAAATTAATCATAATTAACGGAATGCCAGATCATATTCATATTTTTATTGGAATGAAACCTACTTGTTGTTTATCTGATTTGGTTAGAGAAATAAAAAAATCATCTAATACTTTTATTAAAGAAAGCAACTTTACTAAATCTAAATTCAACTGGCAAGAAGGTTTTGGAGCTTTTTCTTACAGTCATAGTCATATTGATAATGTTTATAAATATATTTTAAATCAAAAAGTTAGGCATAAAAAAGTAAGCTTTAAGCAAGAATATTTAGAAATTTTAGAAAAATTTAGTGTTGAGTTTAAAGAAGACTATGTTTTTGAATTTTTTGAAGACGAGATAAACAAATGATTGAATATTTGTGTGTTTATTGTAAACAAACTATTTTTGCAAAACACAACATAAAACAATGAATACGTTAACTACAACAAATTTTAATTTTCCTAATCAAAAAGGTGTTTACAGAGGCAAAGTAAGAGAAGTTTACAATATAAATGATGAACTTTTAGTAATGATTGCCACAGATAGATTGTCTGCATTTGATGTGGTGTTGCCCAAAGGTATTCCGTATAAAGGTCAGATTTTGAATCAAATTGCGACTAGATTTATGGAATTGACACAAGATATTGTGCCTAATTGGTTGCTTGCAACTCCAGATCCAAATGTTGCTGTAGGATATTTATGTGAACCTTTTAAGGTTGAAATGGTAATTCGCGGTTATTTATCTGGACACGCAGCAAGAGAATATGCTGCTGGAAAAAGATTAATTTGCGGTGTTGAAATGCCAGAATGTTTAAAAGAAAACGACAAATTTAAAAATCCAATAATTACGCCAACCACTAAAGCTGATAATGGTAGTCATGATGAAGATATTTCTAGAGATTCTATTTTAGAAAATGATATTGTTAGTGAAGAAGATTATTTAATATTAGAAGAATACACTAGAAAATTATACCAAAGAGGAACTGAAATTGCTGCTAGAAGAGGGTTGATTTTGGTTGATACTAAATATGAGTTTGGAAAAACTAAAGAAGGAAAAATTGTATTGATAGACGAAATTCATACTCCAGATTCGTCTCGTTATTTTTATGCTGATGGTTATCAAGAACAACAAGATAATAATGAAGAGCAGAAGCAATTGTCTAAAGAGTTTGTGAGACGATGGTTAATAGAAAATGGTTTTCAAGGAAAAGAAAATCAAGAGATTCCTGCTATGAGTGAGGATTACATTGAAAGTGTTTCTGAAAGATATATTGAATTGTATGAAAATATTCTTGGCGAAAAGTTTGTAAAAGCTGATTTGTTAAAAATTGAGGAACGAATTGAACAAAATGTTTTAAATTATTTACTTACTATTTAACTAAAAAAAATCTCAAATTTATTTAGAATTTGAGATTTTTTTATTTTAGAATTAGATTTAACTTTCGGTAATACTTCCTGAACCTGTTGAGTTTTTATTTATTTTTTCTGGACTACCTTTATATTGTATGTTTCCAGAACCTACAGTTTTTGCTTCAAGACTTTTATTACAATTTATTTTAATACTTCCAGAACCAGATTGGGTTGCTACTGCATTTTGCGATGTTAAGTCTGATAAGTTTGCGTTTCCAGAACCAGAGGTAAGTATCTCTATATTGGTTGTTTTACCTTTAGCATTTAGATTTCCTGATCCAGATTTCGTAATTTTTAAATTGGTTGTTTCTGTTTCTAACTTTACGTTTCCTGAACCTGACATTGTAACTTCTAAATTTTCTGATTTAATTGAATCTGAATTGATTAAATTTCCTGAACCAGAAAAGGTTATTTGGTTTATGGTTTCGAATGGAATGGTAATTTCTATTGAAGAATTGTAATCGTATTGTATTGATTTTCCTTTTTCAAAATAGACTGATAGTGTATTGTTTACAACTTCGGTTTTTATATATTCTTAGAGATTTTCGTCTCCTTTTATAGAAATGTTGCCTTCTTTGCCTGATATTAATTTTACGTTGAACGATCCTGAGACTGAAATTTTTTCGTAACTTGTTGTTGTTCTTGAAATGGAAATATTTTTTTGGTTTCCTTTAATTTTTTTTAATTTTTGAGCGTTGCTAATAGTTAAGCAAAGTAATGCAAGGATAAGAATTGATTTTTTCATGATATTATATTTTGATTGATTAAAGATAAAAAAAATCTGAATACAAGATTCAGATTTTTTAAAAACTTTATATAATGGTAACAATCTTAATTATTTAGCCCAGATTGACTGGAATAACATCCCGATTTTTTTCGGGATTTATGGAAGGAAAGCTGGAATTGCCATTGTAGATTAAACTACTGATTTGCTTCTATTTAAAATATGAAAAATTGTGATTATTTTCTATTTTTAAAACTGTTTCGTAGATTAATTTTATTACGTTTTCTACATCTTCGCGATGTACCATTTCTACGGTTGTGTGCATATAACGCAATGATAATGAGATTAATGCAGATGGAACTCCACCATTGCTGTAGGCAAAAGCATCTGTATCTGTACCTGTTACTCGTGAGGTTGCATGGCGTTGAAATGGGATTTCCTTTTCTTGTGCTGTTGTAACTATTAATTCGCGAAGAACATTTTGAGTTGCTGGCGCATAGGCAATTACTGGACCTTTACCCATTTGTAAATCGCCTTCAATTTTCTTGTCTATCATTGGTGTAGAAGTATCGTGGCAAACATCGGTAACAATTGCTACGTTGGGTTTTATGGTTTGGGTAATCATTTCGGCACCACGAAGACCAATTTCTTCTTGAACAGCGTTTACTATATACAATCCAAAAGGTAATTTCTTTTTGTTTTCGTGCAATAATCTTGCTACTTCGGCAATCATAAATCCGCCCATTCTGTTATCTATTGCTCTGCATACAAATTTATTTTCGTTAAGAATCATAAATTCGTCTGGATAGGTTATTACACAACCTACGTGTATTCCTAATTTTTCTACTTGTTCTTTTGTTTCGCAACCGCAGTCTATAAATATATTGTGTAGTGTTGCTGGTTCTTCTTTTCCACGATTTCTTGTGTGTATTGCTGGCCAACCGAAAACTCCTTTTACAATTCCGTTTTTTGTATGAATATTTACACGTTTTGATGGTGCAATTTGATGATCTGAACCTCCATTTCGTATTACGTAAATTAAACCATTATCTGTTATGTAGTTTACATACCAAGAAATTTCATCGGAATGACCTTCTATTACTACTTTAAAAGGTGCATCTGGATTTATAACACCAACTGCTGTTCCGTAAGTGTCTGTTATAAATGTATCAACATAAGGTTTTAAATAATTCATCCATATCTTCTGACCTTCAGATTCGTAACCTGTTGGAGAAGGATTGTTTAAATATTTTTCTAAAAATGAAATTGATGTCTTTCCGAGTAGAGATTTTGTTGCCATAAAATATTTTTTTGCGAATTTATAAATTTGGCATTACACTTGTTAATGATATTGCATATTTTTACACTAAAATAATTACTTATGTTTAAAATGAAGTTTTTTATAATGGTTTTTATTATCTCTTTAAGTACTTTTTCTCAGATAAATAAAGATTCTCTTAATGATGTTATTGAAGAAATAGAAAATGATAGTATACTTAAAGACACTATTTTTCTTCAAGAAGTTTTTATTGGCAAAGAAAAGATGGATCCAGAAGCTAAGAAACAGTTCCTATTACTTCAAAATAGGGTTTATAAAGTTTATCCTTTTGCAAAAACTGCTGGAGAAAGATTGTCTTTAATGAATAAAAATTTAGAAAAATTAAAATCTAATAAAGAGAAAAAGAGATATTTCAAAATTATTGAAGACTATATGGAAAATGAATTTAAAGAAAAATTAAAAAAACTTTCAAGAAAACAAGGTCAAATTTTGGTAAAACTTATGTATCGTCAAACTGGTTTTACAACTTTTGATTTAATTAAAGATTATAAAAGTGGCTGGAAAGCTTTCTGGTCAAATAATACAGCAAAACTTTTCGATATTAATCTTAAAAAGAAATATGAACCATTTATTGATAATGAAGATTATTTAATAGAAACTATTTTGTTTAGAGCTTTCATCAACGGTAGATTAATTGAACAGAAACCTGCTGTTCCAATAAATTTTGATGAATTAGATTATTTTTGGCATAATAAAAAGTAATATAACGATAATAAAAGATGTATTTAACTCGTTGGGTGTAATTAAATAATTTGAATTTTGATATTATTTATTGGTCTATCAAATATAAATTTATTGTTATATTGAACCAAAGTTAATGCTGTTATTTTAGCTAAAATTCTAGTTTTAAAACCTTCAAAAGACTTAGTATAATTGTTTCTAATTTTAAATTGGTCACACAATTGAGAAAATAAAGTTTCAATTCTTTTTCTTGATTTTCTAAAAATATAAGGATGCTTTTTATATGATTTTTTACAAATTTCCAAAGGTATACTATCAATAATAAAATAATTTTCTAACTCTAAAAAAGAACTAGCTAAAGTGGTTCTGATTTTTTCTGAAAATTCAAATAATTTCCGATGTCTTTTGTTGAATTGACTACGCTCAATTAAATTTGGAATCGATGAATTAACTAACTTCTTAAATAAATCATTTTCACTATCTTTAGACATATATTCCGATGTTAAACTCAAAGCAACAACTTCAATATCATACATTTTTACTTTTGCGCCAACTCCTGATTTATATTCCAATTCACAATTCAATGAACTTATAACTTCTAAAACTCTTAAATAATTTTTCACTATATATGACATAAATATTGGTTTGTTTATCGACTTCAAGATACTAAATTTCAGTATCTTGACCAATATTTATTTAACTAATTTTACTTTAAATAATTACACCCAACGTGTTAAGTATATAATAATTTAGTTCATTGTAACGAGACTTCATAGTTTTTTACACTAGTATTTAATTTTTTTATTTTTAACCTACAGTTTTCCAAAACATTAAGAAATAAAATAAAAAAAATCTTTAAAAGATGTTGTTTAGATAAAAAAGAGTGTTACTTTTGCACTCGCATTAGAGGTTACGTTCTTTGATTTTCATAAATAAAAAAAGTTAAGAAATTTTATTATAGATAGAGTATAGGTTTACTTTTTCAGATAAAATTAATTTTACTAGA
>JAYVKR010000234.1:0-3518 GCA_043768185.1 Flavobacterium sp.
TTAAGGTTTATTGTTAAAAACCAAAGTTAGCAAATTTAAGTAAAATCTATTGTTTATTATAGTTAAGAAGTTATTAAAAACAAAAAAATCATTCTGCCACTTGTTAATTTCATAAATTTGCAAAATAAAAATAAAATACCAGTAAATAATGTACAGCAAAGAAGATGCTTTAAAAATTAAAAGAGAATTTTGGATTGAATTTGCAGCGCAATATCCACGAAAATGGATTATGTATACTACTGATATTAAAGACTTTTCATTTAAATTTTATACAGATAATAAAAACATCAAAGTAATTTTAGATATTGAAAATAAAGAAGAGGACAAACGAAAAATTTATTATGAAAAAATAGAATCACTAAAAACTATTTTAAAAACAGATTATTTACAAGATGTTATTTTTGAAAGAAATTTTCAACTAGAAAGTGGGAAACTTATTAGCCGAATTTGGGTTGAAAAAAATAATATTAGTATGAATAACAAAGAAAATTGGGAAGAAATTTTTAAGTTTTTTAACGAAAAAATGATACAATTTGAATTGTTCTTTTTAGAATATCAAGATTATATTAAAGATTTAAAACTAAATACCTAAAAATGTTTTTGATGGCAAAAATTTTGAATTTTTTTAATTCTATTTCTCAACAAATCATTTAGTTTTATAATTAAAAAAAAACCAAACTTAAATTAAAACCTAAATTCATACAAAGATATAAACTAATGATTTTTAGATTATTTGAAATAAAATAAACTGTAAAATTTGCGAAAATTAAGCAAATCTGTTAGTTTCGTTTTTTATTAACTGTAAAGCTTCAATTGCAATGTTATAAGTTAAACCAATAGAAGCACTTGTTTGTATAAGTTTATTCTTAATAAAAATTGGTAATGAATTTAAAGATTTATCGTCATCAATTATAATAAAGTCTGGTAAATCTAAACTTAGGTTAAACCATTTCATTATTTCATCTTTTCTATTTAAAAAATCAACGTTTTCAGGTAGACAATTTATGTTTTGTACATTAATTCCGCGAAATTTAAATATATTATTCCACTCCTGAACAGTATATTTTGATTTATGAGATGTAGTCAATAAAATACTAGCACTTGTTTCAGAAATAATTTTCTGAAGTGCACTAGTGGATTCACTACTAAAAGCATAAAATCCATCATTTAAAAATTCTGGTCTTTTCCATGATTTAGCCGGAACCATTACTCCATCTATGTCTAATAATATTAACATAGTACAAATGTATAACTTATTTTGTTATTTCAATAATTTTTTCTAGTGGAATATTATTATAATGAGCATCTAACTCATTAAGATACTGTATTTTATCAATTGTATCCCATTCTTCCTTTACAAATTTTACTACATTCCACGAATACTGAATAGTTGCAGATGATTTTGGATAATTCATAGTTCCAATTTCAATTTGTGCTAATTTAGAACTAATATATCTGTGATGTCCATCTATAATATAATTTCCATTCACTTTAATAGCTTCAAATTTTATACCATTTTTCATTTTCTTGTAAATCCTATTTATAACAGATAACGATAATTTGTTATGAGTTGAAATAAATTCAAATTGATTTTCTAATATAATTTTTTTTATTTTTTCTTCTGTAATCACATCCATTTTCAATTATGCTTTACCTTGATTTATAGTATGCAGAAAGCTAGTTATTTGTTTTTTCTTAATTCTGCCATTTTTATCGCAGCAATTGCAGCTTCTGTACCTTTATTTCCGTGAATTCCTCCACTTCTATCTATAGATTGTTGTTCGTTATTGTCTGTTAATAAACAAAAAATTACTGGAACATCAGTAAGAATATTTAAATCTTTTATGCCTTGAGTAACACCTTCGCATACAAATTCAAAATGCATTGTTTCACCTTTTATTACACAACCAATTGTAATTACACAATCAATATTTTGTGTATCAATCATTCGTTTTGCACCATAAACTAGTTCAAAACTTCCTGGAACATTCCAACGAATAATGTTTTCAATTTGTGCGCCACAATCTAAAAGTGCAGCAATTGCGCCATTGTACAAACCTTCTGTAACATGATTATTCCACTCAGAAACAACAATCCCAAACCGAAAATCTTTCGCGTTTGGGATTGTATTTTTATTATAATTAGATAAATTTTTATTAGCTGTAGCCATTTTTTTAGTATTCAGTGCTCAGTATTCATTGCTCAGTATGCAGTGCTCAGTATTCAGTGCTCAGTATTCAGTGCTCAGTATTCAGTATGCAGTGCTCAGTTTTCAGTGCTCAGTATTCGGTTAGCAGTTTACGGTAATCAGTATGTTGTTATGAAAATGCAGTTTTAAATAAAGAAAACTGTGGAAAAATAAACTAATAATGTACAACTTATTAACTATTCAATAAACTGATTACTGAAAAATTTACTAATAAATTGATTACTGAAAACTGAAAACTGAGCACTGATTACTTACTATTGAGCCATTCCAATTAAAGCATCAATTTGTTGTGCTTCTGGTGTAGCATCATATTTTTCTTTAATTTCTGTAAAGAATTTCAATGCTTCTGTTTTTTTATTTAATGTTAATGCAGTTTGACCAGCTTTCATTAAAAATCTTGGCGCAGTTAATTCGTTAGTATTATTGTTAGCAGCTTTTTCGTAATATTCTAATGCTTTATTAGCATCATTTTTTTGAGAATAAGCATCACCAATTAAACCAATAGCTTCAGAACTTAAAAAATCATCTTTAGAAGAAAATTTCTCTAAAAATTTAATTGCATCGTCATATTTCTTTAAATTTAAATATGATATTCCTGCGTAATAATTTGCTAAATTTCCAGAATCTGTACCAGAGAATTGATCTGCAATTCCAATTACACCTTGTTTTCCTTCTGATCCTTTTAAAACTAAATTGTATAATGAATCTTGTTTTTTAACTTCTGTACCATCAACTGCTAGTTGAAAATTTTGTTGTGCAACGAATAAATCATCAGTTGCAGTAATTTCATTTGGTTCAACAATAAATTTTTGGTAAGCAAGATATCCTAAAGTCAATAATGCAATTGCTCCTAGAAATCCTAATATATATTTTTGGTTTTTTTCAACAAAAGCTTCTGTTTTATTTGCAGTTTCATCAAGAGAATTAAAAACTCCAGCTGTTGTACTACTTTTTTCGTCAACATTTATAGTTTCATCAAGAAAATTATTGTCTAATTTATCTTCTTTTTCTTTTGCTGGTTTGTAACCTCTTTTATTATAAGTTGCCATTCTAGATTTAATTTAGTGTGCGCAAAAATAAAATTTTTATTCTAATTAGAAAGTCATTTTGTCGATATTTTTCAATAATTTGCACGCTCTTAAAAAATGACAAAATAATTTTTCGTTTTTTGTAGTATTAGTAAGCCATTACAAATGTTTTTAAAAAAAATATCTTTATTCAATTATAAAAATTTTTCAGAAGCCAACTTTGAATTTGATGTCAAAATCAACTGCTTTGTAGGAAAAAATGGAGTTGGAAAGACCAATGT
>JAYVKR010000235.1:0-2379 GCA_043768185.1 Flavobacterium sp.
ATCTTTTTTCAAAATTACAAAAATAATTTCATTTTTAATTTATAGTTTTCCTTTTTACGATTTTTTTTGGAAATTCTAACTAATGTTTTGCGGCAACACGTGGGTGGGACTTTTACCACAAAACTTGGTTTGAAAAACGAATGTTTGATTTACCACAAAACTGACTTTGGGACACTAAACCCCGTCTTTTGGGTTGAGGCTGTTCAACTAAAGCTACGGTAGCTGTGATACTAAAAATTTGTGCTTTGTGAATATAATTAAATATACCTAAATGAAATCCAAAACAAAGAGATGCAATAACACCAATTGAAATGACATCAAAACTTTACGATAACCCCATAGAGGTGATAAAATTGCCGATTCCGTTCAACAGGAGTTTGTCTCATGGGTTATATTTTTTGTCGGTATTCGATGATTGCAATTCATTGTTGGGTGTTCAAGCACAACGAAACTCTAGCTGTTAGCGGATGTGCATTAATTTTTGAAACCTAATTCATTCATGAAATGCATTCCTTTTTTGTATTCCGATAATCCCTCTTCAATTAGCTTTTCATTATCATAATGCATTCCTTTCATAGCAATCATTATGCCTATTTTTGTTGTGATTAATGGAAAATCTGAATCTATATTTTGCACTAGTTTTAAAGTTTCTATTGTTTCATCAAATCTTTCGACAAAAATTTCATTATACTTTTCATTACCTTTTTTAACATATTTAATTATTTCAGATTTAGTAAGCATTAGAAACGGATTTTTTTTATCTAGTTTTTCTAGTTCAGAAACAATTAATTCTATTATTTCATTTGGTGGGTTTTTTAGTAAAATATTTTTAACAATTTCAGAGTTAAATGTTGCTTCCAAATACTGAACTTGATTTTTTAAGTTATTTTGAACTATAATATTATTTTTTTTGTCAATTTCTAATTCAGAAAATTCAGAAAAATCATTTATTGAATTTGCCAAAGTTATTCCATATTTTTTTGCATAGTCTTGTTTTAGAGCTAAATAGGTTTGGTATGGATAGTAAGGACTCAATTCAATTGATTTGAAAATATGTTGAATTGCTCCATTTAATTGCTCCTGTTCAATTAATAATATAGATTTATACCTTTCTATATAACCTGACCAAAAAGTAATAAAATCATTTATCGAATTTTTGTGTTTTTCATTTAAATTTTCTGAATCATTCTTAATATCTGAAATTAATTTTTCAGTGTCGTTTAAAATATAATGTACTTCTGTGTATTGTTTAAAATTTATCATTAAATCAATTATTGATTGCCCAAAAATTAAATGGAAAAATTTTAAACTGATATCTACAATTTTAAGGTTACTGTTATTTGAATCCGAACATAAATTTGATATTAATTTTTCAGTATTTTCAATTATATTTCCTTGAACAAAGTACTCTTTATTGACATTAAAAATAACAGATATGTTTTGTTTATTAATATCTCTAATAAAATGAATCGAAGCTAAATGTTTATTACTTTCTACTCGTTTTTTTATGAATCTATTTAATGATTTGTTACCAAGCAAAATTGGAATAAATTTTGGGAGATCTTGGATATTTGATTCTAATCTTTTCTCTCTGAAAGTGAAAAATGTTGAATTAATTTTTTCATTTTCTTTTTCAATTTTCTCATTTAGATTTTCTGAATCAATATCAATTGTTAAATATTCATTTTCTTTGACACTAAAACTACCGTATAAAGCAATGTTTGGAAATTTGTTTAACTTAAATACTTTCCTATAAATTGAATAACTTGTAACAAAACTAACTGTAACTAGAATTGTTAAAATATAAATATATTCATTTGCTATTTCGAGATTTAATTTTTTCAATACAAGTATAGTTAATCCAAAAATAAAAAAACTTAAATACCAATATTTATAAACTGAATTTAAAACAAATTTTATAAATTCTCTAAATAAAGTTATTATATGTTTAGGTAAAAAAACCGAAACTAAAAAACTTGCAATAGCCCCAATTATGTAATCTGAAAATTTATTCATGTTTTTTATTCTCTTTTTTGAGCATATCCGCTAACTAGTAAATATACGAAAGTTCTTGCGTTTTTAACATTTTTTTTTGTTGATTGCACTTTCCAATATTTATCAAAAATAGTATTATTTTTTTAGATACAAGCAATTCTTAATTTTTTTTAAAATCATCTTTTTTGTTTAGCTTGTTTACTAGCTGGTCTAGTGGACTTTGTATTTTATCTACTATTTTACTGCTAAGGTGTGTGTAGATAGTTGTGGATTTGATGCTTGCAAGTCCTAAAAACTGTTGTATGTAGCGGATGTCGGTTCGGTTTTCTAATAAATGTGTGGCAAAACTATGAAGCAGACTGTGAAAACGAACTACTTTGTTTG
>JAYVKR010000236.1:0-2776 GCA_043768185.1 Flavobacterium sp.
GAACATTTTCTGACGAATTCCTATAAAATCGCCTTCTGGAGTTTCTATAACTGCTGGAACTTTTCGTATTGCGCCAAGTGCTAAAATTCCAACTTGTGGTTGATTGATAATTGGTGTTCCAAAGACAGAACCAAAAGTTCCCACGTTTGTAACTGTGTACGTTCCACCTTGTGTATCGTCTGGTTTTAATTTTCCATTTTTTGCACGGTTTCCTAAGTCGTTTACAGCTTTCGCCATTCCTACAAGATTTAGTTGATCGGCATTTTTAATTACTGGTACAATTAAATTTCCGTTAGGTAAAGCTGCTGCCATTCCTAAATTTATATTTTTCTTTTTGATGATATAATCGCCTTCTACAGAAATGTTTAATCCTGGATAATCTTTCAACGCTTTGGCAACTGCTTCCATAAAAATTGGAGTAAACGTAAGTTTTTCGCCTTCACGTTTTTCAAATGCGTCTTTAACTTTATTTCTCCATTTTACAATATTAGTTACATCAACTTCTATAAAAGATTGCACGTGTGCCGATGTTTGAACTGAGGCAACCATGTAACCTGCAATGAGTTTTCTCATTCGGTCCATTTCTATAATTTCGTCGCCACCGTTTACAGAAATTGGTTGTGGGTTGTGAGTTTTGGATTGAGAAATTAGTTGTGAGTTATGAGTTGTGGGTAGTGAGTTTTGCACCTCGATTACACTTGGTGTTAAATTTTGTAATGTATTAGTTCTTGCGGATACAAAATTTAAAATGTCTTCTTTAGTTACTCTTCCTTCTTTACCTGAACCAGAAATACTTTCTAATTCTGACACAGAAACACCTTCTTCTTTGGCAATATTTTTTACTAATGGTGAAAAGAATTTATCTGAATCGGCAAAATTTTGTGGAACTGAAACGGATTCTTTAGCAACATCAATTGTTTTTTCTACTGCTTCAATTGTTTCTTGTTTTACTTCTTCAACTTTGGCAGTTTCAGCTTTAACTTCTACATTTCCTGCTTCAGTTTCTATAATTGCAATAGTTTGACCAACTTGAACCAAATCGTCTTTACCAAAAAGTTTTTCTATTAAAATACCAGCAACTTCACTTGGAACTTCACTATCTACTTTATCTGTAGCGATTTCTAGAACGGCTTCGTCCATTTCTATAGTATCGCCAATTTCTTTTAACCAATTGGTAATTGTTGCTTCTGCAACGCTTTCTCCCATTTTTGGAAGTTTTAATTCAAACTTTGCCATATATGTAAACTAAAGTTGTTTTTTTTTAATCTGACTGCAAAAATACTAATTATTTTAAGGTTTTGATAAGATTTATGCTATTTTTCACAAATTATTATTTGTCCAATATCGTTGGCATTGTTACTTCCTATTTTAAAATTGGAACTTGGAAAATAATTTTTAAAAGTACAATTTAATGTATTGTTATCTTCCATATATTTAATAATTTCTACAAATTGAAATGATGATGTATCAAATGTTATTTCGTAATTTATAGTTGGATTGATTTTAAAATCTTCTAGTTTTGAATATCTTTTAGATGTTTGAAATGTTGATGAAATAGAATCGTTTTTAGAAAATAATATAAATTCATCAACAATAAAAGTTTTATTTTTTTGCTGATTTTTTTTAATAATTGAAAATATAATAGTGCCAATTTTCATAAAAACATCAAATATTACCGATTTACTAAAGTGTTTTTTGTAAAAGAAATTCATAGCTTCTTGAAAGCGTTTTATATACTTTGAGTCACGAATTGTACTTTCACCTTTATAATGTATTACTGTTGTTTCATGAAAATAATAATTTGTTTTTCCTTTTTTTATTGCCATATAACTCAAGTCAATATCGTCTGAGTACATAAAACAATTTTCGTCGAAACCTCCAATTTCGTTATATAATTCGCGTTTCATAAACATAAATGCGCCAACTAGAATAGCAACTTTTCCTGATTGATTTTCGTTTAAATGTTGCGCATAATATTTTCCAAAAATGTTTGAAATTTTATATAAACCGAAGATTTTGGTGAAGGCAACATAAGGTGTTGGAATTCCTCTTTTAGATTCTGGAAGGAATTTTCCTGTTCCGTCTATTAATTTACAGCCAATTATTCCAGTGTTCAGTTGCCAGTTTTTAGTGTTCAGTATTTTGGCAAACGTATTTTCACTAACTACTGTATCTGGATTTAGAATACAAATATATTCGCCTTTGGCTTGTGAAACTCCAATATTATTTCCTTTTGGAAAACCTAAGTTTTCTTTGTTTTGAATTAATGTAATGTTTGGAAAAAGCGATTGCATCATTTTGCAACTATCGTCTGATGAATTATTGTCTATTACAATGATTTCTCCATCTATGTTTTCTAGTGCTTTTAAAACACTTAAAACACATTGCTCTAGAAAATAGCGAACGTTATAATTTAGTATTATTACTGATAGTTGCATTGGACAAATTTAAAGCAACTTATTTAATTCTTCTGGATTTTTTTGATTGTTCCAAAATGCTAACAAATTAACAATATTGGCATTTTGATTAATAGAATAATAAAGTGTTGTTTGCTTTGAAATTACTAAATAGTATAGTTTTAAATTAGAATCATATTTTCCTAACTTAGGATTTATTGATAATCTATTCAAATTTTCAATTATTAATTCCTGAAATTTTTCAACTTCTTTATAATTCCATTTAAAATAAATATAATCTATTTCGGCAAAATATGTAATTTCTGAATTATTTTGCCAAATTATTTTATAACTCATTTTAAGAAAGGATACTTTTCTTT
>JAYVKR010000237.1:0-6032 GCA_043768185.1 Flavobacterium sp.
ATATTTTGATGCTATAAAACGTTCGCTTTCTAACTCTTCTGGAAAAGAAGAAATAATGAAAGATATAGAAATGCGTGTTGCAGAATTGCTTACAGAAAAACAAAAAAGCGACAAACACGTAGTAAATAATAAAGATGTTGACGAAGTTGTAACCATAATGGGACAACCAGAAGATTACAGAATTGATGATGAAACTACAGAAAATAATCAAACGTTTACTGCATCATCTGGAAAAAGAAAGTTGTATCGCGATAAAGATAGAGGTACCGTTGCTGGAGTTTGTACTGGTCTTGGTCATTATTTTGGAATTGATTCAGTTTGGATAAAAATTATGTTTTTAATCTTTGTTTTTGCAGGATTTGGAACCGGAATTGTTGCCTACTTTGTACTTTGGTTTATAATGCAAAAAGCAATTACTACAACCGAAAAACTAGAAATGACAGGTGAACCAGTTAATATTTCTAACATCGAAAAAAAAGTTAGAGAAGAATTTGATAGTATTTCTAATAAATTTAAAAGTGTAGATTATGATAAAATGGGAAACCAAATTCGTTCAAATTCAGAAACTGCTGGTAATAGAATTGGGAATGCATTTATAGCAGTTTTTGGAGCATTTGCCAAAGTACTTGGAGCATTAATTATTGTTATGTCATCTATTACACTATTTGCAATTTGTATTTCGTCTATTATTTTGATGTTCTCCTCTACAATGCCTAACAACTTTGTTTTTAATTTTATTCACACACCAATAAGTTTAGATACACCACTTTGGATTCAAGGACTTTTGTTTCTATTAGCATTCGGAATTCCGTTCTTCTTCTTATTAATTCTTGGATTAAAATTATTGGTAACCAATTTAAAATCAATAGGTAATGTTGCAAAATATTGTTTGCTTGCACTATGGATAATTGCTGTTGGAATTTTATCAGCAATTGGAATTAATCAAGTATCTCAAATTAGCTCTGAAGGAAAAGTTATTCAAAAACAAGTCATTAATATAAATCCAAATGATACATTATATATAAAATTTAAAAATAATGATGAGTATTCTAAAAATGTAAACGACAGAAACGATGGCAGAATAGTAGAAGATAATAATGTTGAGGTTCTATATTCTAACGATGTAACTATAGAAGTAATGAAAACAGACGAGTCATTACCATACATTCAAGTAGAAAAACTAACCTCTGGAAGATCAATTACAGAAGCCAAAAGTAGAGCTGAGAAAATTAAATACAATTTTAAAATTATAGGAAATCAGTTAATTTTAGACAATTATTTTTTATCAGATTTAAAAGATAAATTTAAAAATCAGAGTGTAGAATTGTTTTTATATCTTCCAAAAGGAACTATTTTAAAACCAGATAATTCTGTTCAAAACTATGATAGATCAGATGATGAGTTTTTTAACCTTCACTTTTCAGATGATTATGCTTATAAAGTTGGAGAATCTAAAGTAAAATGTTTAAATTGTCCAGACTATGAAAATGAGTATAATGATGTAGAAAAAGTTCAATATGATAAAGGTACTAATGCAAAAGAAATAAATATTTCTAAAGAAAATGACTCTACCAATACAGTTTCTGTAAAAATAAATGGAATAGAAGTAACAACTAATAAAGTTGGCAAACCTGGCGAATTAATAAAAGATCAAAACGGAATAATAATTAAAACTAAATAAAAATGATAAAATTTATAGTATACTTAACAAAAGCTATTGTAGTAACAATTTTTACCTTATTATTTTCATCTTGTAATATTAATTTTGGAGATGGATTAGACGGAAACGGAAATGTTCAAACAGAAAAAAGAGCTATTACAAAGAAATTTACAAAAGTAGAAGCCAATCGTGGACTAGAAGTTATTGTAGAAAAAGCAGATGTAACCGAAGTAGAAGTAGAAGCCGATTCTAATTTATTAAAACACATAACTACAGTTGTAGAAAACGGAACTTTAATAATTTCTACAGATGAAAGTATAGATTCTGCAGAGCAATTAACAGTTACAGTAAAAATGCCTTTAATTGAAGGATTGATAGCAACAAGTGGTTCAACTTTAAGAAGTAAAAACACTTTAAAAGGAACATCAATTGAGTTAGAATCTAACAGTGGAAGCGAAATAGAAGCCACATTAGAATATGAAAATATTGCTGTAGAAACCACTAGCGGAAGCACAACAACATTATCTGGAAAAGCTTTAAAACTTAATACAGAAACCACAAGCGGAAGCCAACTAAATGCAGAAACTCTAGAAGCTAACGAAGTAATTTCAGAAGCAACAAGCGGAAGTTCTACCGATATTCATCCTTTGGTAACGTTAAAAGCCACAGCTTCTAGCGGAAGCGACATTCAATACACAGGAACACCAAAAAATATTACCAAAGAAGAAAACTCTGGCGGAAGCATTTCTGCCAACTAATTTTATACTATTTTCTAAAAAGTAAAAAATCTCAATTTCACGATTGAGATTTTTTTTTTAAACAAGAGAAATTTTAACACTCTCATATTAGTTTAAGTTCTTATCTACAAAACACTAAATAAATTTTAAAAAAGAACTTTGTGCCTTTGTGCCTTCGTGGCAATAAAATCATAAAAAACTTTGATTCTTTAAATCTTCGTGGCAAAAAATAAAACAAAAGTTAAACCAAATCCAATTAACATTAATTTATATTCATATCATTGTAACTTTGAAATAAAATTGCAATGAAAATATTAGTTACAGGCGCAACAGGATTAATTGGTCAAGAATTGGTACAACTACTTCTTGCAAACAATCATTCTGTAAATTACTTAACCACATCAACCAATAAAATAGTAAGTAAACCCAATTATCAAGGATTTTTTTGGAATCCACAAGAAAGTAAAATAGATGAAAATTGCCTTCAAGGCGTTGATACAATTGTACATCTAGCAGGTTCATCAATTGCAAAACGCTGGACAAAATCCTATAAAGAAGAACTTCTAGAAAGCCGAGTTTTATCAGCACATTTATTATACAACTTATTAAAAAAATCACAACATCAAGTAAAACATTTCGTCTCAGCATCAGGCACAGCAATATATCCAGACAGTTATTCAGCTATCTACAACGAAAATTCTAAAGAAGTAGAAGACAGTTTTTTGTCCAACATAGTAGTAAGTTGGGAAGAAAGCGTAGATCAATTTAAACTTTTAAATATTAAGGTTGCCAAACTTAGAACCGGAGTTGTATATTCCCAAAAAGGTGGCGCACTTCAAGAAATAATAAAACCAATAAAAATGTATGTAGGTTCAGCTTTTGGCTCAGGAAAACAACAACAATCTTGGATACACTTAACAGATGTTGCCAGTTTATATTATTTCGTAATAAAAAACCAAACCGAAGGAATAATCAATGCCGTTGCGCCAGATGTAATAAGCAACAACACACTCACAAAACTCATTGCAGACAAGCTAAAAAAACCACTTTTCTTGCCCAACATACCACAATTTATAATGAAAATTATACTTGGCGAAATGCACATACTACTTTTCAACAATAAAAATATTGTACCAAAACGTGCCTTAGAACTCGGTTTCAAGTTTCAATTCCCAACAATTCAAAAAGCGTTAGACAACATAATAAAATAAAAAAAGTTCTGGTTTGTGCCAGAACTTTTTTCAAATATGTGAATTAATATACGTTGCCTTTCGGCTAAATTGTAAACCTTTTATATTTCAAAAATACACTTACTAAAACGTAATAGTCATAAAATTATATTAAATTTTTTATTTTTTTTAGAGCAAATGGTTAGGGCATTTTCAATCCACCATATTCCTGCTTTCCGTTCCAAGTTGCGATAAAAATCGCAAGCTTTCCACTTCAATCAGGGCTATATTTCCAACTTTTAGGAACTAAAATTCAGTATCTATTCACATTTTCCTTAAAAATAATTAATGACAATTTGACATTTATTCACAAATGGCAGTACTTTTGCAATCCAAAAAACAATGATGAAATTCAAGAATATATTTCCCAATAAAAAAGATAAAAACACAATGAATACAGAAAACTCACAAAACGAACAAGTACTAGAAGAAACCGTTTTAGAAAACACTGTAGATCAACAAGAACAAGCCATAGAGCTTTCTGTTGAAGAGCAATTAACTCAAGATTTAGCAGCCGAAAAAGATAAATTTATGCGTCTTTTTGCCGAATTTGAAAACTATAAAAAACGCACAACTAAAGAACGTATCGATCTTTACAAAACTGCCAATCAAGAAGTATTGCAAGCAATATTGCCAGTTCTTGACGATTTTGACAGAGCAATGATAGAAATAGCAAAATCTCAAGACGAGTTGTTATTAAAAGGTGTAGAATTAATTCACGAAAAATTAAAATCAACATTGGTTTCTAAAGGATTGGAACAAGTAGAAGTTGCTGTTGGCGATGCATTCAATGCAGATTTTGCCGAAGCAATTACACAAATTCCTGCACCAAACGATAAATTAAAAGGAAAAATTGTAGACGTATTAGAAAAAGGATACAAACTAGGCGATAAAATAATCCGTTTCCCAAAAGTTGTAATCGGACAATAATACTTTCTTGGGTTTAATAATCTAAATCTGTTATTATTTGCTTTTAAAATTAAATTTAATACTATTTAAATGCACAATGTCTGTCTGAGCTTGTCGAAGACCTATGAAAACTTATATTTAGTTAAACTCTAATTGGTTGTAATAAAAATTAGCATTAATAATAATAAAATCCAAAAGGTTAATATAAATTTTATGTATTATATTCTGACTTAGTCTTAATTCTCAATACTTAAATCTTAATACAAAATAATGAAAAAAGATTTTTACGAAATACTAGGCATCACAAAATCAGCAAACGAAGCCGAAATAAAAAAGGCATATCGCAAAAAAGCTATTGAGTTTCATCCAGATAAAAATCCTGGAAATGCTGCTGCAGAAGAAAATTTTAAAAAAGCAGCCGAAGCTTACGAAATATTAAGCGATCCACAAAAGAAAGCCAAGTACGATCAATATGGTCATCAAGCATTTGAAGGTAATGGTGGTTTTGGTGGCAATGGTGGCGGAATGAATATGGATGATATTTTCAGCCAATTTGGAGATATTTTTGGTGGTGGTGGAGGTTTTGGTGGTTTCAGCGGTTTTGGAGGAAATTCTTCAGGTCAACGTCGCGTTAAAGGAAGTAATCTTCGTATAAAAGTAAAACTTACTTTAGAAGAAGTTGCCAATGGTGTTGAGAAAAAAGTTAAAGTAAAACGTAAAATTCAAGCGCCAGGAGTAAAATATAAAACCTGTTCAGCATGTAATGGTCAAGGTCAAGTATTGCGAGTTACCAATACTATTTTAGGTAGAATGCAATCGGCAACAACTTGTCCAACTTGCGGTGGTGCTGGTCAAAGTATAGAATCTAAACCCAACAATGCCGATGGACAAGGAATGATTCTTGAAGACGAAACCGTATCAATTAAAATTCCTGCTGGTGTTGTAGATGGAATGCAACTTAAAGTTTCTAGTAAAGGAAACGATGCACCAGGAAATGGAGTTCCAGGAGATTTAATTGTTGCAATTGAAGAACTAGAACACGAGTTTTTAAAACGCGAAGGCGAAAATCTTCATTATGATTTATACATTAGTTATCCAGAAGCAGCTTTAGGAATTTCAAAAGATATAGAAGCGGTAAACGGAAAAGTTAGAATAAAACTAGAAGAAGGAATACAATCTGGTAAAATTCTTAGATTAAAAGGTAAAGGAATTCCTAGTTTAAACAGTTACGGAAATGGCGATTTACTGGTTCATGTAAACGTTTGGACACCAAAGAATTTATCTAAAGAACAACGTCAATTCTTTGAAAAATCAATAGACGATGATAACTTTAAACCACATCCAGAAAAGACAGATAAATCTTTTTTTGAAAAAGTTAAAGATATGTTTTCATAATACAAAAATTAATTATACTTTTGAAGTATTACTAGGAAACTAGTAATTCTTTTTCATAGCAATTTTTCCCATCCTAGCGTAAAAACTTGGGTGGGTTTTTTT
>JAYVKR010000238.1:0-4465 GCA_043768185.1 Flavobacterium sp.
ATTTACTTCGTTTCAAATGTAGAAAATATTTATCAAAGGTTCTTTCTTTCCTTAGGCAAAAATAAAATTTAAAAGAAAAAAATTAGTATAAAAATTACATAAGCAACCCACTATAATTTTAAAAGTTATGAAGAAAAGATTAGAATCTGAATTGATAAGCATTGCACACCGAATTTTAAAATTAAAAAATAAATCGGAAATTGATCAATTATATAAAGAAACTCAAAAATTGTATGAAACTTTAACTGTTTTAAAATTTTATGGAGATAATTATGAGCAACTTAAAGCAACTGTTTCTAAAGAAGATTTAGAAGAAAAATTAGAAAATTCTTTAAATGAAAAACCAGTAAAAATTGTTTCTAAATTTAAAATTATTGCAGAAACTCCTTTAGAGCAGAATTTGAAACATGTTCAGATTGAAGAGGAAGTCCCTGTAAATGAGGAAATTGTAAATAAAGAAGAGATTTTAGAAGAAGAACAAGTTTCTAATGATGAGAATTTGAAACAAGTTCAGATTGAAGAAGAAGTTGTTGAAACAATAGAAGATGAAAAGTTAGAAGACGAGAATCTGAATCAAGTTCAGATTAAAGACGATTTAGATTTTGAACCTATTTTTGAACTTGCAGCAGAAACTCCATTAGAAGAAGTTGAAATTGAAAAAGAAATTACATTTGAACCTTTAAAACAAGAACCAAAACAAATTTCGTTTGAAGATTTATTAGGTCAAAATTATACCGAACCAATTTTTGATAAACCAAGTAATGTTGCAACTTCAATTTCTAAAATAGTAGAAGAAGTAAAAGAAGATGTTGTAAATAAATTTGAAATTGCACAAGTTGATGTTGATGATAATTTGAATCAAGTTCAGATTAAAACCTTAAACGAGAAATTATCTGCTGGAATAAATGTGGGTTTAAATGATAGAATTGCTTTTGTAAAAAATCTTTTTGCAGACAGTAATGAAGATTATAATCGAGTAATTTCTCAATTAAATACATTTGATACAATGCAAGAAGCTCAAGAATTTATAGATGATATGGTAAAACCAGACTATAATAATTGGAACGGAAAAGAAGAATATCAAGAGCGATTTATGGAAATTATAGAGAAAAAATTTGCCTAAATGTCTAAACTTTATATAGTTCCAACGCCAATTGGCAATCTTGAAGACATGACTTTTAGAGCCATAAAAGTGTTAAAAGAAGTCGATTTAATTCTTGCAGAAGATACAAGAACATCTTCAAAATTGCTAAAACATTTTGAAATTGGCACGCACATGCACAGTCATCACATGCATAATGAACATAAAACGATTGTAAATATTATTTCACGGTTAAAATCTGGAGAAACCATTGCATTAATTTCTGATGCAGGAACGCCAGCAATTTCTGATCCTGGATTTTTATTAACTCGAGCTTGTGTAGAAAATAAAATTCCTGTAGAATGTTTGCCTGGCGCAACAGCTTTTGTACCAGCTTTGGTAAATAGTGGTTTGCCCAATGATAAATTTGTTTTTGAAGGATTCTTACCAGATAAAAAAGGAAGACAAACGCGTTTTTTAGCACTCGCAGAAGAAACTAGAACGATGATTTTTTATGTTTCGCCACATAAATTAAACAAAACTTTGGCAGAATTTACTCAGTATTTTGGTGCAGAAAGACAAATTTCGGTCTCTAGAGAATTGTCTAAACTGCATGAAGAAACCATTCGAGGAACTGCCGAAGAACTTCTAAAATATTACGAATCAAAACCTGCGAAAGGTGAAATTGTGGTTGTTGTTGGCGGAAAAACTAAGTAATTGTTGTGTTGACTTAACAATAAATTAATAAAAATGTTGTTTATAGTTAACGATTTTTAAATATAAATGTTGAACATGGTTAACAATTTTGTATGTTTGTAGTTCAAAATAGTTAATTATGGAAGAATTAAAATTTGAATCACAGCAAAAAATAGCAACTTTATCTTTAGAATTTCAACGTTATTTAGTTAATGATATTGACTTGAATAATAAACTGATAGCAGTAAAAGGAGCACGTGGCGCAGGAAAAACTACTATGTTATTACAAATAGCAAAGAAAAATTTTGATTTAGAAAAAACATTATATGTTAGTTTAGATCATATTTACTTCTTAGACAATAAATTATATTATTTAGCAAAAGAATTTTCAGATACTGGAGGAATTCATTTATTACTTGACGAAGTACATAAATATCCAAATTGGTCTAGAGAAATTAAATTAATTTATGATAATTTTCCTTCATTAAATGTGATTTTTACTTCATCATCAATGCTTGAAATTTACAGAGGCGAATCTGATTTAAGTAGAAGAGCAGTAACTTATAATCTAAAAGAATTATCATTTAGAGAGTTCATATCTTTAGATTTAGGATTGGAACTTCCTAAATTTTCATTTGAAGACATTCTTAAAAATCACAATCAAATTGCAACAAATTTACTTTCTCAAATTAAACCGCTTCAATTATTTGGTAAATATTTAAAAATTGGTGCTTATCCGTATTTTAAAGAAAATGAAGCAGATTATAATCAAAAGTTGTTGAATACAATAAATTTAATTATAGAAATAGATGTAAATGCAGTTGAAGATTTAAATTATGAAACATTGGTAAAGCTAAAAAAATTATTAATTGCAATAGCTTCAAGCGCACCATTTACACCCAATATTACTAAGTTAAGTGAAAAAGTTGGCGTTTCTAGAAATACATTAATACAAGCAATAAAAATTTTAGACCGAGCAGGATTGGTAAATGAATTGTATAAAGATGCATCAGGAATTGGTGTATTAACTAAGCCAGAAAAATTATTTTTAAACAATACTAATTTAATGTATGCCTTAGCAAAGGAAAATATCAATATAGGAAATGTTAGAGAAACATTTTTCTTAAACCAGTTTAAAGGACTTAGAGAAATAAATTTATCGGTTGAATCCGATTTTATAATTGATAAAAAATACACCTTTGAAATTGGAGGTAAAAGCAAAACAAAGAAACAAATTGCAAAATTAGATAATGCTTTCATTGCCAAAGATAATATTGAAATTGGTTTTGGAAATTACATTCCGGTTTGGTTGTTTGGATTTATGTATTGATTTATGATGCGTTTTTTTAGAAAAAATAATATAAGAAAAGATAAATATGAATACCATTTTAGAATACATTAATAAAGTAAAACAAAATCCAGAGTCAATTAAGTTTCAAGAAACAATAGACATGATAGATTCCAATTACAATTTTACGCCAACCGCTTTTAAAAACGGAAATCATTTTAATAATGCAAATGAAAATAATGGCTCTTGTAAAATTTTCGCTTTTGCAAAAATAAATACCTTAGAAAAAGATGAAACTTTGGCACTTTTTGGAAGTTATTATTTTGATGATATTTTAAAAAATCCAGATGGAAACGATCATCAAAATATTAGAAATTTTATTAATTTTGGTTGGGATCGAATTTCGTTTGATGATAACGCTTTGGAATTGAAGCAATAAACTTTCAAATAAGTTTACTACATTTGCAAAATACAAGCCAAAATCAAAACTTAAAATCCCACAATTATGCGTTGGACATTACAATCAAAGCCAGAAAAAGAAAAAGTTCAAAAACTACAAAATGAACTAAATATAGATGAAATAATTGCCACATTACTACTTCAGCGTGGTGTTGAAACCTACGAACAAGCCAAAACTTTCTTTAGACCAACTTTAAACGATTTGCACAATCCATATTTAATGAAAGATATGGATAAAGCAGTTTCACGAATTGAAAAAGCAATTGCAAATAAAGAAAATATTTTAGTTTTTGGCGATTATGATGTTGACGGAACAACCTCAGTTTCATTAGTTTCCAGTTATTTAAAAAGCTATTATCCAAATGTTGCCACTTATATTCCAGATCGTTATAATGAAGGTTACGGAATTTCTTTTAAAGGAATTGACTTTGCCGACGACAACGAATTTACCTTAATAATTGCACTCGATTGCGGCATAAAATCAATAGATCATATCGCTTATGCAAATGAAAAAAAAATCGATTTCATTATTTGCGATCACCACAGACCAGGAAAAGAATTGCCCAATGCAGTTGCCATTTTAGATCCAAAACGTGAGGATTGTTTTTATCCTTACGACGAACTTTGCGGTTGCGGAATTGGCTTTAAACTCATTCAAGCACTTGCCGAAAATCGAAATCAAACCATTGACGATTTAGTACTTTATTTAGATTTAGTTGCCACTGCAATTGCAGCAGATATTGTTCCTATGACTGGCGAAAACCGAGTTTTAGCCAAGTTTGGATTGGAGGTTATCAACTCAAATCCTCGACCTGGAATAAAAGCATTGATTCAGAATGTAAAGAAAAAAGTACTCACAATTACCGATGTAGTTTTTATAATTGCACCCAGAATAAACGCTGCAGGAAGAGTAAAACACGGCAACGAAGCTGTAGCACTTT
>JAYVKR010000239.1:0-3632 GCA_043768185.1 Flavobacterium sp.
GCATCGCCAACTTTTTTACCTAGAAATGATTTTGCTACATTTTCATCTGCAAATTCTTCTAAATCTACTGTGGTTCGATTGTTTATTCCTGCTTCTGCATTTACAAAAGTTCCTGAAACATCATTTCCTAAGGCAACTGTGTCTTGAGAAATTACGTTTCCGTATTGTTTTTGAATTCTTGCTACTTGACCATTTAGCATGGTTTCGTCGGCAATTATTTGGTATTTTACTAAATTGGTTTTGGCGTCTAGATTTACTTCAAATTCTGGCACTAAACCAATTTCAAATTCAAAAGTAAGTTCTTCATTGTTCCAATTAAATGCTTCGTTTATTTTTGGAAGTGGCGTTCCAAGCAAGTTTAATCTTTCTGATTGAATATATCTTTGCAATGCTAGTTCTACAACTTTATTTACTTCTTCAACTTTTATAGCTTTACCATATTGTTTTTCTACTAAATCTTTAGGAACTGCGCCTTTGCGAAATCCTTTTACGGTTGCCAATGGCATTTTTTCGTTTATTCTTTTTGCAACTTGACCTTTGTAATCCATTTGTGGAACAGTCATTACAATTACTTCATTTACAGCATCAATTGCTACTCTTTTAATATCCATTTGGTATTATTTTACATTATAAAATTGGGTTGCAAAATTATAACATTTTTGCAACCCAACCAAGTTTTATTGTTGATAAAATCTATTTGTTTTCGCCAATAAATTTATACATAATAGATTGTGATAACGATAATATTATACTAAAAAATAGTGCTGTCCAAAAGGAGTTGACTGTAAAACCATCAACAAGTTTATCGCAAAGCAAAATAATTAAAGCGTTTATAACTAGTAAAAATAATCCTAAAGTTACAATGGTTACTGGTAATGTAAATAGTATTATAACTGGTTTTACAAATAAATTGAGTAGTCCTAAAACTATGGCAACAATTATTGCATCCCAAACTTCTAGAACTTGAACACCTTTCATTAAATAGGAAATTAAAACTACTAGTAATGATGTAATTAGAATTCGTGTAATTAGTTTCATATATTTAATTTAAAAATTTAAAATTAAGCAATTATTTCAAGAATTGTGCCGTTATCTCAAAAAATAGTTTAGGATTTTCTGCATGCAACCAATGTCCAACATTAGGAATGGTTTCTAACTTAAAATTTGGAAAATGTGTTTTAATATTCTCTAAATCTGAATCTAAAATATAGTTAGAACTTCCACCACGAATAAACAATGTAGGTTTATCAAAATGTTTTTCATTAGGCAAAGCAACACCAATTTCTTTAATTTTATTATTAAAAACTTCAAGATTAAATCTAAAAGCCAGTTGAGTTGGTTCTTTCCAAAATAAATTTTTCATTAAAAATTGGCGTGTTCCAAAATCTGAAATGTACGGAAAAAGTGTTTCCTCTACTTCTACTCTACTTGGTTTTATTGAAAAATCTACCGCATTTAATCCATCTAAAATGTCTTGATGATGTGGTGCGTAATATTTTGGACCAATGTCTGCAATTATTAGTTTTTCAACCATTTCTGGATGTTCTGTAGCAAAAAGCATTGCTACTTTTCCTCCCATAGAATGTCCAATTATAGAAACTAAATCTAAATTATTTTCTTTACAATAATCAAAAACATCTTGAGACATTAAATCATAAGTAAAATCATCTGAATGAAAACTTTTTCCGTGATTTCTTAAATCTAAACTGCGAACTTGAAAACCTAATTGTGCATATTGTGTTGCAAGTGATTTCCAATTGTCTGATGTTCCTAAAAAACCGTGAATTATTAGTAATGGTTTTCCTGTTCCTTCTATCCTTGAGTATAGCATAAAATTTTTGATTTTTGATTGCAGATTTTTGATTGCAGTATGAATCAAATCTAAAATCAACATTCGTTAATCGTCAATCTTAAATCATTTAAGTTTTTGCAAATACATATTCACAACATTATCAAATCCAAGATATAACGATTCGCAAATTAAGGCGTGACCAATAGAAACTTCTAATAAATTTGGAATATTTTCTTTAAAAAATTTAATATTATTTAAACTTAAATCGTGACCTGCATTTATTCCTAAATTTAATTCGTTGGCTAAAACTGACGCTTTTATATACGATTCAATTCCGTTTTTATTTCCTAAATTATATTGATGAGCAAACTCTTCTGTATACAATTCTATTCTATCTGTTCCTGTTTTTTTTGCACCTTCAATCATTTCTAAAACTGGATCTACAAATATTGATGTTCGAATATTGTTTCGTTGAAATTCTTGAATTACTTCTGTTAAATACGATTGATTTTTAATTGTATCCCAACCAGCACTTGATGTTATTGCACCAATTGCATCTGGAACCAAGGTTACTTGTGTTGGTTTACATTCTAAAACTAAATCTATAAAATTATGTTGCGGATTTCCTTCAATATTATATTCTGTATAAACAACGCTTTTTAAATCTCGTGCATCTTGGTATCTAATGTGGCGTTCGTCTGGTCTAGGGTGAATGGTAATTCCTTGCGCACCAAACTTTTGCAAATCAGTTGCGACTTGCAATAAATTGGGAACATTTCCGCCACGAGCATTTCTTAAAGTTGCTATTTTATTGATGTTTACACTTAATTTTGTCATAGTTTTTCATTGTTAAGAAAGATGCAATCTGTTCTCTATTATTTTTTTCTACAAAAATACAAAGTTAAAATAAGGTTTTATGTTCTAATTTTTGATTATTTTGCAACAAATTTGCTACCTTATATATATGACAGAAATAAACGATTATATAAATAACGACTACAAAGCCATAGAAAGCTCTGAAACTATAGAAATTGTTCAAGATTTTTTTAGTGATGTTCCGTATTCTCATTTTCCTGTAATTGAAGAAGGAATTTATATTGGAAGTATTGCTTCTGACGATATTGAAACGTTTGATTTAGATAAAAAAATAAAAGATTATCGATATACTCTTGAAGGTTTTTTTGCAAGAAAAGATATGATTTGGTTGGATGTTTTAGAAGTTTTTGCTAAAAATCATTCTAATGTTGTGCCAATTCTTGATGATGCCAACAGTTATGTTGGTTATTATGAACTAGAAGATATTGTAAAATTCTTTCACGAAACGCCATTTTTAAAAGAACAAGGCGGAATTATTGTAATTAAAACTACTTTACTAGATTTTTCTATGAGTCAGATAACCCAAATTGTAGAAAGTAATAACGGTAAATTATTAGGGTTATTTGTTTCAGATGCTGATACAACTTGGGTTGAAGTAACAGTAAAAATTGCACTAGGCGGATTAAATGAAATAATTCAAACCTTTAGAAGATACAATTATGAAATAATTTCTGAACATAATGAAGATAATTATTTAAATAATTTAAAAGAACGATCAGAATATTTAGATAAGTATTTGAATATCTAGAGATGGAAGTTTGAAGATGGAAGATGGAAGAAAAATAAAATAAATTATATAGCATTTACAATATGAAAATTGCCATTTTCGGTCAATATTATCAAAACGACACGCGACCAATTATTCGAGATATATTTGTATTTTTTAATGCTAATAATGTAGAATTAGTTATTGAAGAAAAGTTTTTAAAAATTTTATACGATGAAGAAATTGTAAAAAAAGAAT
>JAYVKR010000240.1:0-2728 GCA_043768185.1 Flavobacterium sp.
AGATGCAGCGTTAGAATTATCTAAAATACTAGACGTTCTAGAGCAAAACCCAACAATGGAACTAGACATTCGCTCGCATACCGATTGCCGTCAAACAGCCAGCTATAACGCAGCATTGTCAGACAGAAGAGCCAAATCAACAATGGCATGGTTAATCTCTAAAGGAATTGCCAAGTCAAGATTAACAGCCAAAGGTTACGGAGAATCGCAATTAGTAAATAACTGCGGTTGCGAACCAACTAACGAATCTTCTTGTAGTGAAGAACAACACCAAGCCAACAGAAGATCAGAATTTATTATTACGAAATTGTAATATCTTTATATAACAATTATTTAAACCCGGAAAACACTCAACTTATGTTGGGTGTTTTTTTATTTAAATACTGAAAAGTATTTTTATTTTGAATTAAGTGTGAATAAAAACAGCTTCATATTTTATAAGGTAATGTGGTCAAAAATAGTTGGTGACTTTTAATTTCAGAATGATTAAACACTAATTTATAATGTTACGTTTATAAAAAATGAGATTTTATTAAGATTGTTAAAAAACTAAACGCTATAATTCCTATCCAGCACTAAGTTTTTTTGATATTTATTAAGAAAATAATTAAAATGAAATATTATTTTTGAAACTTTATATATTACTGTTATTAAATACTATTTTTATTTTTAAAATTAACTTGAAATAAATTAATAAAATCTGAAAAATTGAGATTCATTCTAAGTTAACATTTTCTCTTGTAAAATTTTATTTTTGACCAAGATCTAAAATAACAAAAAAATAAATTGAAAAATTACTTTTTAAATTATAAATATTTAAAGTAGGTTTGTTAATTACTTGTTGTTCAATTATTGTTTTTAAATTAAACAAATCAATTTAAAAATTTTCTTATAAATGTATTTTATATAAATTATAAAGTAACTATTTTAATTTAAACCGTGAACTTTTTACTTATATTTAGAATAGGAAATTAATTCTAAAATTTAAATTTTAATATCACATTTTATGTTCTTTGTTTATTATTAAAAAATATGAAACAATCATCAATTTTTTTTATACTAATAATGGTAAAGCATAAAAGGTTTTTATAAACATCTTTTAATAATTCAATAAAAAAAAATCACGTCATAAAGACGTGATAATTTTCAAAAATCAAACAAAGTATAAATCAATTACTATTTTTTCATGAATATATTGGTATAATATTTTTTTCCATTAGTTGGATTAACTGTTATAGAAATTCCAAAATGAGTATAATCGCCATCTAAATTTATTTTATGACCTGGACTATTTTTCCAAGCGTGTAATGCAGAAGTTGGTGAAGAAAAATTGTATGCGATGTTCTCTCCTACTTTTACAGCACCTAAAACTGCAATTATATTACTAGAACGTTGATCAAAATAATCGTGATTAACAACGTTTTTCTCAATCATGTATAAATTATGTTCTTGTGATTTAAAGGAAATATGATTTACAACTTCTAAAGCATTTTTACCTTGACTAACTCTGTAGTCATTAATTATTTGCGCCAATTGAATTTCTTCTGAAGTAGAATCATAATTTGTTACAAGAGTAGCATCAATTGCAGCTTCTGCAGATGAATCGTTAGAACAAGATGTCATAGAAAGTACCAAAACGATTGGTAAAATCAAAGAAAGTAATTTTGTTTTCATAATTAGTAGGTTAAATTTAAAAGATAGATGTGGGGCAAATTTCTTTAAGGTTTATATTGTGTGAACGTGTTTCTTATTTCGTTATACAATACTACTACTAAAATTCTTTTCAATCGCTAAAGTGCGTGATAAAATCGATGAAATACATTGTTTTAATAAATTTTAAATTACTTTTCTTACATTTAAGATGATAAACGATCTATTTTCCAGTCGATAGAATTTTGTAATTTATATCTAATTCTATCGTGTAAACGGTTTGGTCTTCCTTGCCAAAATTCTATTTCAATTGGTTTTACTAAAAATCCGCCCCAATTGTTAGGTCTTGGAATTTCTTTTCCTTGAAATTGGTTTTCCAATTCTTTAAGTTTTTCTTCTAGAAAGGCACGATTTGGAATTACTTCGCTTTGTGGCGATACTATTGCACCAAGCTTACTTCCGTCTGGACGAGATGCAAAATAACTATCTGAAACACCAGATGCAACTTTACTTGCTGTTCCTTTTATTATGACTTGACGTTCTAAACTTGGCCAAAAAAAAGACAAACATACATTTGGATTATTGATAATTGCTTTTCCTTTTTCTGAATTATAATTGGTGTAGAAAATAAATCCTTCTTCGTTAAAGCTTTTTAAAAGTACAATTCTAGATTTTGGAAATCCGTCTAATCCAATTGTAGAGATTGTCATTGCGTTTACCTCTTCTACTCCACCAAAATCTTCGGTTTCGTGAAACCATTTATTAAATAAATTTATTGGATCTTGTGGAATTGTAGTTTCTTCGAGTTCGCTTTTATCGTATGATTTTCTGTAATTGCTTAAATCTTTCATTTTTAATATTGCTGAATTAATGAATTGTAAAGTTACTGAGATTTTATTTTAAATGTAACTAAATACAAAAATGATTGATTAACTAGCCCAGATTGATTGGAAATCCTTTTTTTAATTGCCTTGGGTTGAAACCCAAGGTAAATGAAAAAAGATTGGAAGGAAAGCTGGAAAATGGTAGATAAATAAAGACCAAGCCATTTGCTTCTAGAAATTAAATTCTTTACCAT
>JAYVKR010000241.1:0-2254 GCA_043768185.1 Flavobacterium sp.
AATTTGGATAAATTGTATAAAGATTTTGAGCAGTTTAGATTTGTGAAGCAAACCAAATATCCTGAAATTTTATTTACTAAAGATTCTACACGAATTTATGTTTATCTAGAAAAAACAAAATCAAACACCTTTGACGGATTTATTGGTTTTAATAATGATGAAACTAACAAGGTTGTTTTTACTGGATATTTAGATTTGAGTTTACAGAATGTATTGAACTCTGGCGAAAAAATTACCTTGTATTGGAAAAGCGATGGACAAGATCAAAAGACATTTAATCTTGGTGCAGAATTGCCTTATATTTTTAAAAGCCCGATTGGATTGAAAGCGCAATTGAATATTTTTAAACAAGATAGTACTTTTCAAACTACAAGAACCAACTTTGATTTGGGTTATTTTTTTAATTATAATTCTAGGTTGTATCTTGGTTATCAATCGGCTGAATCTAGTGATATTAAAAATTTGAATTTAGTAACATTAAACGATTACACAAATAGTTTTGTAACAGCAAATTATGAATTTTTACAATTTAAAAACGATGATTTTTTATTTCCAGAAAAAACAAATTTTAATTTAAAATTTGGAACAGGTAAACGTGATGCAAAATTGGCTAGCAACTCACAGTTTTTTGGAAGTTTAAATTTGAAATATAATTTTTACTTGAATGCTAAGAACATTATTAATATAAAAAGCCAGAATTTTTATTTACAAAGTGATTCGTATATTATTAATGAATTGTATCGATTTGGTGGTATAAATTCGGTTAGAGGTTTTAATGAAAACAGCTTACAAGCAAATACTTTTTCTAGTATTTTAACGGAATATCGGTATGTTTTATCGCCGTCAATTTATGTACATTCTATAATAGATTACGCTTATTTTCAAGATAAAACTAATGAAATACAAGAGAATCTTTTAGGACTTGGATTTGGATTTGGATTGCTTACAAAAAACGGACTTTTTAATATAGTTTATGCCAATGGAAGCACTAAAAATCAAGCTATAAAATTGTCGAATTCTATAATACAAATTAGTTTAAAAGCGACGTTTTAAAGTTTTAAATTTAATTTTTAAAACCTTCTTTTAAAAGTTTACCTTTGCAAAATGGAAAAAGAAAACCAAATTTTTGGAATTAGAGCAATTATTGAAGCAATAAATGCAGGAAAAGAAATTGATAAAGTTTTTGTACAAAGCGACACACAAGGCGATTTGATGCAAGAATTAATGAAAGCTATGAAAAAAAATAGCGTAAATTTTTCTTATGTTCCAGTTGAAAAATTAAATAGATTAACCCCAAATAATCATCAAGGTGCGGTGGCAACCATTGCTCCTATTACGTTTGTAAAACTAGAAACTTTAGTTGACAGCGTTGTAGAAAGCGGAAAAGTTCCTTTGTTTTTAATTCTAGATCAACTTAGCGACGCAAGAAATTTTGGTGCCATAATAAGAACTGCCGAATGTACTGGCGTTGATGGAATTATAGTACAAAAAACAGGATCGGCACCAGTAAATGGCGATACTGTAAAAACTTCTGCTGGTGCAGTTTTTAATGTGCCAATTTGTAAAGTTGATCATATAAAAGATGCTATTTTTTACCTTCAAGGAAGCGGAATTAAAACCGTTGCAGCAACCGAAAAAACAGATCAAAATATTTACGATATTACTCTAAACGAACCACTTGCACTAATTATGGGAAGCGAAGACAGAGGAATAAATCCATCGGTTTTAAAAATTGTAGATGAAAAAGCAAAACTTCCAATGTTTGGAACTATAGGTTCGCTTAATGTTTCTGTGGCTTGCGGTGCGTTTTTGTATGAAACAGTTAGACAGAGAAGTTAAATAGTTTAAAGTTTCGAGTTTTTTTTAGAAGCGAATGGCTTGGGCTTTATTTAGTTTGGTAATTCCTGCTTTTCGTTTCAATCTTTATTTAATTGCCTTGGGTTAAAACCCAAGGCAATTAAATAAAGGATTTCCACTTCAATCAGGGCTAAAAAACTTTTGTATTGATTATTTATTTTCTTTTGGCAATTCTTTATATTCATAAAACACATTAATTTGATTTAGTAAATTATCATCTACTTCTTCCTCTGATTTTGGTGTGTTTACAAAATTTCCGTTTTCGTCAAAGTGTTTCATAAAATTATCTTCTTCTGGAATAAAAGTTGGTTTTTCCCAATCGTACACCAATTGCTTTTTGTAATTGGGTGTTTTAAAATATTTGGCAATTAATAAAAGTATATTATCTTTTCTTATT
>JAYVKR010000242.1:0-13400 GCA_043768185.1 Flavobacterium sp.
ATCGGGATTTATCTTCTTGATTTAATTCCGATATTTGTTCTAAAATTATATCTTTCATAAAACAAAGATACTAAATATATTGTTTAGACCATAGCCATAATTATTTATTTTTAGGTTTTACGGTTTTCCGTAAAATAGTTGTTTTTATTGGTTTTAGATTTGTAGAATAAAAAGTTAAATAAATAATATCATATTGATTAATATGGTTAAATCTAATATTTAAGATTTTTAAAACATTCTTAAAATTAAATATATTACATTAAAAAAATGAAAATAAATTCAATAAAAATTCAAAATTTTAGACTATTAAGGGATTTTCAATTAGATTTGGAAGAAGAACTTTCTTTAGTAATTGGTAAAAACAATAGCGGTAAAACATCAATTTTAGCAATATTAGATAAATTCATTAATTCTGAAAAAAGTAAATTTACTTCTGAAGATTTTAATTTAAAATTTAAAAGCGAGTTAAAAGAATTGATTGAGAATGATTTTGAAGAAAACGAAGATGGGTTTGATTTATTAGGAAAGAATCTAGGAATCAAGTTAAGATTAGTAATTCAATATGATGAAAATGATGATTTATCTAATGTAAGTAATGTAATGATGAATCTAGAACCCGAAAATAATATAGTCGTTCTAGGTTTTGATTTTGTTATGAATTATGAAAGGTATAAAAATTTTAGAAAGGATTTTATAGCTTTTAAGATAAAAGAGCAATCAAAAGTAAAAATTAAACAAATTTCATCAGAGGAATCTAAACTAAAAGAAAAAAAGGACAATGAAAATGAAGATGAAAAAAAATATATTCCATATGGATTTAACGAGTTTTTAAAAAAATACTTTTTAGACTATTTCAAAGTTTATAAAGGTCCATTAGATTGGAATAATGATAATAAATGTATAATTGAAAAAACAATTATAGGTAAAGCAAATTTTTCAGAGATTATAAATTTCAAACATATAAAAGCAAAGCGAGATGTTAATAATAATGAGAAGGATAAAACTTTGTCAAAACAAACATCTGAAATTTATAAGAAAGAAGAAACTAATGAATTACAAGATGAAAAAATTGAAAAATTTAAAGATGAGCTTTCAAATACCGATAGAGTTTTAACAAAAATCTATGATGATATTTTTAAAGATGTTATTAAAGACATCAAAGATTTTGGTGGATTAAAGAAAGATGAAACAAATATTCAAATATTTTCAACATTACAAGATCGAGAATTATTAGAAGGAAATACTACTGTAATGTATACACATGGTAATGATAATGACAAACTTCCAGAACATTATAATGGTATAGGTTATATGAACTTGATTAGTTTAATATTTGATATTAAAATTCAAGTTGAAGATTTCAAAAAAAGCAGAGAAGAAAAACCTTCGGACATTAATCTACTTTTTATTGAGGAACCAGAAGCGCATACTCATCCACAAATGCAATATGTTTTCATTAAAAATATAAAAAAATTGCTAAAAGCAGGAATTGAAAAAAAAATAAAAAATGATGAGAAAAAGGATTTTATTATAAAGAGAGAATTACAATATATAATTTCTACACATTCCTCTCATATTGTGGCTGAAAGTAAATTTGAAGATATAAAATATCTTAAAAAGCAAAATGAGTACGCAGTAATTTCTATGAACTTAAAAGATTTACAAAAACAATATAAAGAAAATGGAGAAGAACAAAACTATAGATTTCTTAAGCAATACTTGACACTTAATAGAGCTGAATTATTTTTTACTGATAAAATAATTTTCATTGAAGGCGATACAGAAAGAATTTTGTTGCCAGCAATGATGAAAAAAATTGATAATGAATTTCAAGAAAATAAATTATTATCACAAAATATTTCAATTGTAGAAGTAGGAGCACATTCTCAAATATTTGAAAAATTCATTGATTTTATTGGTATGAAATCATTAATAATTACAGATATTGATAGTTATTATTTGAAACCAGAATTTAAAGATGATGGAGTTACTCAAGAAAAATATAAAAACGGAAATCTAAAATTTACCTTACAAAAATGTAAATCTGATGACCCATTAGCAACTTTAACATCAAATAATTCATTAAGGTTTTTTCATAAAGGAAAAGAAGATTTAAAATATTATAAAGAGTTAGATATAAATTGGAAAATTGTAAGAAAGAATAAAAAAAAGATATGGAACTCAAATCGAAAAGGAAACCTTTTATTAGTATTTCAAACAGAACAAGATCATTACGCAAGAAGTTTTGAAGATGCTTTTTTTCATATTAATCAAAATTTTATTTGTAATGAAGAGAATAATTTTGAATCATTAACACCAAAATGGCTTACTAAATTTAAGGATAATAAAAATTCTTTTGAATTGTCTGAAAAAGGTATTGAAAAGAAACCATCATTAGCTATAGAAATTCTAATGAATAGTAAACCTGATGAAAATGGAAATGAATTTAGTAATTGGAATATTCCAAATTATATAATAGAAGGATTATTATGGTTGAAAGAAAACTAGAATTAGTAGAGAAGCCCGATGAGTTCCAGCAAATAATGGAACATATCCGAAAAGGAGAAAACTTCCTCTTAAGTGGTGGTTCAGGAAGTGGCAAAACATATTCATTAGTCCAAGTAATAAGAAAAGTTATTGCTGAATATCCTACTACAAAAGTTGCGTGTATGACCTATACCAACGCAGCTGTAAAACAAATTGAAGAAAGAGTTAATCATGATAATTTAAAAGTTACAACGATACACGATTTTTTATGGGATAACATTAAAAACTATCAAAAAGAACTAAAAAAAGTCTTAATTGATTTGATTAATGATGATGGAATCGATAAAATTAAGCTTATTGATGATGCTAAAGTAGAATTAAATTTTTATGATGATGTTGAACTAATAAATTATTCTTATCAAAGATCCCAATTATTAAAAGGAATTATTTCACATGATGAGTTACTTATTGTTGCCAATAGAATGTTCAAAAATTACAAATTACTATGTGATATTGTAAAGGATAAATTCAAATTTATTTTTATTGACGAATACCAAGATTCTCATCAAGATGTAGTTGAGATTTTTTTAGAACATTTAACCAAGAGTAAAAAGAAAAACAGTATTGGTTTTTTTGGTGATGCAATGCAATCCATTTATGATGATGGTATTGGAAATTTAAATAAATTTCTTGAAAAAAATATAGTTTCAGAAGTAAAGAAAGTTCAAAACAGAAGAAATCCTAAACTAGTTATTGATTTAGCTAACAGACTAAGAACTGATGGTATCGTCCAAGAGCCATCTGGTGACTTGAATGCTCCAAACATGGAAAAAAATGGGCAAGTTAAATCTGGAAAAATATTATTTATTTATTCAAAAAACGAAGATGTTCAAAAAGTTAAAGATTATTTAGCAACTAAACATAACTGGAATTTCTTAGATACTAAAGAAACTAAAGAGTTAAATCTTACTCATAATTTAATAGCTGGTAAAGCTGGTTTTAAAAACCTTATGGATGTTTATGATAGAGATCCAATAATTGGTTTAAAAAAAGATATTTTAAAAAGAATAAAAGAAAATATAGAAAATGATAGACCTGAAATTGAAATCGGAATTGATGATACTTTTGACATAGTTGTTGATAAATTCAATTTAAATTCTACTCCTTATATTTTAGATGAAATCAAATCTGATAACGAAGAATTTAGTATTTTTAATAATGTCAAAAACAGTCCAATTGATATGGTTCTTGTCCAAAATTTCGAAAGCCCATTAATGTCTGAATTATTAGAAAAAGTAAAAAAGCAAAAAAAAATTCCTAAAAAAAATTATTATCAATACACTACATATGGAAGTTTTGTAGAAGCATTAAACTTCACAATTAAAATTCCAAAAAAAGATATTATTCTTAAAGATTCATATAATCTATGTTTATATAATATACTAAAAAATAAACCTTTTTCAGAAGTTAGAAAAATCTATTTAGACAAAGATTCCTTAATTGATGATAAAAAGCAAGATGCAGAAGAAGAAAGTAAAAAAGGTTCAAAAAGAGATAAATTAATCAAACATCTTTTTAAAATTCAGACTAATATTTATTTATATCAAAACAATTTTTTTAATGATTTTATAAAGCATACGGAATATAAAATCATAAGGGTTAAACATAAAAAGATTTTAAGTCAAAGTATTCAAGAACTAACTAATGTTGGAAATAAATCTATTGAAGATATTATCAACCTTGCGCATGAATTAAAGATATGTTTAATAGATTATAATTTAGAGAAATTTAAAACTGAAAATGAATATATTTATAATAGAGTAAAGGATGTTAAATATAAAGAATTTCAAGATTTATATAATTATCTAGAAGGCAATACTCCTTTTTCAACACAACATAAGGTTAAAGGTGATGAATTTGAAAATGTTTTAGTTGTACTAGATAATGGAAATTGGAATGATTACAATTTTGAATACCTTTTTACAAATCGAATTGATAAGCCAAGTGTTTTAGAAAGAACCCAAAAGATATTTTATGTCTGTTGTACAAGATCAAAAGAAAATCTCGCGGTTTTTTATCATAATCCTAGTGAAGCAATAATTTCAAAAGCTGAAGAATGGTTTGGTAAAGATTGTATAATTCCTATTTAAATTTTTTAATCGAAAATTTTAAAAAAAATTATTTTAAATCACTCTTGCAAAAAAAACACAAAATATCATTTCAGGAAAGAGCCAAGTTAAGCTTTTACAACTTCAATAATATTAACAAAAATACTCTAAACTTATAAAACACCATTCATCGGTCTATATTTTCATCATTTTATACCATCTATTGGTCTGTATTTTCATCATTTCACACCATTTATTGGTCTGTATTTTCATCATTTTATACCATTTATTGGTTTGTATTTTCATCATTTTATATCATTTATTGGTCTGTATTTTCATCATTTCATACCATTTATTGGTTTGTATTTTCATCATTTTACACCATTTATTGGTTTGTATTTTAATCATTTTACACCATTTATCAATCTATATTTTTTAAAATAAAAAATAACAACTTTAAAATCAGCTACATAACAAATAAAAATAAATTCCATACATTTGTCTAACAAATGCTATGAAACATGAACTACAAGATATCATTTCAGGAAAGAGCCAAGTTAAGTTTGGAACAGCTATCCAAGCAGCCACCAATTACATTAGAAATGGCAAAAGCACAAGTTATTTGGCTCAAGAAAGTAACAACCTCAAAAAACAAGAAGAAAGTTTAATAGTAAATTTTGCTAATGAAAACTCACTTTGGAAAGAAGTTGATATAAAGAATTTTATTTCAAATGGCGCAGAACAATTGGTTTACTTAAAAGACCAAAGTCGTGTTATAAAACTTAACGATAGTATTTATTATACTAGTTGGGAAGATTATTTTAACAATTTACTTTTAAACAATTATTTTTTTCCAGATACTGCCTATGAATTAATTGGTTTTTATAGAAATAATGAAACATTATATGCAGTAGTAGAACAAAATTATGTTCTTGCTACTGAAAAAGCCGATTTAGAAAACGTAAAAATTTTTCTAGAAAATAGTGGCTTTTTCAATAAGAAAAACAACGATTACTTCCATCCAGAATTAGGAATAATTCTAGAAGATTTACATGATGAAAATGTACTTTCCCAAGATGGAGTATTAAAATTTATTGACACCGTTTTTTACATAATAGAACAATTCTACAAGTAATCTTAAATGTAAAATAGCATAGTAAAATATATCTGAATCCTTGCAATTAATCAGTAATCACTTAGAGAAGATTTAACAAAAACTTAGCGTCATAGTGAATTAGCGACTAAAAATAATTTAAACCACATCATAAATTTTATGGAACAAATTAATATATTTCTCCATAACAATTTTGCGTTTCAATTTCATAGTAGGAGTAAGGTGACCTGCAGGAATTGTCCATAAATCTGGAGTCAGTTCAAAGCGTTTAATTTTTTCCCAATTCCCAAATTTTTCGTTTAAAGTATCAACTTCAAGTTGAATTCTTTCAATAACTTTTATGTTGGTAATAATTTCTTCATTGGTTGTGCCAATGTTTAAATTGTGCAATTTTGCCCATTCTTTTAAGAATTCAAAACTGGGTTGTATAAAAGCTGCAGGCATTTTTTGTCCGTCGCCAATAACCATAATTTGCTCTATAAAACGCGATTGTTTCATAGTATTTTCTAGCAATTGTGGCGCAATGTATTTTCCACCACTGGTTTTAAACATTTCTTTTTTTCTATCGGTAATTTTTAAAAATCCGTTGGCATCAACCTCTCCAATATCTCCGGTATGAAAATAACCATCAACAATAACTTCTTTAGTTTGTGCTTCGTCTTTAAAATAACCCATCATTACATTTGGACCTTTACACAGAATTTCGCCGTCGGCAGCAATTTTTATTGCTACATTATCAATAATTCTACCTGTAGTTCCAACTTTAAAACCGCCATTTCGTTGATCGTTTACAGAAATTACTGGCGATGTTTCACTCAAACCATAACCTTCCATAACAGGAATTTCTGCAGCTGCAAATATTCTAGCCAATCTTGGCTGTAAAGCGGCGCTTCCGTTTACAATTAAATCTAGTTTTCCGCCCAAACCTGCTTTCCATTTGCTAAAAATTAATTTTCTGGCAACTTTCAATTGCAATTCATACCAAAAACCATTTACGCCATAAGGTTCATATTTTAATCCTAATTCAACTGCCCAAAAGAATAATTTTCTTTTAATGCCAGTTAAATCACTTCCTTTGGCAATTATTTTATCGTACACTTTTTCAATTAATCTTGGAACACCAGTCATAACAGTAGGTTGTACTTCTTTTATATTGTCTGAAATTTTTTCTATAGATTCTCCAAAATAAATAGCACAACCATAATATTGATAAATGTAGGTTACCATTCGTTCATAAATATGGCAAATCGGTAAGAAACTCAAAGCTCTACTTTTTCCTGCGTCAAACGGAATTCTATTGGCAGAATCTAAAACATTAGAAACAATATTATTATGAGAAAGCATTACACCTTTAGGTTTTCCTGTAGTTCCAGAAGTGTAAATTATTGTTGCTAAATCAAGTGGTTTTACATTATTTTTTCTTTCTTCAACTTCGTTTTGATTGCTAGTATCTTTACCTAATTCTAAAACTTCGTTCCAATTTTTACAACCAGTAATTTCATTAAAACTAAAAACTTCTTTTAAATTTGGAACATTATGTTTTATTAAATTTACTTTTTTAAGTACTTCATCATCAGATATAAAACAATAAATTGCTTCACTATGATTTAAAATATATTCATAATCATTCTCAGATATTGTTGGATAAATTGGAACGTTTTGAGCTCCAGTTTGAAGAATTCCAACATCCATAATGTGCCATTCGGTTCTATTATTAGAAGAAATTATTGCAATTTTGTCGTTTTTTTGAATTCCCATACGCAACAACGCACGAGAAATGGTATTGGCTTGATTTACATATTCTTGCGTTGAGGTTTTTTTCCATTCGCCATTTTGTTTAGTTACTAAAGCATCTGGAATATTGTAGGTTTCTAATTGATGGTAAGCAAAATCAAAAAGTCTCGAAATTTTGGTCATTGTAAGTAAATTTTACGCAAATTAATTAATAATATATTCATTCACAATATTTATTTAAAATATAAAATTTATAATTCTTAAAAATGTAATTTTGTGCATTCAAATAGTATTTCATAAATGAAAAAAATTCATAGATTTGATGAGTATAAAGTTCTTGCTTACAGAATTTTACTTGCTTATATTTTTTATTTTATTGCCAGATTATTGTTCTTTTTGTACAATTCAGATTTAATTGAAATTGATGGAATATCGCATTTTTTTAAATTATATTATCACGGATTGGTATTTGACACCACAGCAATTTTATATTTGAATGCACTTTTTATAGTTTTTTCAATTTTTCCTTTTGTAATTAATACCAAAATTACCTATCAAAAAATACTTTTTTATCTTTATTTTATTCCAAATCTTATTGCGTATGCTACTAATTTTGTAGATTTTATTTATTACAGATATAATTTTGGAAGAATTACAATTGCAGCAGTAGATTCTTTAGAGCATGAAAGTAATAAAGGATTGTTGTTTTTAAATTTTGTGCTTAATTATTGGCACGTTTTCTTATTGTATTTTCTATTGGCATTTGTTTGGGTTTATTTGTACAAAAAATTTAAAACCAATTTTATACATCATGCGCCAACTATAAAATATTTTGGATTTTCAATTATCGGATTTTTAGTAGTAGCAACTTTAATTGTGGGCGGAATTCGTGGCGATTTTAAGAAAAGTACACGACCAATTAATTTATTGGATGCTAGTCGGTATGTTACTAATCCGTCGCAAGCCGATTTGGTTTTAAACACACCATTTGCCTTGATTAGAACTATGTTTAGCAATAGTTTTAAAAAGATAAACTTGGTTGATGAAGCAACAATAAACTCACTTGTAAAACCAATAAAACAATACAATAACAATAAAGAAACCAAGCCAAATATTGTAATTTTAATATTAGAAAGTAACGCCAAAGAATATTTTGGAAGTTTCAACAAACAAATGAATATTAAAAATTACAAAGGTTACACACCATTTGTAGATTCGCTTGCGCAACACAGCATGATTTATACCAATGCATATTCCAATGGTTACAAATCGATACATGCAATGTCATCAATTTTAGCAGGAATTCCTTCTTTTAAAGATGCATTTACGTCTTCGCCATATCCAAAACAACCAACAGAATCGTTAGTGTCAACATTAGAAAGTATTGGTTATTCTACCTCGTTTTTTCATGGTGCGCCAAATGGTTCTATGGGATTTTTAGGTTACGGTAACATTTTAGGAATTGATAAGTATTATGGCAAAAATGAATACAATAACGACGCCGATTTTGATGGCGTTTGGGGCATTTGGGATGAACCATTTATGCAGTATTTTAACAAAGAAATAAGTAAAAAGAAGCAACCTTTTATGGCAACTTTATTTTCTGTTTCTTCTCATGAACCGTATCAAATTCCAGAAAAATACAAAGGAAAATTTCCTTTAGGTACAAATGAAATGCACAAATGTATGGGTTATACAGATTATTCTTTAAAGCAATTCTTTAACAAAGCTAAAACACAATTTTGGTTTAAAAACACTATTTTTGTATTAGTTGGCGATCATGGAAATTTAATTTATTATGATGAATATTTTAAAGAAATGAACAAAAATGCTGTTGCAATGATGATTTATTCTCCAAATGGAAAATATGTTGGAGTTAACAACGATTATGCACAACAAATAGATTTATATCCTACAATTTTAGATATTATTGGATATAAAAAACCGTTTAGAAGTTGGGGTAGAAGTTTGATAAACGATAAAGAAATTCCACCATTTGTTGTAAGATATTCTTCAAATATGTATCAATTTATGACTGGAAATTATATTTGTACCTTTGACGGAAAGACTATTTTAGGTTTTTATGATAAAAACGATAAAGATTTAAAAATCAATTTAATAAAATCTGAAAATGCTGAAATGAAACTGCTTGCTACACGATGCAAAGCTTTTATTCAAGATTATATGCAACGTGTAATTGATAAAAAATTGGCATCTAAATAAAAAAAATATGAGTACTAAAAAGAAAATTATATTAGTTGTTTTTACTTTGGTTTTAGTTGGAGTAGGAAAGTATGTTTATGATATGAACATCAATCATAATTTTGAAACCATTACCGAAGGAAAAGTATATAAAAGTGGTGTAATTCCGCCAGATGAAATAGAAGAATACGTAAAGAAATACAAAATAAAAAGTATAGTCGATTTACGTTTTCCTGGCACTGGCGATGATGTTAACAATCCAGAAATTCCGATAGAGTTGACTGCCGAAAAAGAAGCTGTTGCCAAAATTGAAGGCGTAAATTATTTCAATAATGGTTCCAATCAAGTTCCGGTGCAAAAAAACTTGGATACTTATTTTAAAATTATGGACAATCCAGATAATTATCCAGTTTTAATACATTGTTATCATGGCGTTGGTCGTGCCGAAATGTATTCTGCAATCTACAGAATAGAATATGAAAATATGGATCGCGATGAAGCAAGAACAAGCACCAGATTTTTAACCAAATGGAGTTCGTTCGATCTAGGAAAACCTAAAGGCGATTATTTGCATAACTATGTTAGTCGTAAGGATTCTTTAAAGAAGTAAGTCTTTAAAATATTACTAAAAATATAAATTTTTAAGAGAATTCTTTTGAAATCTTAATTTTTAAACAATAAATGAATAAGCAAAGTCAAAAATGGCTCGAAAAAATATTGATTGGAAGTACAACAGAAAAAGTATTGAATCAAACTGCAATTACTTTAATGATTGTGCCTACTAGGAAAAAGTAAAGTAAATAGTAATTTAAATTAGCATAAAAGCCACCATAACGTCAAATAATCAAGTTTTCCATCCTTAAAATAAAACAAAAAAGCATCGTCTAACTTGTTTTCTACACTAAATCTAATTCTTGATTCATTAGGGTTTTCTAGCTTTTCAATTTCACAATTTGGAAATTGTTTTTTAAAATTTTCTAAAGTGGTGCTTTTATCTATTCTAATTTTATGAGAAATTATTTCAAATGTATTATTTTCAGCTAAAGCTTTATTAAACAATACAATATGATTATTTGTGTTATGTTCTATGTTTTTTGAATATAATGTTGTGATTTCGCCGTTAAAATTTTCAAAAGTACCAACTTCTTCGTTTTGCTTTCCATAAGTTGCTGTCATCCATTGTTCATCAAGCCATTCAAAAGGACTTCCACATTCCCAAATTTTAGTTTTTGTTGAATCAATTTTGGTGTAAATTGATTTAAATTCTTCTATAGGTAAAATAATTTTATTTCCATTTATTAAAAGATTCTCGATAGCAATAATTTTAGAATCATAAGTGCTAATTCCTGTTGATGAAATAGATTTATTGTTAGCAGAACTATCTAAAAGTATTTTATATGTGGGTGGAATTACATTCTCTGCTTGATTTTTTTTACAACTAATACAACTTAAAAAAGCTAAAATTAAAACGGCATATTTTTTCATTTCTAAATTTTATTAAAATTCTCAACCCAAACTCTAGCATTAACAAACGCTTCCAACCAAGGTGAAATTTCATCTTTTCTATCTTTTGGATAATATGCCCTATTCCAACAAATCGCTTTTGGCAAAAAGTACCTTTACTTATGATTTATTTTGGTTTATGATTTTCCCAATACTCTCTTGGCGTTACAATTTTAGTTTCTTTATAAGTTGGGAAAATAAAATCTGTTGTGTTTCCAGTAATTACATAATCTGCAATACATTCATCAGCAAGTTCTAAAACCATGTTATCATCAGCATCAGAAATTAATTGCAATCTTATTTTCGGCTTAAAAATAGATGCCTTAGTTTCAATTGCTACAAGTAGTGTCTCTGCTCTAGAAAAAAAATCGTGAAATCTTGCAAACTTTTCTCTTCTTAATACGTCATAATATTCAGCTAATAATTCATCTGAAACACACATCTCTATTTTGTCATCGATAAAAAGTTCGTTTACTATTGTGTAAGGATAACTTTTCTGGATTAAAGATGAAATTATTACGTTTGTATCAATTACGATTCTTTGCATCTTTCCTAACAGCTTTTACTTCGTTTGTAATTTCATCCATTGTCATTTTAGAAAGTCCATGTTTTTCTGCAAGTTCAATGCACTTACTTAAATTTTGGCGAGTCAATTCTTTACTTACAATGTCTACAAAATCAGTAAAATTCAATTTACTATCTTTTATTCCGAATTTGTTATACTCTAAATCTGATATTGTTACGCTTAATGTTTTCATTTTTTAATCTTTTTTCAAAATTACAAAAATAATTTCATTTTAATTTATAGATTTCTTGTGTATGTTTTCTTGGTCATTTCTGCTAACTATTCGATAGTCGCAATAAATTATAAAATATCAATTAAAATATTTTAATTATAAATATACAAATTTTATCTCTCATTCACATTCTCAACCCAAACTCTAGCATTAACAAACGCTTCCAACCAAGGCGAAACTTCATCTTTTCTATCTTTTGGATAATATGCCCAATTCCAAGGAAAAGTAGAACGCTCAATGTGTGGCATTGTAACTAAATGTCGTCCTGTTTTATCGCAAAGCATTGCTGTGTTATAGTCTGAACCATTTGGATTTGCTGGATAATTTTCATAACCATATTTGGCAACAATATCATAATTTTCTTCTGATAAAGGCAAACTAAATTTTCCTTCACCGTGAGAAACCCAAACGCCAAGAGTTGTTCCAGCAAGTGATTTCAACATTACAGAATTATTTTCTTGTACTTTAACTGAAGTAAAAATACTTTCGTGCTTGCCAGAATCATTATGTTTCATTTTTCCGTGAATAGTGTGATCTGGATTTACCAACTCTAATTCCATAAACAATTGACAACCATTACAAATTCCAACCGAAAGTGTATCATCACGTTTAAAGAAATTTTGCAAAGCATTTTTTGCCTTTTCGTTATATAAAAATGCTCCAGCCCAACCTTTCGCCGAACCCAAAACATCAGAATTTGAAAATCCTCCAACTGCTCCAATAAACTGAATATCTTCCAAAGTTTCTCTACCAGAAATTAAGTCAGTCATGTGCACATCTTTTACATCAAAACCTGCCAAGTACATTGCATTTGCCATTTCGCGCTCAGAATTACTTCCTTTTTCACGAATGATTGCTGCTTTTGGTCGGTTTGTTGTAGAAGTTGGTGCTAATTTTCCATCAAAATGATTTGGAAAAGTAAACTGTAAAGGTTGATTTGCGAAATTTTCAAAACGCTCTAACGCTTTTCCGTTTTTAGCTTGTTTTTGATCTAATAAATAAGAAGTTTCGAACCAAGCTTTTCTATATTTTGAAACACTTAAATTGAAAGTATCATCAAAGTTTGTAATTGAAACCGTATCTGAATTCGTAACATTTCCAATGTTGAAAATTTCAACTCCATTCGCTTTAAATGTAGCTTCTACTTCAGCATCAGCTTGAAAAACTACGGCAATATTTTCAGAGAATAATAATTTAGTAGAATCATTTTCTTTGATAGAAGTTAAGTCGAAATTCGCACCTAAATTCACATCAGCAAAACACATTTCTAATAAAGTTGTGATTAAACCACCACTTCCGATATCGTGACCCGCTTTGATTTTTCTTTCTTTAATTAAATCTTGTAACGTATTAAATGCTTTTTTGAAGAAAGCAGCATTTTTGATAGTTGGCGTTTCATTTCCAACTTTATTTTGTGTTTGATTAAATGACGAACCACCTAATTTAAACGAATCT
>JAYVKR010000243.1:0-4020 GCA_043768185.1 Flavobacterium sp.
ATTTGCGATTACCATAATATGCTATTTGAATGCAAAAATACAATATTTTTTTCAAGTTTCAATTCAGCAGCGATTTTTTCAAATATATCGCACAATATCTCATGTCTTCTAGAAGTTGGGAATTTGGTTAGCCTGAACTTTCAGTAAATCACTGACCACAAAAGCACAAAAAATGTGAATATTCAAGACCAAAACTCTAATTTTCGCAAATCTCGGTTCTGTTCAACTGGAGTTTATCTCATAGACAATATTTTTTGTCTGAAATCGAAGATTACAATTCATTGTTGGCTTTTCAAGCCCAACGAAACTCTAGCTTTTGGCAGAAGATTTTTCATTATTGAACGATAAATTTACTTATCAGTAATGCGCCATTTTTTTCTATACTTAAAATATAAACTCCTTTAGAGAATTTTTCAACGTTGATTTTTAAGTTTTCTGTTTTTGTGTGTTGTGAGTATATTAATACTCCTTGTATGCTATGAATTTCAATTTTTGAATTTTTTAAAGTTTCGTGACCAAGTGATACATTCAAAAAGTCACTTGTAGGATTTGGAAAAATTTTTAAAGTATTTTTTTCAAATGTTTCGACATTCAAATTATTACATTCTTGTTGAGTTGTTACATAATTGCTTGTTACATCTTTACCAAGCCAATTATTATTGCAGTTTGAAACATCATTTACAAAAATGCATTGCAAGTTAGGATTGTTAAGTGATTGAAATCTGTTATTGTTAGTTAGTGGTATTACTCCAGGAATTGTAAAAGTACCATTTAATAAAGTATTAGAACCATTTTGAATTGAGAAATTTGAAAGATTTAAATTGTTTTTACACTCTAAAATATTTAATAACGAATTGTTATCTAAGTTTAAATTGATAAGATTATTATTATTATTGCAAAATAATGATGTAAGTTGTAAATTATTTGAGAGGTCTAAAGTCGTAAATAAATTATTGCTACAAAATAAATTTTTTATTGTTGGAATATTATTTGTATTTAAAACTGTTAATTGATTATTTTCACAATGTATTCTGACAAGTTTAGGTAAATTTGAAACATATAAAGAAGATAATAAATTATTATTACAAGATATTAATTGAAGTAAAGGTTTGTTGCTAATATTTAACGTAGTTATTTGATTATTATAGCAGAATAATTCATCTAAATTATTGTTATTAGAAACATCTAGACTATTAATGTTATTATTACCACAGTATAAAATAATTAAATTTATATTCTGAAAAACATCCAAAACAGATAAATTATTATTCATACAGACAATAGAACTCAAATTTATATTATTTGAAACATTTAGTGTCATTAAATTATTGTTCATACAATTTATATTACCTAGTAACACATTATTCGAAATATTTATATTATTTAAACTATTATTGTAACATTCTAAATTAATCAAATTTGGATTTCCAGATAAATCTAATGTTGTTAAATTAACACAATTACTAACAAATAAATTTTGTAATGAAGTAAAATTTTCGATACCAATTAAATTGTGTAAATTGTTGTAATATATTATTAAGTTTGTGATTGAACTTATAGAAGATGTTAAGACTTTTCCATCTAAGTTGGGATTTGTATCAATACCTTGATTTATGAGTTCAAGTTCAAAATCGGTATCAGGGATTGATGTATATTGTGCATTACTTTTGAAAAAGACAAATAAAAACAAAACAATAAATATTTTTTTCATGATTTAAATTTTTTAATGTTAAAAAATCAATGTTAATGTGGTCGCATTAACATTGATTTAAATCTAATTTTTATATATTACTCTTTGGTCCATAAACCCAGAATCTGTCTGCTTAGTAATAATGTGATATTTTCCTGATTGCAATTGTTCATAAAGTTTTGGATCAGACGCTTTTATTTCGTCTAATTGTTCTTGTGTATAAATACCTGCACCTAAATTGTTTAATGACTTGACATCTCCAGAAGTAAAAGGTTCAAAACTACTGAAACAAACTGGTGCATTGTTTGTGTAAATTTGTTGACCAAGTATTGGTATTTTTACTCTAACATAAGTAGATGTAGATGTATTGTACTGTTGATATATTGATTGGTTAACAACGCCTGTTGGTGAACTAAATTCACAATTAAACCCCGTTTGAAAACGCATAGCAAATGGTCCACAATTCCAAACATTAGCACCAGTGTTTGTGCTGTTTGTTGAAAATGTACGAGAATATACAATCATATTATTACTACTACTTTCGTTACTTACAAATGGTTCATACAATACAGATATATCGGAAGAATTGTCATCTAATAAATTTAATTTTTGACCAAACATATTTGTAAGATTACCAGTAATATATTCTTTCATTCTTTGTGCTTGTCCGTTTGTAAAAGTGTGCATTAATGTTGGAGATAAACTACCTGTATAATATGTCATAAAATTTGAACCTTCAACTGCTGTGCATTGATATGGAACAAGTACTTTGTCAACAACGCGATTATCATTGTAAAATACAGTAAAATCAGAATATGGTAAAGTTGAAGTATTTCTGCAATAATTATTTTGAAAATTATAAAAGCATGCTTGGGTATCAGTTACTAAATCTCCTGCAGTGTCTGCATTATAATTGGAAGCGAGAGAATTACGCTCTACATTTTCTGGGGTTGTTGTTGGGTTAAATAATGGTTTCAATAAATTTTGAAAATTAGGATCTGGAACGGATGAAATACAGCTTGGCAAATTTGTATTTAATGACACGCTACTACCTGTATGACCATTTTCTATATTTAGTAAGCCGAAATTTTGCCCCATTATTCTTGCTAACCGATATTCCATATCTTCCGCAGGAGCAGTACCACCAGCATTATAAATCAAATCAGTCATTCCTGGACTTACTAGTCCATAAATCCAGTCGTATGGACTATAATATAAAAAGATATTAATCGAGTTCTCATCGTATAAATTACTAATTACAAATTCATTTTTTAATGCAATAGGGTAACCGTAAACAGTAGAAGGATAAAAAGTATTATCAATTAAATTTGAATTATTAATTATATTAAAACCTCTATATTTGAAAAATATATTATATTGACTAAATACTTCATTTAATCTTCCAACCATCGTCATAAATAGGTTTTCGTTTATATTTCCAATATCAGTTCCGTCTGTCAAATGAACACCATGAAATTTTAAATTAAAAACATATGGTCCTGGCGATGTAGTTATCTGTTGAAATCTATTAGAAAATTTAGAGATATCAAGCATTTGTGGCGAGACATATGGTAGTTCAGTTCTTTGATTTTGTTGTGCATAAGTTGAATAAAATATCAACATAATTGCAAATTTGAGTAAATTGACTTTCATTTTTTTTTTCTTCCCATTTTGGAAACGTGGACTACCACAGGACGACAGCTTAAGGTACTATTTTAAATTGTTAAGGTTTAGTGTACCGCCCCGTTAGCATAATTTTATTTAGTTGCTTTGTTATTGCTAACCACTTCATTAAATTACTTGAATAAATCAAAGTTTTTCATGTTAAATTACTGACAATGTTGCTCTTAAATTTTATGCCAACTAGTAAATATACGAAAGTTCTTGCGTTTTTAACATTTTTTTATGTTGATTGCACTTTCAAATATTTATCAAATTTAGTATTATTTTTTTAAATACAAGCAATTCTTAATTTTTTTTAAAATCATCTTTTTTGTTTAGCTTGTTTACTAGCTGGTCTAATGGACTTTGTATTTTATCTACTATTTTACTGCTAAGGTGTGTGTATATGGTTGTGGTTTTGATGCTTGCATGACCTAGAAACCGTTGTATGTAGCGGATGTCGGTTCCGTTTTCTAATAAATGGGTGGCAAAACTGTTCCGAAGGCTATGAAAACGAACTACTTTGTTTAGGATATTATAAGCAAATAAAATCCAACAAATAACCTCTCCAAACCCCAAAAAGTCTATAATCGCCCCGATGCAGCGGCATCCTTTTTGGATTTTCTTTTTCGGAAAATCCAAAAAGATATAGCGTGCAGCGGGACGGG
>JAYVKR010000244.1:0-2196 GCA_043768185.1 Flavobacterium sp.
GCTATTGCATAACCTAAAAGAACCGATAATAATGGTAAAATGTAATTCATTATATGTAATCTGAATAAAATTAATTTCAAAAATCAATATCAATATCAAAAATCAATTAAAAAATAGAAATTTTTAAAAAGTAACTCAAAATTATTTAAAAATCATAATCAATCGTTCGCTGTCTTTTTTATGGAATTTTTTTAATTTATAGTCACCAAAAATATCCAATAAAAATATTCCTGCTTCTTCCATCATAGTTTGAAAATCTTCAAGTGTAAAGGCACGAACTCGTTCAATAAATTGAAATTTTTCTCCTTTATCTTCAAATGCTATTTCTTTAAAAATATGACCATCTCTGTAAGTTCTTTTAATATGAAAATCAATTTCTTCAACTGTTTTTATTTCATCTGGAACTAAATTTTCAATCACATTTTGAACATTCATAAAGTCAATTACTGCAAATCCATACTCAGTTAAACTTTGTTTTATTGATTTTAAAGTAACTAAATTGTCATTGTCATTTTCAAAATATCCAAAACTGGTAAACAAGTTAAAAATGGCATCAAATTTTTCTTCAAATGGCTCACGCATATCGTGCACTTTAAAATGCAAATCCTCTTTTTCATTTTTCTTGGCAGATGCAATGCTGTTTTCAGACAAATCTACACCAGTTACATCAAACCCAAGTTGGTTTAAATAAATAGCGTGTCTTCCTTTTCCGCAAGCTAAATCTAGCACTTTTGCTTTTTCTGGTAAATTTAAATAATGGGTTAAATTATCCATAAAAATCTGAGCTTCACGATAATTTCTTTCCTTGTAAAGTATGTGATAATAAGGTGTGTCAAACCACGATGCAAACCAATTGGATTTTTGATTGCCGATTTGTGATTCTTGATTTGAGATTTCTGACATTAATTCTTGTTCATAAAATTCTTAGCTTGCAAATTTAGTGTATTTTTGCAGAAGTTATTCCAAGTTTGGAATTTAGTTAATTATTGAAATAGAAATTGTAAAAATTCAAATTTTTTGGATTTACAATTGAAGTCAACATTAGAATAGATACTGAAATTAATTCAGCATAAATGGAAAATTTTAAAATGGTAGCCAAAACCTTCTTTGGTTTTGAAGAAATATTAGCAAAAGAATTACAACAACTTGGCGCACAAGATGTAGAACAAGGTGTTAGAATGGTTAGTTTTAAAGGCGATAAAGGGTTTATGTACAAAGCTAATTTGTCATTGAGAACAGCACTTAAAATTTTGAAACCTATTTATTATTTTCGTGCCAACAGCGAAATAAATCTTTACAAAGGAATTCAAGGCATCAATTGGTCTAAGTATTTGAATGAAAACCAAACATTTGTAATTGATACAACAGTGCATTCAGATGTTTTTAAACATTCGCAATTTGTATCACAAAAGTGTAAAGATGCTATTGTTGATCAGTTTCGTGAACGCACAGGACAACGACCAAGTGTTGAAAAAGATTTTCCAGATCTAAGAATAAACATACATATTGATAAAGATCAATGTTCTGTTGCGCTTGATACTTCTGGAAATTCATTACATCAAAGAGGTTATAAAACGGCAACTAATATTGCTCCAATTAACGAAGTTCTTGCCGCAGGAATGTTATTACTTTCTGGTTGGGAAGGAAAATCTAATTTTTTAGATCCAATGTGCGGTTCTGGAACAATCTTGGCCGAAGCCGCAATGATTGCTTGTAATATTCCTGCAAACATTAACAGAAAAGAATTTGCATTTGAAAAATGGAACGATTGGGATAACGAATTGTTTGAAAATATTGTAGAAGCGTTAATGAAACGAACACGCGAATTTCATTACACCATTTCTGGTTATGATAAAGCGCCAAGTGCTGTAGAAAAAGCCAAAGCAAATATTAAAAATGCCAATCTAGATGATTATGTAACTGTAAGTCAGCAGAATTTTTTTGAAACTAAAAAAGAAACTGTTGGACCTTTACAAATGGTTTTTAATCCACCTTATGGTGAACGTTTAGATATTGAATTGGAACGTTTTTACAGAGAAATGGGCGATACTTTAAAACTTAATTATCCAAATACGAATGCTTGGTTTATTACTGCCAATCTTGAAGCATTAAAATTTGTTGGATTAAAACCTTCTAGAAAAATAAAACTATTCAATGCAAGTTTGGAAGCACGTTTAGTAAAATATGAAATGTATG
>JAYVKR010000245.1:0-11642 GCA_043768185.1 Flavobacterium sp.
GCTCCAGGAATATGCTCGGCAACTTTATCTTTAGCTTGATCTACAAAATCTTCTACTTTATCAACATAAGGTGCAGCAGCAACTTTAGCTTTTTCAAATGCATCACCTGCAAAATCTTCAACTTTATCGGCTACTGAATCAATATTTTCTTTAGCAGAACCAAATAAATTTTTAAAAAAACTTCCTAATCCCATAATAATTTGTTTTTTAGTGGTTAAGTTGCAATAGTACGAAATTTTTAAATTAATTGTTAAAAATAGCTGTGATAATTTCATCGAAATTACTACTTGGCAATTCGCAAGTTTTATTTTGACACAAATAAAATAGTGTTTCCTCTTCTTGAAAACGATTTTCTAAAAATGGCAAATCAGAAATTTTATTAGTTGCAGCGACTACTACATTTGGTAAATAATGTGAATTGATTTTTTGTAGATAATCTAAAGCATTTTTAGACGTTATTGCTAATTCTCTATTTGTATCAGAAAAATGTAATGACACATTTAACCAATTAGAAAATGCTGATGGATAATCTATATTTTCTAGAACGTGATGCAACATTTGTTGGGCAATTTTTTCGTAATGAGCATTGTTAAAATAAATACTCAATACAACTAAATTATTTGCCATAACCGAGTTGGATGCTGGAATTACATTGTCTTCAATTTCAAAATGTGTGGTAATTAAAGCTTCGTCTTTTATTGAAGTAAATTTAAAAAATTGAGAAGTTTCGTCATAGAAATTATCTAAACAATAATTGGTTAATTGCTTGGCTGTATGCAACCAATTTTCGTTCATAGTAATTTGATACATTCCTATAAAAGCATCAATTACAAAGCAATAATCTTCTAGATAACCATTAATTGTTGTGGTTTTATTTTTGTAATTATGAAATAAATTTCCATCAGATTGAAGAAATTTAGATTCGATAAAAGCTGCATTTTTTAATGCAATTTCTAAATATTTTTGGTTTTGAGTTGCTTTATAACCATCAATAAAACCTTTTAACATTATAGCATTCCAAGAACAAAGGCATTTGTCGTCTAATCTTGGTTTGTTTCGTTTTTCTCGTTCGTTGTAAAGTAGTTTTTCCCAAGAATTTTTCTTGTTATGAAGCTCATTCTCTGAAATATTATTTTGTGATGCAATTTCTAGTAACGATTGATTTTGAATTAAAACATAGTTTTCATTTTCCCAAAAACCAAATTCGTTTACATTGTAAACTTGAGAAAATAATTGAAAATCATCTTTAAGAATTATTTGTAATTCTGGTTTTGTCCAAACATAAAATGCACCTTCTTCTAAATGATTTTCTTTGTTTAAACTGTCAGCATCTAGTGCAGAATAAAATCCAAATTCTGAGTTTAAAAATTCTTTTTCTACAAACGAAAGTGTTTTTGTTATAACTTCTTTATAAAATTTATTTTGAGTTAATTTATAAGCGTTTGCATACAAAGAAACCAATTGACCATTGTCATACAGCATTTTTTCAAAATGTGGAACGTGCCATTTTACATCTACAGAATAACGTGAAAATCCGCCATCAATAGTGTCAAAAAGTCCGCCATAAGCCATTTTGGTTAAGGTAAGATTTACAAAGTTTAGTAGTGGTTGGTTTTTAGTTTGATAACCAAAACGCAATAAAAACTCATAATTGGTTGGCATCATAAACTTTGGTGAACGCGCCATTCCTCCAAATTCTGAATCGAAACTTTTTTGCCATTTTTGAAGCAGTAATTCTATGTTTTCAAAATTAAATTGTGATGTTTCATTTTCATTTTGAATGACACTCATTGCTTGTAAACCTTCATACAATTTTAGAGAATATTCTATCAATTTTTCTGGATTGGAAACATATAATTCTTGAAGTTGTTGTAGGTAATGAATCCAATCTTGTTTTTTAAAATAAGTTCCACCCCAAATTGGTTTTCCGTTGGGAAGACACACTACATTCATTGGCCAACCACCACGAGATGTCATTATTTGAACTGCTTTCATGTAAACTGCATCAATGTCTGGTCGTTCTTCGCGATCTACTTTTATGTTTATAAAATTGGCGTTCATTGTTTGTGCTACTTCATTGTCTTCGAAACTTTCATGTTCCATAACGTGACACCAATGGCAAGCAGAATATCCAACAGAAACAATTATTAATTTGTTTTGTTGTAAAGCTGTTGCTAATGTTGTAGCATTCCAAGCTTTCCAATGTACTGGATTGTTGGCGTGTTGTAATAAATATGGACTGGTTTCTTGGTTTAGCTGGTTCATTGTGATAGTTTAGCCCAGATGGAAGTGAAAACCTTTTTTTGTGAACTAGTTATTTTTTCTTGACCAAAAACTGCGACCAACGGAAGCACGTTTATGGTTTTAGAAAAAAAACTGGTTGCAAAAAAAGTTGTAACGTACAGCTGGATTAGCTTTTAAAGAGATTCTGAATCAAGTTCAGAATAAACAAGTTCAGAATGAAAAAGCGCTTCATAAAGAAACGCTTTGATGTTGTTTATTCTATTTCGAAAGTGAGTTTTAAATTCACTCTGTACTCGGTTACTTTTCCGTCTGTTACTTGTGCGCTGTGTTCTTGCACGTATACTGAACGTATGTTTTTTAGTGATTTAGCAGCTTGTGTTACTGCTTTTTGTGTTGCGTCTTCCCAACTTGTTGGTGAGCTTGATAATACTTCGATTACTTTTAAAACTGCCATAATTTCTAGGTTTTTAATTAGAGAATTAAAGATAGTAATTTTTTTAACTATGGTATACTCTTGAAGCAATTATTTTTCCTTCTTTTATTTCTAATACTTCGGCAACTTGCATTTGGGTTTGGTTTTCTACGGTTCTAATGTATTCCATAAAAACTCTGTCAGCATCTGCAGTTAGTGATGTTACTTTGTAATGCAGTGTTGGTAAATTGGTAAATGCTTCTTGCCACCAAGTTTGTAAATGTAGTTTTCCTTTTACAAGTCCATGAGTTTCTGGATGATTTACTTTTAGTTTTGGACTAAAATGCTCGGCATCGTCATCATAAAGTGATAAAAGTTTTTCTAAATTGTGTGTGTTGAATGCTTCAAACCAAGAATGGGCAATAGATAAATTTTTTTGAGTTGTCATATATATGGATAAAAAAACCTAAAAATAAATTTAGGTTAGCAATTTTTTAGATTTATAATTTCTTGTTCTGTGAGTGGTCTATAAATTCCGCGAGGTAAATTCTTTTTGGTTAATCCTGCAAAGGCAACGCGATCTACTTTTATTACTGTGTAATCGTATTTTTCAAAAATAGCGCGAACTACTTTTACGTTGGGAGTTTTTAGCTTAATACCAACTTCATTTTTTGGTTCTTTGTCTATATAACTTATTTCTTCAACGTGTAACTTATGATCGTCTAATGTTACTCCGGCTTGAATTTTTTCTAAATCTTCAAATTTTAAATTTTTATCTAATGTTACTTGATAAATTTTAGGCGATTTTTGATTTGGTAATCCAAATTTTCTTATCATATCAGTATCGTTAGTAAAAACTAATAATCCTGTTGTGTTTTTGTCCATTCTACCAATTGGTTCCATGAATGATTTAGACGCACCTTTTAATAATTCTTGTACATTTCTATGTTCTACTTCGTCTAGAGAAGTGGTGAAGTTTTTAGGTTTGTTTAATACAAAATATTCTTTCTTTTCTGGAGTTATTAATGCGCCATCAAAGTTTACTATTTCGCCAGGTTTTACTCTGTAACCCATTTCTGTAACTACAATTCCGTTTACTTTTACGTTTCCAGATTGTATGTAAATATCTGCATCTCTACGAGAACACATTCCAGAGTTGGCAATGTATTTATTTAATCTTATGTCGTCTGTTTTTAATGGCTTAGAAACGTTTGGAGAATCTTTTTTTACTGTTGGTTTTCTAGTTTGAGAACGTTTAGCCATTGCAGGTTTAGATGTGGTTGTAGCTTTTTTTCTATCACCAGATGGTTTGCTAGTACTTGAACGTTTATTATTGTTTGGTGTGCTCATTGCTTGTAATTTTTTGCAAAGATACTGAATTAGGATTTGGCATTACCAATTCCTTTTTTAAAAGAAATTTGTTTTATTGATTTAAAAATTTTTAAATTCTATTTTGTACTTATTATTTAGAATTTCGCTAAGTACTTTAGGATTAGTATTGGTGTAGAATATTTGCGAACTTTTTTTAGTAACTTCGTTTAAACCAATTTTTTCTATTAAAATATTTTTTGTTTGCTTTGCTACAGCTTGTCCTGAATCTATAATTTGAATTTTAGAAGGAATAATTTTTTTAATTTGCGGAATTAAATATGGATAATGACTGCAACCTAAAACTAAATTATCAATATTGGCTTCTATCATTGGTTTTAAATATTGTTTTAATAAATTTTTCATTTCTAACGAATTTATTTTTCCGCTTTCAATTAATTCTACTAATCCAAAACCAATTTGTTCTATAATTTCTACATCTTGAAATTTCTCTACATTTTTATAGAATAATTCGCTGTTTAAAGTTCCTTTAGTGGCAAGTATTCCTATTTTTTGGGTTTTAGAATTGGTAGCTGCTGGTTTTATTGCAGGTTCAATTCCAATAAATGGAACGTTATACTTGGCACGTAATTCTTTTATTGCGTTTGTAGTTGCTGTATTGCAAGCTACGACTATGATTTTGCAATTTTGATTTAAAAGAAACTCTGTGTTTTTACAACTTAGTTCAAGAATTTCTTGTTTAGATTTTTCTCCATAAGGTGCATTTTTACTATCGGCAAGATAAATTGTATCTTCATTGGGAAGTAAATTATTAATTGCTGCCCAAATTGAAGTTCCGCCAATTCCTGAGTCAAAAAGTCCTATAGGATTATTGTTTGTCATAAAAACAAATATAAAAAAAAACTACTCAAAATTACTTGAGCAGTTTTACTATTTTAGTCAGAATCTGAAATAAATTCAAATTAAATTAAAATCCTAAATCTTTTTTTACATCGGCAGTTAAATCTGGACCATCAGCTAAAAGTAACGAACCATCAGAACCATTTAATACATATTGATATCCTTTAGCTTTTCCAACTTTTTGGATAGAAGCTCTTACTTTATCTATAAGTGGTTTCATTAAATCGGCTTCTTTTTTTTGTATTTCTTTATTGGCATTTTCTTGAAACTCTCCAATTCTTTTACCCATATCTTGCATTTCACCTTGACGAGTTTGATTTACAGCATCTGTAACTGTTGCTGCTTCGTCTTCATATTTTTTAGCTTTAGCTTGATATTCTTCTACCATAGTTTTATAATCTGCACTGTAAGTAGCTTCTATTTTTTTTAATTGATTTTGTGCTTCAATTATTCCTGGCATTTTAGAAGTAAGTTCATTAACATCTACATGAGCAGTTTTGGCTTGAGCATTTATAGTTTGAGCTCCAAATAATGCTACTGCTACTATTAATAAAGTTTTAAATTGTTTCATCATTCTTAAAAATTAATTATTGTTTTAAATTGTTTTTATGGTTTTACTTGTTTATTAATTCGTTCTTGTTCTTTAGCTTTTTTTAAAGTTTCTCTTTCTTCAACAGCTTTTTGTTTTTTATCTTCTAATGCTTTTTTTCTCTCATCAATTAACTTTTGTCTTTCTTCTAGAGTTTTTTTCTTAGCTTCTGCGGCGTTAGATAATTTTTGTTCTCTTTCTAATTTTGCTAGCATTGCAGCTTCTTCGGCTTCTTTAGAACTTGTATTATCGCCTTCTAAATTATCATTATCAGAAACTGTGCCAGTTTTTTTATTTGTTTTATCTGCTTGTAATTGTTTTCTTTTTTCTTCAAATGCTTTTTTCTTTTCAGCTGCTGCAAGTTTACGTTCGTCAAGTAATTTTTGACGTTCTTCTTTTTTGCCTTCCATTAATTTTTGACGTTCAACTGCTTCTGGATTGTCATCTATCATGTCTTGTTTTCTTTCGGCTTCGGCTTCTTTTTTAAGATCTTTGTTAGACATTTGTTTTCTTTTGTCTGCACGAGTTAAAATACTTACAACTCTATCACTAACATCAAATCGTTTTGCTGCAAAAAGCATTGTTAAATCTGATGATTTATCAAATATATAATCATATTTTTTAGCTTCGGCTAAATCTTGAACGGCATTAAAAACTTGATCTTGAATTGGCTTTACAAGAACTGCTTTTTGAACCATTAAGTCGCCATTTGGTCCAAATCTTTTTTGTTGATACTCTAAAAGTTCGTTATCTAAAAATGTAATTTCTTCTTCACGTTCGGCAATTAATTCTTTAGTTAATAAAACTTTTTCAGTTTTTAAACCTTCTCTAAGTTTATTAATTTCTATTTTTTTGGCTTCAATTTCTTGTTTCCATTTTTGTGCTTTTTCTTCTAATTGGTTTTTAGCTTCGGCATAATCTGGAACTTTTTCAAGTATGTATTCCATATCAATATAACCAATTTTAACTCCTCTTGATTGCGCTATTGCAGCATTAGAAAGTGTTAAAGAGATAATCAGCAGTAAAAAAATTCTTTTCATAATGCGAATGTTTTTTGAAATAATAAACAAATATACTAAAATTGTTGACCAATTATAAAATGTGTTTGCCATCCACTTTTTACAACATCACCAGGAACTGGATCAAAACCGTGAGCAAAGTCAATTCCTAATAATCCAAATGCTGGCATAAAAATTCTAATACCAAATCCGGCAGATCGTTGTAATGCAAACGGATTATATTGTTTAAAATTGTTGTATGATGCTCCAGCTTCTAAAAATGATAAAGCATAAATTGATGCTGCAGCTTTTAATGTTATAGGATAACGAAGTTCTAAAGAGAATTTATTATAAATAGTTCCACCATCAACTGATGATAAAGATTGATTTGGATAACCTCTAAGTTGTACAACTTCTCTTCCATCAAGAGCGAAATTGGCTAAACCATCTCCACCAACATAAAATCGTTCAAACGGTACATTTCCTCTGTCTTTATTATAACTTCCTAAATATCCAAATTCTCCTAAAGTTTTAAGAACTAAATTTCCGTAAATAGTTGTGTACCAATCTGCTTTAAATTTAACTTTATAATATTCTAACCAGTTAAATCGTTTTTGATCTACTTTTCCTTGATCTGCATCTGCATCTGAAAAACTATATACTTTTTCATAAACATTTGGGTTTGCATCTGTAGCGCTGATGTAATCTCCTTCACTAACCAATTCACCATTAGAATTGGCTGTAGTTGTTATTCCAGCTCCAGTTCTAAAACGTAATTTATACTCTTCAAGATTTTTTAAATTGGCATAATCAATTCCGTTAAATAAAGAATAAGGAAGTGTAAATTTAGTTGATAAACTAATTTCTGAACCTTTAGTTGGAAAAACTGGATTAATTGCTTTATTATTTCTTGAAATTCCAATGTTAAATGCTAGGTTTCTTGAGGAACCATCTCCAAAAGTAAATAAACCAGTATTGTAATTATTTAAATCATAATATTGAAAACTAACAGCGTTTGAAAGTACAAAATAATCATCTGGAACAGTAAGTCTTTTTGCAATACCAACTGATAATGAAGTAATATTAAAACTTCTACTTTTATCTACACTACTTGAAGTACCAGTGTATAAAAATTGCTTACTTTGAGATATTGAAGAAGAGAAACTTACAGGTTTTTTACCACCAAACCAAGGTTCTGAAAAAGATAAACTATACGTTTGAAAAAAGGAACTTGCTTGTAAACGAAGCGCAACTTTTTGTCCGTCACCCATTGGTAAAGGTTTGTAAGCACTACCTTTAAACATATTTCTTGCAGAAAAATTATTAAATGATAATCCTAATGTTCCAATAAAACCGCCACCACCATAACCACCTTGAAGTTCTATTTGGCTTGATCCTTTTTCTACTAAATTGTACTCTATATCTACAGTTCCTGCAGTTGGATCTACATTTTTAAATTTTGGCTCAATTGCTTCTGGATCAAAAAATCCTAATTGACCAATTTCTCTAACCGTTCTTACTAAATCTTCTTTAGAATATTTTTCTCCTGGCTTAGTGCGAAGTTCTCTATAAATAACTTTATCATTGGTTTTATCATTTCCAACAACAGTAATTTTATTAAAATAGGCAATTGGTCCTTCGGTTATTCTAATTTCAAAATCGATAGAATCGTTTTCTGTTCTAACTTCTACCGGATTTACATTAGAAAATAAATATCCTGTATTTTGATATAAATTGGTAATATCTTCGCCATCTGGCTTGGTTTTATCTGCAATTCTTTTTTCTAAAAGTACTCCATTATATACATCGCCTTTTTTAATTCCTAAATAGGAGTTTAAAAGTTGATTTGAAAATATTGTATTTCCTAAGAATTTTATGTCTCCAAAATAATATTTTCTTCCTTCTTCTACCTTAATATTAATGGCTAATTTATTTTTCTTTTTATCTAAAAAAACCGAATCTGATACAACTCTTGCATCTCTAAATCCTTTTTCTTTATACTTATCAATAATTTTAGCTAAATCTTCGTTGTATTTACTTTTAATAAATTTAGATGGTTTTAATATTCTTATTGGATTTATCTGTTTGGTGCTTCTCATAAATTTTCTAAGTTTTTTATCAGAAAATTTTTCATTGCCATCAAATACTATTCTATCTATTTTAATTTTTTCTCCTTTGTCAATATTTACAACCATATTAACGTTATTGCCAGAAGTGGTGTCTGCAACTGTTCTTATTGCAACTTTGGTGTTGAAATAACCGTCTTTTTTATATTTATTTTCTAAATAATTTTTGGTAGTTGTAATTAAGTTTTCGTTTACAATTTTACCTTTGGTAAGAGAATTTTCTTTAATTAATTCTTCTACTTTACCTTTTTTTATACCATTAAATTTTACTTCATTAAGTTTAGGAAGTTCTACAATACTTAATTCTAAATAAATACTATCGCCAATAATTTTATTTACATAAAAATCTATATCACTAAAAAGTCCAAGTTTACCAAGTTTTTTAATAGCATTACTTATTTCTTCTCCTGGAATAACAATTTCTTGACCTTTTTCTAATCCAGCAAAAGTTACTACAGTTTGTTTATTAAAGCTAATTTTTCCTGTTACATCAACGTCGGCTAAAATATATTTTGTGCCTTGTTCAAACGGCATTCTTTCTTGGGCATTTAACTGGAAAGCATTTCCTACACATATTAGTATAAAAAATGCTTTTATAAAATAGTTCAACACGTATTTATTTTTTAATTTGTTCACTTGTTTTTCCAAATCTTCTTTCTCTTTTTTGATAGCTAATAATGGCTTCATATAAATGTTGTTCTGTAAAATCGGGCCATAATACATCGGTAAAAAATAATTCTGCATAGGCAATTTGCCATAACAAGAAATTACTAATTCGGTGTTCGCCGCTTGTTCTAATTAATAAGTCTACCTCTGGCAGATTGTGCGTGTAAAGATGCTCATTTATAATTGATTCATCAATAGTGTCTATTGAAATTATATTATTTTTAACTTTATCACTAATGTTTTTTATAGCATTTATAAGCTCTTCTCTTGATCCGTAGCTCAAGGCAAGCGTTAATACCATTTTAGAATTGTCTTTAGTAAGTGTTATAACTTCGTTAAGTTCTTTTTGAATACTTTTAGGTAATCGGTCTAAATTACCTATAGAATTTAATTTAATATTGTTTTCTTGAAGCGTTTTTAATTCATTTTTTAGTGAATGAACAAGTAATTTCATTAAAGTATCAACTTCTAGTTTTGGTCTGTTCCAGTTTTCGGTAGAAAAGGCATAGAGTGTAAGATTTTCTATTCCTAATTTTGCACAAGATTCTACTGTTGTTCTTACTGATTTTGTACCGTTTTCATGACCAAATGCTCTTAGTAATCCTTTTTGCTTTGCCCAACGACCATTGCCATCCATAATAATGGCAACATGTTTAGGTAAATTATCTAAGTGTATTGATTCTAATAAATTCATAATTTCTAATCAGCGCAATAACAAGGTTTTTCGCCAAAGGTATAAGTTAAAGTAAATCCAGTAAAAACATACCAATCTTTACTGTCTAAATTTCCAAATTGTACTATTTTTAAATTTTCATTGGTTGGATTACTTCCATCAATATCATCTGCAAAGGTGTATCTTGCTCCAGCTTCTAATCCTAAAATTAAATTTGGAGTTATATTAGATTTAACCCCAACTATCATTGGTATTCCAATTGTGGTATGATTGGAATCAAATTTAGCGCTACCATTGCTATAAAACAATCCATCGTAAATTGTAAATGTCATTCCTGTAAACACATATGGCGTAATTTTTTTTTCAAAATTGTGTAAATTAAAATCGAAAAAATTAAACTCTAATCCTGCCGAAAATTCTTTTAAATTATTTTCAAAATTTAATGCTCTTTGTTTTCTACCTCCAACTTTAGAATCTAAGTCGTTAGCTGTAATTTTACTTTGCATATAAGAAAATCTATAGGCGTGTCTCGGACTTTTATTCCATTTATACAAAATACCAAACGCTGGTTCGTTAGGGTTTATATAATTGGTTTTACCAATTTCACCTATGTAATTACTTCCACCAAGAAAAACTCCAATTTCGTGAATTTGAGCATTTAAATTTGAAACTGCGAATGTAAAAATAAATAAAAATATAATTCTCATTAATTGAAAAATAGCGTGCAAATATAACAATTAATAGTACTTAAAATACACTTAATTACTATTTATGAAAAATTACATTTGCAATGATTAAATAGTACATTTTCTAATATAAATTATTAGATAATTACTTAACGAAAAAGTTGAGAATGTAGTATAAAAATAAGGTTTTTAATTTCGTTTGTCTTCGCCCCAAAGTAGTTTGTTTCTTAAGGTTTTTAAGAAAGTTTCTTCTGGAATTTCTACCATATTTATTTTAAAAGGAGTCTTTTTTATGGTTAAAGTTGCGTTGTTACTTACCGATGTTATTCTAGAATCTAAAGAAACAAGGTAGTTTTCTTCGCGTCCAGAAATTTTTAATTTTATTTCGGTTTTATCAGTTATAACTAATGGTCTTGCGTTTAAATTGTGTGGTGCAATTGGCGTTATTACTAAACTTTTTACATCTGGAGTTAAAACTGGTCCGCCACAACTTAAAGAATATCCTGTAGAACCTGTTGGTGTAGAAATTATTAAACCATCTGCCCAATAGGAATTTAAATATTCATTGTTTAAATAAGTTTCTATTGTTATCATAGAAGTGGTGTCTTTTCTGCTAACAGTAATTTCGTTCATTGCAAAATTCAAATCTTTAATTTCAGAATTTTTAGGTGAACAATCTAAACTTAATAAAGTTCGTTTAGAGATTGTATATTTTTTTTCTAAAACTATTTGTAAAAAAGTTTCAATGTTTTCTTTTTGTACTTTGGCAAGAAACCCTAATCTTCCTGCGTTTACTCCAAGAATTGGAATTCCAGAATTTCTAACATAGGTTGCTGCTCGTAAAATAGTTCCATCGCCACCAATACTAACAAGAATATCAAAACTAGCATCTAAATCTAAATGTGTAGAAAAAGTTTTGTATTCTTTTTTTACAATTTCTTCATCGTATAAAATTTTTAAAAACTTTTCTTCAATAACTAATTCTACATTATTAGCATTAAAAAATACAAATATATCTC
>JAYVKR010000246.1:0-5208 GCA_043768185.1 Flavobacterium sp.
TGCAGGAATGTATAAATCTACATTTGAAGATTTTTTTAAATCCTTGTATGCCTTTTCAATTTCTAAATAAGAAATATCATTCTTTATACTTATTTTCATTAATCTTTATTTTTTTATAATAAAACCTCATCAACAATTTGCTTTATTTTTTTGTTATTTATCTGTTCGTGAAACTCAACTGTATAACCATCTATTGTTAATTGCTTGAAAAATTCTTTGGCACAATTAATTTTTATTTGTTCTATTTGTCTTAAAGTTGAATTGGTTTCCACATCTTTAGTTTCTACAACAATATTTAATGTTTTTGAACCATCTGATTTTTTAACAACATACATAAAATCGGGACTATACGATTGCCCTGTAATTGTTGGGATTGAAATGCTGCTTCTTGGAATTTTACCATACACTACAACTTCTTGTACTTGGTCTAAAAGGTTGTCTTTTTCTAATGGGGAATCATAGGCATAGGTATCATACAAATATTTGTCGATTGGCGTTCCTGGTATTAATTTTGTGCCTATTCGTCCTTGTGTTATTTCCTCTCTTGGTGTACCATTTGCAAAGGTTAAAGCTGTTCCGTTTAATCTAATGGTTGATTTGTTATAGGTAAATCGACCTTGTAAATTATCGTTTTTCCAATCAATAAATTTTTTCACAAAATTAGTTGCACTAAACTCATTTATTTTGTCATTGTCAATTTTATTTGTTGATGCGTATTCTAATAGGGCTTGATTAAGTAATTTGATAGGAATATTGGTTTGTTTACAAATTCGCTTTAAAAACTCACCGTAAGGAATTGTTTTAACTATTTTATACTGAATGCCACTACTCTCATTTAGCATCATTAAACCATCTTCTGTAGTATTTAATTCAACTCTTTTACTTGTAATAATAACATCGGTAAATACATTTGTTTTGAATAGGGTAATCAATTCATTTTTTAAATAATTATCCTCTTCAATTTTATCATAAAACAATAAATACTTTTGATTAATTGCTTCCCAAAGTGTTTTTAATTCGCTGTAAACTGCTGGTCTTATTTTAACTTTTACTTCAGGGGTTTTATTTCTGTTTGTTATTTTACCACTATTTAAACCAATTGCAAAATCAGGATATTCTTCAAAAAACTGTTCTGTGTTTTCTAAAATAATATTTCTGTCCATATCAATAAAATCATTGATAAGTAGTTTCTTGAATAAATCGTTTTTGGTCGTATTTAGTTTTTTAGCTACTTCAAGTATTCTTTCTTCTGATAGTCTAAATCCTTTTGGTAATTCGTCATTTATTTCTTTTACCAATCTTTCTGCAAAATCGGCTTCTGTAAAATCTATAATGTAATTTAATTTAAAATCTTCGTTGGAAATTCGATTACCATTTTCATCAACTGGCAAACGCAAACCTCTACCTACTTCTTGAATTTTACTATTATCACTACCACTTGAACGCAGCTTTGTGATTGTAAATACATTTGGATTATCCCAACCCTCTTTTAAAGTCCATTTAGAAAATAAAAATCGTCTTGTGTTTAATTTGCCATCATTTGTTTTAATTGATAATAATTTCTTTTTGTCAAATAGAATTTCACTAATTTGATTGGCTATTTCTTCATCAGAATTGCTATTGTCTTGCGAAAAATATCCTGCGTGGCAACTTGCAATATCTTGTTTTGATGCTTCTAAATATTCTATATATTCTTTTTCGTTTATTGTAGATAATGTTGGTAAAACTTCATTAATTTTCTCTAATAATAATCTTTCGAAAGTATTTTTTAAATAAGGTTCTTTTTCGCTGTTCTCATCATTTCTGTAGGAATGAATATCATCAATAAAAAAAAGTGCTAATGTTTTTATTTTAAACTTTCTATCAAAATTGATTTTCTCGGTTTCAAAATGTCTATCAATGGCTAATTTCAGCATTTGTTCCTGATAGGATGAGGAATAAATATCGGTACTGAATTCTTCGCCTTGAAACTTTGTTTGTCCGTTTGATAATTCAAAATAATTATTTCCTACAGCTTCTATAACAATACCTTCAAATTCACTTGATATTATAGATAAACTATCGCCTTTTTTTAATTCAAAACTCTTTGTTGGTTTGTCTTTTTGAATGTAATTGAATTTCGCACTAACACGCCTTTCAATAGACATAATTTTTACTTTGTCCTCTTTTTTAGATAATGGCTCAAAGTGTTCTTTGGCTATTCCTTTTATTAAATTTTGATTAAACGCTTCACAAGCATTTAAGTCATACAATAAATTATGATAATCTTTGATTGATTTTTTTGCATTTCCTTTTCCTATTGTAATTGTTGGGAAAGTTGCTCCAAACCTAATGATACATTGTGGCTGAATATCGTTAGTGATAAATTCAAAAGTTTTTTGGTCTTTTGAAAAACGATGCGGTTCATCAATAATTAAAAAAGGTTTTGTAGCTTTTAGTGCATCTACTGGACGATAAAAACCCTCTACTCCATAATCATAATCTTCCCGTTTTAGCATTGCACTATTGGTTAATAATGCCATATTGGTTAGTAATACGAAAATTTTATTTGCGTTTTGACTTGAACCCGAAACAAATTCACGCACAGCACTCGGAAAATATTGTTTTCCTTTCTTTTTCTTAACCGCTTCTAATACTTGTAATTCTATTTCTGTACCATATCCACAAATATCTTTGAAATGCTTTTTGGTATAACTGTCTTGTATAAATTGTTTTGTACCTGCTTTTATGGGTAGCGTTGGCACAACAATTATAAATTTATTTATCTTAAATTTTTTATGTAATTCAAATATTGCAGCAGTATGAACATAGGTTTTGCCTGTTCCCGTTTCCATTTTAATATCTAAATTCAAATAACTTGAAATACCATTTAATCCTGTATATTCTGGATGAACTATATTGTTTTTTTGAACTTCCTTTATACTTTCTAATAGTATTTCTTTGTCTAAATCTAAAGTTGGATTGGCGTAATAGAGTGCGTTTTTTTTGAAACTACTTTCTGTAAATACATTGCTTATAGCATCAAATCCTTTTTCTTGATGGGGTAAACCATTTTTTAATATTAACTCCATAATTAATACCTTACATCAATGTTAATTTTTAAATTCTTTTCGCTGTCATTCAAGATTTTTAAATTCTTTTCTAACATTTCGGTAACAGACCATTCAATAAAGCTGTAACCAAATAACACAATGTTTTCGGGATTAAAACTAGAAATAGTATCGTACTTTTCAAATAGTGCTACTACAGAATTTTGACTAAAATCGGGGTTTATTAAATATAAATGCTTGTTGCAATAATAGGCTTCGTAACCGTTTAAATCTATAGTTTGCACTTTTGCATTAAAGCCATAACCGTCATAATTTAACCAAGTTGTTAAAACAGTTTCTGCACCAAAATCATCAAAAATGGTTGCATCTGCCAACAAACCAACCTTGTCAAACGATTCGCATTTGTCAAGCGTGTTTTGGTTGGGTTCATTTAGAATAAAATGTTTGAAACCGTAATCGCCTTTTATTTTGCCATCGTCGTTAAAGAGGTTTGGTTTTTCTTTTTGGATTTTTTTTGCGGCTCGTTTTATTCTTTCTATGCCTATATAATCGAGTGTTGTGGGGTAGTTTTCGGACTTTAAAAAATCGAAAGCGGTTTTTTGACTTGGATCTTTTTCATCTAATACTTCTGGCAACTGAACAGAAATGAATTTTAAATTAGTTTCATTTTGAGAATTATATTCTAAAACTGCGTGTGCTGTGGTTGCAGAACCTGAAAAGAAATCTAGAACAATGTCATTTTCATTTGTAGATAAAAATATTAGATAATCTACTAAGGAAATTGGTTTAGAATAGTCAAAAACCTTAACATCAAATAGTCTGCCTAAATCTTTTCTAGAATTATCATTCGAAAATTCATTTTCAATAAGGTTTAAAGTAGTTGCTGTTTTTGTTCTTTCAATTATTTCAACAAAGTATTTTTTACCATCTTTATTAATGGTAGCATTTTGATATGTTTTGGTATAAATTCTTTTACCTATACCATTTTGCTTAACTACTATAAAATTGTTTTTTAATCCAAACTCAAACAAATCTTTTGACCATCTCCAACAAAAATCACTTTTAGGGTTTTTTTGCTTTCTTAATTCCATTTCATCATAAGTTACACAACCTGGTCTAAATATCTCACCCTCTAATTCAATTTCATAATCAAGTGATTGGGAGTATTGAATAGAGCCATAATCTAATGTTTGATTTAATTTATACTTACCTCTCTCATCTTCAAACTCATCAGAAAATTTAAAGCCTTCATCTGTATGAACATATGTTTTTAATTTTAAATTATTTGATTTACTATAACAAAATAAATAATCATTGTTTTTAGCAATCAAATCGGTTGTCTTCCCTGCTTTTTTAGTAATTCTCGGCATATTTGCTACAAAATTCTCTTCTCCAAAAACATCATCACAAAGTAATTTCAAATTGGCTTGTTCATTATCATCAATCGAAATAAAAATAACGCCATCGTCTTTTAATAAATCTTTTGCTAATTGCAAACGAGCATACATAAACATCAACCAAGCAGAGTGAGAAGCAGAGTTTCTTTTGGTTAAATCTATAATTCGGTTGGCTTGAGTTTCATCTACACTTAATTTGTCTTGTAGTTCATCGGCAGTAAAATTGAAATTGTCTTTGTACACAAAACCATCACTACCTGTATTGTATGGAGGATCTATATAAATACATTTTACTGATTTTGAATAGGATTTTAATAGGTGTTTTAATCCATCAAGATTATCGCCACTAATGTAAATGTTTTCGCTATTCTTGTTTTCGGGTAAATTATTGTGTGCTGTATTTGGAGTAATAACCGTTGTAGTATCTAATGATGCTAATAGTTTTGCATAGCTTTTGCCCAAAAATTTTAATTCATATCCTTCGTGAACTACATCTACTTTATCTTTAAGCTCTTCTTTAAATCGTTCTATATCAAAACTACCGTCTTTTTTAAAACAAGCAGGAAAATGTTCTTTTAACACTGCAATTTCTTTAGTGTTTATGGCTACTGTTTCGTTGTCTTTTTCGATGTCTTTTATCATTGGTTGGTACTTAAAATTATAAAAAGTGTAAATTTAATTTTTTTAAATCTAAAAAATGCAATTTACTATAATAAGTTTTTATTTTAAAATTTAATTCTCACCTGTGCAGTTTCCAAGTC
>JAYVKR010000247.1:0-5719 GCA_043768185.1 Flavobacterium sp.
TTCTTTTCAAAGAAATCTTTTTCAAACGGAAGAATTACAAATAGTTTATCAAAATCGCGTTTAATTGATGTAATTCTATTTTCTTTCCAAGCCCAAATTTGAGGAGCAATATAATAATGGGTATTTATATTTTTTGCTTTTGCCCATTTTGCAATTCGCATATTAAAACCAGGATAATCAATAAAAATAATAACATCTGGATTGAATTTTTCTATATCTAGTTTACAAAATTTAATATTATTTAGAATTGTTTTTAAATTTAAAATTACTTCTGCAAATCCCATAAAAGCTAATTCTCTGTAATGTTTTACAAGAGTTCCGCCAACATTTTGCATTAAATCGCCACCCCAAAATCTAATCGTTGCATTAGTATCTTGTAGTAATAATTCTTTCATTAAATTAGATCCGTGTAAATCTCCAGATGCTTCTCCAGCAATAATATAATATTTCATTTTATAAAATTACAGTTAAAATTGCTAGAATAATTGTGGCTAAAACAACACCACGAGCCATTAATTCTTTATTATTTTTAAGTAAAATATAAAAAACTAAAATGTTTAAAATTGCACCAAGCGTTATTACTTTTCCTAAAATTCCTTCTTGTCTAATAATTGCAATGTCTTCTATTTTAGTAAAGTTTGTAAATAAAAGTAAAAACAAAATGGTACCAATTAAAGTGGTTACAATTCCAATAATTAAACCAATTAACAAATCTATTTTTCTCATTTATAGCATTTTAATTAAATTTAAAATTTCAAATTTCAAATTCCAAATTCCGCAACCCCAAAACTCAAAACTCACAGCTCACAAATCAAAACTCACAACTCAAAACTCACAACTGATCTAAAACTCCCAAGTATTTAAAGTTGAAATAGAATGATGAGCAGTTAAATCAAATTGTACTGGAACAATAGAAATATAATCGTTTGCCAATGCCCATTCATCTGTATCTTCGCCTTTGTCTTGGTTTATAAATTCGCCAGTTAACCAATAATATTCTTTACCAAAAGGTGTAACTCGCTTGTCAAATTTTTCTTGCCACATGGCTTTGGCTTGTCTGCAAATTTTTATTCCTTTTATTTCATCAGTTTTTAATTTTGGGAAATTTACATTTAAAACGGTTCCTTCTGTCAATCCGTTTTGTAAAACTTGCAAGGCAATTTTCTTTATAAAAGGTTTAATTTGTTCAAAATCGGCATTCCAATCGTAATCTAAAAGCGAAAAACCTATGGCAGGAATTCCTTCAATTCCGGCTTCTACAGCAGCACTCATTGTACCAGAATAAATCACATTTATAGAAGAATTAGAACCGTGATTAACTCCAGAAACACACAAATCTGGTTTGCGTTTCAAGATTTCGTTCACCGCCATTTTTACACAATCTACTGGAGTTCCAGAGCAACTGTATTCTAAAATAGCAGCATTATCTTTAGAAACTTTGTTTAAATGCAACGTATTATTTATGGTAATTGCGTGTCCCATTGCACTTTGAGGACTATCTGGCGCAACAACAACTACTTCGCCAATTTCGCTCATAACAGCAATTAAAGCTCTAATTCCTGGTGCCGAAATACTATCGTCGTTGGTTACTAAAATTAATGGTTTTTTAGACATTTTATTTTTTTAATTTATGTAACAAAAGTAATAATAAGTTTTTTTAATGATAATTAATTTAAAATAATTTTATTAAATATATATCTGTTATTAATATACTAGTTTATTACGCGTTTCAATAATTTATTAACAATTTTTAAAAATATTTACAATTTTATTTGTAAGATAATATATAATTTAGTAGTTTTATACTTTAATTTAAAAAGATTATTAATTATGGGTACAACGCACAACGCACAACGCACAACGCACAACGCACAACGCACAACGCACAAATTTTAAGTTACTAGTTTTTTTAACATTATTCTCGGTATTTTCAGCATTTTCTCAAACTATAAATGGTATTGAAGTAAATTATAGTCCTGCAGGAAGTTTAGAAACTGTATTTGATAATTATGGAGTAAAACGAACGCTAGAAAATGTGAGGATTTCTCCAAAAAAAGATATTAAAAGAAATGAAAGAATTTTGTTTTCTACGCAATTGTGTAGTTCTGGTATTTTTGATTTATATTTTGAAGATGGAAGCGGCATGAATAGTGCTACTAATAGTGTACATATTGCTAGGCGTGCCGTTGTATGTCAAGTTTTTCAAGATTTATCCAATTTTATTAATGCGCCAGCTGGAACAAGAATTAATTTTTGGGTTAGAAATCTCAGTCAAATTCCAAATGTATCATCGCAAACTCTTGGCGTTGCTACAGGTTTTTACAATTTACCTTCTACATCATTAGCGCCTAATTTTAGTATTGCCGATAATGAAATTTGGAAAACTATTCATGCTGGAGTCGATTCATACACCAATGTAACTTCTCCAATTACTTCAACTGCTGGCTTAGGTAGTTTTTATCATGGTATGATGGCTATAAATTTTAATAACCTTAATTGGAATTTAAATTTAAATGCCACGGCACTTTCCAATCAATTGGATTTGTATACTGTGGTTTTGCACGAGGTTACCCATGCTTTAGGTTTTGCTAGTTTAATTGATGCTAATGGAAATTCTAAATTTGGTGAAAACTTTGATTATTATTCACGTTATGATACCTTTTTAGTAGACCATGAATCGAAACCCTTAATCACAAATCAAAATTCATGCAATGAAATGTATAATTTTCAGTTTACTGTTGATCAAAATATTTTACATCCCAATTGTACCAATTCACCAGATTTTACTAATACTGGTGCATCAATAAATGCTACAGTTTGTATAAATTCTCTTGGCTTTTTAGGCAATAATAATGTACAAATACCAATTTACACACCTCAATGTTTTGAAAATGGTAGTAGTTTAAGCCATTTTGAAGACCAATGCTATAACTCAACAACTGTTGGTGCAACCAACGGTAATGACCTATATTTTGTAATAAGTAATGCCAATGGTTATGGTACTACCAAACGTTTTCTTAAATCTGAAGAACGACAAGCACTTTGTGATATGGGTTATCGTTTAAATTCAATTTTTGGTAACACCGCACAACATAGTTTTATTAATTATGGTGGTTTAACTTGCAACGGAAGTACTGTTGCAGGTATAAATGATGGTATGGATGCACTAGGAATCTTCACTAATGTCGTAAATGTTGATACGCCTTTACAAATAAATCCTGTAGGAAATAGTATACTTGACAATGATGTAACCATAAACCAAGCCAACCTTCGTTTTGAATGTGTAGAAGATATTAGTTTTACTGGTTCTTTAATTACTGTTTTGGGTAATAATAGTAGTGCTTCAATAACTTTTCAAAGCCCAACACCAGGAATGCATTTATTGCGTTATGTTCCGTTTGATAATGTATCTGGCAATAGAGGAAATATTACATACATTTATGTTTTTGTAAGAACTGAAATTAATAATTGTGGTGTTCCATCATCTTGTAATATGATTTTAAATGGAGATTTTGAACAAAATTCTAGCATACCTTTTTTAATGGGTCAGTTTGATAGAGTTTGCGGTTGGAAACCAATGGATTTTCCAGGTAATACACCAGATTATTATTTTAGAAATAATAATTTTTCTTATGTTGATATACCATGTAATTTTATGGGAATTCAAGAATCAACTGTTGTTCCAGGATCTAATAATGGTTATGCAGGATTTTGGATTGGTGGAAGTGGTGGAAATAATTTTGGTAGTGAAACAATAATTAATAGATTAAACACGCCGTTGTTAGCCGATACAAATTATACTTTACAATTTGATCTTTCACTTGCAGAAGGTTATAGCGCTATGGCTAGAAGTATTCAAGTTTATTTTAGCAATTCTGATATTTTAACACCATTCGAAGTAGGATTTAGCATTGTTAATCCTATAATATTCAATACAAGTATGATTACTGATGTTAATAATTGGACTCACATTTCAATTAACTTTACTACTGATAATGAAGCAGGTGAACAATTTATTTACATTGGTGGTTTAAGGAATGTTCCATCACAAATTTTAACATCAACACCTTTTGCAACTTGTGTTGGAAGCTCTAATCCCAGTAGTCCTGAATTATATTCTTACTATTACATAGACAACGTATCTCTAATCCCAATACCAAACGACGCATTAAACCTACCAACTTTGATATGCCAAAGCAGTCAACTCGCCAATTTAACTGATTATTTGGGTGTAATTCCTAATGATGGAATTTTTACTGGCGATGGTGTTGTTCTAAACAATAACATTTTTACTTTTAATCCTAGTAACTTGCCAACAGGTATTGCTACAATTACTTATACTTTTCGCCCAACTAATGGATGTCAAGATATGACAATTTCTAATACCATTATGGTAACAGCTAGTTGTGCATTACCTTTTATATCTCAAGTTTATGGCAATAGTCAAGACAATAGTTTTATAGAAGTAAAAAACCCTAGTACAACTGATAGTGTAGATGCAAATACTTTTTTCTTAAATTTATATCAAGACGGCGTTTCAACTACATTGGCGCCAACTAGTTTTATTGATATTGGTATACTTCAACCCAACGAAGTAAAAGTTTTTCAAGTACCAAACGCTTTTAATCCTTCTTATGCTGTTAATGGAAATATTTTGCCTGTAGAATTTGTGTTTGATGGTAGCGAAGATATTATTACTATAAGCACTACAACCAATGAAACAAGTTATAATTTTAGAACTGACTTGGCAGGTAATAGTACTGACGATTGGTCTACAAATATCAGTTTAGTAAGAAGTAGTTGTGCTACAATTGTACCAAGAATTGATGTTTTTGACTATGACGATTGGGCACGGTTTGAATTATTGGAAATTGACAATGTTTATACAGAATTTTCTAGAACCAACCCAGTTTTAGGTCGTCACATTCAAGAACTGTTGTCATTTGAAGGTAATGGTGAATGGCGTGAGTCTCCAATTAATTATCAAAGTTACCCAGAACGTTCTCGTTTTACTCAAATTAGAACGACATACAATACCGATATTTTTGGCAGTTTCGAGTGTTGCTCTCTTGACCTAAGAAGAGAACAATTAATTATCAATGAAAATGATTATGTAAGTATAGAAAACAACCTTATGGTGCATGACGATACTAATTTAAGAGTAGAAAACAACGGCTCTTTAGTTATGGTTAAAGACCAGTATAATGGTTTACAAGGTAACGACTTAATTCAAATTTTAGGAAGTGGTCAAGTTAGAACAGCTAGAACCACAGTTGGTCTTGATGCCACAACAGATTATGTATATTGGTCAACACCATTGGCAAACATTCCTGAAAACGCTGTAGAAAACACTCCAAATATTTTATTTCCATCGCCACCATTTAATAGTTCTCGATTTTTCGAGTTTATTAATGCCAATTTCCAAGATATTCCTAATTGGTTTAATGGTGCACCAAGTACAGAACCTTATGCCAATGGCTATGACGACAATTTAGACGATTATCATATTTTAACTTCAATACAACGCGCACAACAATTAATTCCAGGAATAGGTTATTTAACTTGGCCACCAAGCGGTTGTAGTGGAGCAGGTTGTAATTATACCATAAACTTTAGAGGTAAACCCAACAACGGCATAATAACAGTACCAGTTTACCACAACGAGCCAAGCAACAGCTTTGCCAATTTAATAGGCAACCCATACCCAAGTGCCATAGAT
>JAYVKR010000248.1:0-3109 GCA_043768185.1 Flavobacterium sp.
CTTTACGATAACCCCATAGAGATGATAAAATTGACGGTTCCGTTCAACCGGAGTTTCATTGTTGGCTTTTCAAGCCCAACGAAACTCTAGCTTTTGTAGGCAGTGCTTTTTAGGCAATTATTTTTATGTTTTTAGCTTCTCTTTTTTCTTTACCTGAACTTTTAAAAACTTTAGATATAAATTGAACTTTTCGGTTTCTCATATCTTGCGACAATGAATTTAGAACTGGAATAAAATCGATTTTACCAGCGATAAATGTTAGTTCAGGATTTTCACTGCTTTCGATTAAAACATAGTCAGTTATTGTGTTAACGTAAGTAATCTTTCCAAAAATATATGTTGTTTCACTGCCAACTTTTTCAAGAATGGTATTTATTTCGTCAATAATTTCTGGATATCTTCTTACGATATTTTCATTACCCAATTGAGCATTTTCTAATATTTTCTTTATTTCGTCATATTGTTCTGTTCTTAACAATATTTTTGATAGTTCAATTGCACTTTTAAGTTTATATCTACCAACACTAAAGCCTGAATAAGTATTTTTCAAACATTTATTAAAATAAATTTTTGATTCTACAATTTCATCAATAACATTATAAAATTTACCAATTTTATAATTACATTTCGTTAAAATTCCTAAAGTTTTTTCATCATTTTTATCAATTTTCAAAGCTAGTTCACACTCTTGAACCGCTTGAAAAAGTTTGTTTTTTGAACTTTCAAAATCTCTATCTTTCAATAATATTTCCGACCAGCCAATTAAGGTTTCTGCAATACTTGTACGATTTATTATTTCGTGCTTTTTTGAAGAAACTTCAAAATCAGTTTTTAAAGCGGCTGTTAATAAGTCTAAAGCAGTTTCGTGATATCCTAATCTTCCTCTTGTTTGACCGTAAGCATTTAAAATAATGTGATTTTCAGGAGACAAATTATATGCTTTTTTATATTTTTCATCGGCTTCTAAAAGTTTACTTGCTTTTCTTTTTATGTTTCCCCACAATAACCAAATTTGTGGATCTTCTGGATTTAAATCTGCTGCTTTTTGCATTAATTGGTCTGCCTCTAATAAATGATTTTCATAAGATTCCATTACAGCCCAATTTCTATAAACAGATGAAAATTTGGGTGCTATTTCTATCGCTTTTTTGTAGTTATCAACTGCATCATCGTAAAAACCTCCTTGATATTTTTGAAATGCAGTTTGAGTAAAAATTGCGGATATTTTTTCCTCTTCAGTTATGGCTCCCAAATTATGCAGACTAAACCTATATTCTCTTTTTGCTTGTTCAGTAGCAGTTATTGTATTTTCAACTTCCGATAGTCTAAAAAGTATTTTTTCTCTTAACCCATTGTTTTGATTGAGTTGTTGTCGAATGTAACCTTTAGTTAATGGTAAAATATAAAATTTACGAGCAATTTCATTTTGTTCGTTTTTAAATTGTTCAGGTATAACTAATGAAACTAATATTAGTTCTTCGATACAATCATCAAATTTTGTATTGTCTATGTCAATAACATATCTCAATAGACTAGAAGTAGGTGGCTCTTCGAAACAACAAAGTGCAAAAAGTATACTTTTAGTTTCAGAACTCAACATACCAAAGATTTGTTCAAAACAGAATTTTGAAATATCGCCTGTTGCATCGTCAATTGAGTTAATTACTTGATTAATATCTCTTCCTCTTGCAACTTGTCCAATTACCCATTTAATTGCTAAAGGATAGTTTGAAACTTTATTAACATATTTTTTAATTACTTCATTATCTAATTGAGTTAAACTTAATATTTGTTTATCTTTTGACAATTGTCTAAACAAGTAAATTGCTTCTTTTTCTTTTAATTGTCTTAGTTCATATCTTCTTTCTACTTGTCCTAATCCTTTTCTACTTGTAATTAAAAACTTTGCTTTTTCAGGAGCATCAATTATAAAGTTCAGAATTCTTTCATCTGTTACTGTTTCTAAATTATCAATAATTATTAAAATACTATTTGCAATTTCAAAAAGCATTGAAACAGTTTGTTCTTTGGTTTCTATACTTACATCATCTTCATTTAAATTAATACCAAAACCAAGTACATTTATTATCGTATCTAATAATTCTTCAAAACTTTTGAAAGTTGGTTCAATATCTTCAATACCAAATGGTGAAAGTTTATTTTCTTTGGCACTTAACCAAATTATTGCATCAAATTTACTTGCCTTTGGCTTCTGTGTAATTTCTTGAATTACCTTTAATGCCAAAGAAGTTTTTCCTACACCACCAGCTCCGGTAATAGTTACAACGTTAAATTTTTCACGTTGCAAATACTTTATTATTTCCTTTATATCTTCTTCTCTACCAACAAATCCACCTTCATATTCGTAATCTGGTGTAGGAAGATTATTTGTAATTCCATTACTTTCTAAAAAATCTATATTAAAATCTACTGGTACTTTTATAGCAACTTTTTCTGGATTTTCTTCAATTTCTTTTAGTAAATTTATTAAAGTTCCATATTGATCAATATAAATTGAAATCTGTCTGGTTAAATCAATTAATTTATCTAAATCAATAGAAGTGAAGAAACCTTTAACGTGAGCAATTTTACAGCGTAAGCTGTATAAATTGGTCATTATTAAAGTTAATTCGTCTTTACTAATATCATTCGGAAAAAAATCTTTAAAGTTATCTGAATATATACTTATTTCTAATAAATCTGGAAAGTCAGAATTTTCAAAAAAATCATTTTGATCGCTCCAAAATAGAATATTTGATTTGTCATTAATTTTTGATACAATAGCTTGAGGAATTCCCTCGTGATAATCTGAAAATTTATTATTCAATTTTATTATTAAAAAACTTCTATAAATTTCTTCAAACCTTGAAATTATTGTAAACCCGAAATCTCTTCTATTGTATATATTGGTCATTCTTTTTTTGTAAATGTAATTAAATTCTATTTTTTCGACAATAGATTTGTTATTTTTTACGATTTCGCGCAGCATTGCCTACAACTAGTAAATATACGAAAGTTCTTGCGTTTTTAACATTTTTTTATGTTGATTGCACTTTCAATTATTTATCAAAAATAGTATTATTTTTTTAGATACAAGCAATTATTAATT
>JAYVKR010000249.1:0-4224 GCA_043768185.1 Flavobacterium sp.
TGTAGCATAAAATTGCTTTTGGCTTTTTACAAAGATAAAAAAGCTTATCAATAATTAACAATTTTAAAATTATTATATCGTAATTATTAATAAAATTAAAATTTAAAATTCTAATACATTGAAGTTTGCCTTACTTTAAATCCTGATTATAAAGAAGATAAAAAAATAAAATCAAAAAAATAAGAATTGTTTTAATAAAAATCTTATTTTTGTAACATAACCCCAAGTTATGCAAGAAACTAGAACCCAAATTAATTCTCTATTAGAGGAATCGTATGCCATTAGAATAAATAATCTTAAAAAAAGTATTGCTCTCACTAATACTGCTTTATCATTATGCACAAAATCTTCTTTAAATGATTTAAAAGCCAAATCGTATTCGCAACTTTCTTTGTATTTTATGATTACAGGAAAATATGATGAATCTTATAATCTTTCTCAAAAATGTATTACAATGTTTGAGAAACTTAATGATGAGAAAGGAATTGCAGATTCTAAATACAATATGGCAGGATTTTATTACAGAACCAATAATTTTCAATTGGGCGTAGTATTTTTAATTGATGCATTAATAATTTACAAAAAACACAATGATTACCATAATATTTCTAGATGCGAAAAATCGCTTGGAACTGTATATGGTTTTAGTGGAGATGATGACAAAGCCATAATTTCTCATAAAAATGCTATAAAAGCAGCCAAAGTTATAAACGATTTAAATCTAGAGTCAAACGCCTATAATAATCTTTCTGGAATATATATTAAAAATAATCAAATAGATTTAGCATTAGAAATAATTAAAAAATCGATTGCAATTAAACAAAAAACTAAAGATACTAGAGGTTTAGCATTTGCAATTTATGGAAGAGCTAAAGTTTATTTTTTTCAAAAAAAATATGTTGAAGCAGAAAAAGATTTTATAGAATCAATTAAAATTCATACTGATATGGGTGAACTTCTTGGTTTAGCTATGGGTTATAATAAATTAGCAAAATTATACTTTGAAACCAATAAAATTGAACTAGCAAAAAAAACAATTACTAAAGGATTAGAAATATGTTATCTTTTTAACATATCATTAATTAAAATTAAATCACTTTACTTGTTGTACTCAATTTTTAAATTTGAAAATAATGAAGAACAAGCACTTAGACATCTTGAATTATATTTAACAGAAAAAGAAAGTGTTTTTAATGCTCAAAATTTTAAAATTATAGAAAACTACGATTTACTTGTTAGAATGCAAACCATGCAAAAGGAAGCAGAACATCAGCAAGAAAAAACTTTATTGATTACAAAAAGCAGTAAAATAGAACAAGCAGCAAGAGTTAGACAAGAATTTCTTTCTACTATGAGTCACGAAATTAGAACTCCACTTAATGCAGTAACAACTATTGCAACAATGCTAAGTGAAAATTCTCATATTGAAGATAAAACATTAATAGATTCTCTTAAGTTTTCGGCTCATCATTTAATGCAAATTATTAATGATATTTTAGATTTTACTAAACTTGATCTAGGCAAAATGAGTTTGGATCTTCAACCAATAATTTTTAAAACCTATTTAGAAAATTTTTGGAATACCTATCAATTTCAAGCTAAAGAAAATGGTATAGACTTTATATTAAATCTTGACGAAAATCTTCATCAATGTTATAGTATTGATGCTACCAAAATAACTCAAATTCTAGGAAACTTAGTTACCAATGCAATAAAATTTACAGATGAAGGAAATGTTATATTAGATGTAAAAATTGTACAACAAACTAACCAATATGATTTAATATCATTTAAAGTTTCTGATACTGGAATTGGAATTGAAAAAGAAAATCTTGAACAAATTTTCGAAAGTTTTTCACAATTAAAAAATGGAATTAACAGAAAAAAAGACGGTGCAGGTTTAGGATTATCAATTTCTAAAAAAATTATTGAACTTCACGATAGTAAAATTAATATAGAAAGTGTTTTTGGTAAAGGTTCTGTTTTTTCGTTTGATTTAAAGTTAAACAAAGTACAAATTGTAAAGCAAGTTAATCATGAAAAAACTAATACTGATGTATCTGGAACTAAAATACTTTTGGCCGAAGACAATGCCATAAACGCAATGATTGCTAAAAAATTATTATCTAAATGGGGAATTGAAACTGACCATGCTTTAAATGGTTTAATAGCTACAGAAAAAGCTAAACTTACTAAATATGATTTTATATTAATGGACATTCACATGCCAATTTTAGACGGTTATCAGGCAGCAAGAAACATTAGAACTTTGGAAAGTCTAAATAAAGAAACTCCAATATTTGGACTTACTGCTGATATTTCTGCTAGTGAAAATGAGGAATACAACCATTTCTTTAATGATTTCTTTTTAAAACCATTAGAAATTGAAAAACTAAAAGCAGCATTAGTATCTAAATAAATTATATAAAAAATGCTTCAATTTCTTGAAGCATCTTTATAATTATTATCGTTTTTCCATTGCAACAAAATCACGTAACGGATAACCCATATATATTTGTCGTGGTCTTCCAATTGGTTCTTTATTTTCGCGCATTTCTTTCCATTGTGCAATCCAACCTGGAAGTCTACCTATTGCAAAAAGTACAGTAAACATATCTGTAGGAATACCAAGTGCACGATAAATTATTCCCGAATAAAAATCAACATTTGGATATAACTTTCTAGAAACAAAATACTCATCTACTAATGCAGATTCTTCAAGTTTCTTGGCAATGGCAAGAATTGGATCATTTACTCCAAGTTCTCTTAAAACCTCATCGGCAGCTTTTTTAATAATTTTGGCTCTTGGATCAAAGTTTTTATACACTCTATGACCAAATCCCATTAATCGAAATGGATCTTCTTTATCTTTAGCTTTCGCCAAATATTTATCAGCATCGCCACCATTTTTTTGAATTTCTTCTAGCATTTCTAAAACTGCCTGGTTTGCTCCACCATGTAATGGACCCCAAAGTGCAGAAACTCCAGCAGAAATTGATGCAAATAATCCTGCGTGAGAAGAACCAACCATTCTTACTGTTGATGTAGAACAGTTTTGCTCATGATCTGCATGAAGAATAAATAATTTATCTAATGCATTTATTACAGTTGGATTGGCTTTATAAGGTGAAGTTGGTAATTGAAACATTAAATGCAAGAAATTTTCAACATAACCTTTTGTATTATCATAATAATTTAAAGGAAATCCAGATGATTTTCTAAACGTCCAAGTGGCTAGAACTAAAAACTTACCCATTGTTTTACAAATGGCTTCATACATTTCAACTTCATTCTCTACATTTACAACTTTAGGATTAAATGCTGTTAATGCTGATGTTAATGAAGATAAAACTCCCATTGGATGCGCAGTTTTAGGAAATCCATCAATGATGTTTTTCATTTCTTCGTTTACCAAAGTATATTTTCTTATGTCGGTTTCAAACTGTGCTAATTGTGTTTTAGAAGGTAATTCTCCAAAAATAACTAAATAAGAAACCTCAAGAAAATCTGCTTTATCAGCCAAATCTTCTATTGAATATCCTCTATAACGCAGAATACCTTCTTCGCCATCTAGAAAAGTTATTTTGCTTGTACACGAACCAGAATTTTTGTAACCTGGATCCATTGTTATTGCACCAGTAATATCTCTTAGTTTGTTAATATCAATAGCAGTTTCATTTTCAGTTCCTTCTATTAAAGGAAACTCGTATTTCTTGCCATCAAATTCTAATATTGCAGTTTTTGACATAATATAAATTGGTAATTAAATCTTCTAAATTAATAATTTAACAAATTTAGCAAATTCTAAATGAATTAAAAAACAAATAATATAACGATTTCGTTAATTTTTATAAAAAGTTGAAAATATTGTAAATAAAAAAAGACTCTCAAAACTAATTGAGAATCTTTTTCAAACTTAAACTAAACTTATTATTCTTTTATTATCTTCTCTACTTTAATTCCTTTATCTGATGTAATTTTTACAAAGTAAATTCCGTTAGATTTATCTGAAATATCTAACACAGCTTCATTAGAAATTCCTAAATTAGTTTGTAATAATCTACCTTGAATATCATACAATTGAATAGATTGAATATTAAAATCTCCGTTAATGTTAATTACAGAATGTGTAGGATTAGGATAAATTTTAATAGATTTATCAACATTGTTTTCTGTTACTCCAAGTGCTTGCACAACAGAAGCTTCAGTTGGAGTTGTAATTGG
>JAYVKR010000250.1:0-4129 GCA_043768185.1 Flavobacterium sp.
AAAAAAGAAAACGCCCAAAAATTTGGATTATGTGATGCAAGATTTGCACGATGCTGAGTTTAAAAAAACGAATTGCTTGGATTGTGCTAATTGCTGCAAGACAACTGGACCATTGTTTACAAGTGCTGATATTGAACGAATTGCTAAACATTTAAAACAAAAACCACAGCAATTTATAGATAGTTATTTACGAATAGATGAAGATAAAGATTATGTTTTACAAAGCGTACCTTGTAATTTTTTAGATAGCGATAATACTTGTTTTATATACGATGTTCGTCCAAAAGCTTGTAGAGAATTTCCGCATACAGATAGAAAAAAGTTTAATCAAATAACTGATTTGACTTTGAAGAATGTTGCCATTTGTCCGGCTGCGTATAATATTGTTGAGGCGATGAAGAGGAAGATTGTGTTGTAATTAAATTTAAGTGTATGAAAAAAGTTTTTTTATTATTGGTGTTAATTTTTTCGCAACATATTTGTGCTAATTGGATTTATTCTTTGGACGAAGCCAAGTTGATTGCTATGAATAGTAATAAATTTATTTTGGTTGAGTATTATTTTAGTGAATCGTCAGAAATGCGACGTTTTAATCTTGATTCTTGGAGTAATGAAGCGATATTAAAATCGGCTGATTCATTTGTATTATTAAGAATGCCTTTTGATAGTAATAGTTTTTCTGGAAAAAATAAGATTAATAAAAAAAATATAAATTTTTTAAAGTTAAGTTTATTACAAATTTTGGATTGTAATGGTAAAATTATTGATAATCTTGAATATTCTTTAATAAAAAAGCAATTGACCGATTTATTAAATAATTATTCTATTTCTACAGAGTTTTTATCTGTAGATTTAATGAGTTGTTATAAAAATACATGTTTTAATACATCTGCAAGAGTTGCTCAAAAGTATTTAGATTTTTCTTTGCTTGTTGATAACGAAATTAAAAGTAATATTTTAAAAGTAAGTGATGAATATTTAAGTGAAGCTAAAAAAGATTTATCTAAAAAGGATTATAATTACAATGAAAAACATCAAAAACTTGAATTATTAGAGTTGTTTAGGTTTGCTTATTCATTAAATTTTACAAAACTAGAAAAAAAGCTTGTACAGTTTAAAGAATCTGATATCTTAGAAGGTAATCTAAACTATTATTACTTTTTAAAATATATGGTTGCAAAAGGATTAAACAAAGAAGATTTTGCAGAAATTGATTCTAAATATAAATTAATTGAAGGATTTGATTATTTTGTTAAGAAGTCTGAATTAATTTTATCTAAGAAAGTTTAGTAAATTAAATATTTTTTTCTTATTTCTTTAAAGTCAGACAATCCTTTTTCCCAAGATTTTCTAATTTCATTTTCAGATATTCCAGTTTCAATTTGTTGTTGAAGTTTTTTGGTTCCTGCCAGTTTTGTAAAAAATGAATTAAAGAATTTAGATTTGTCTGATGTGTTTTGATACGCTTTTAGTAGCCATTTTAATTCTAATTTATCAACTTTGCTTATGTTTGTTAAATTTTCTCCATAACACTCTTTTCCATTATAGACTGGATCTTTGGCGCCAAAATTTGGTTTTGGTGTAAATTTGAAATCGCTTTTTGGTAAAAAAGGAGAGCCATAAATTTGAAACTGAGTTTCTGTTCCGCGACCAACACTAACATTGGTTCCTTCAAACAAACAAAGACTTGCATATAGGTTTATAGATTGATCATTAGGTAAATTTGGTGATGGTTTAATTGGCAAGCTGTACTTCATTTCTCTTTTATAATTCAAACAAGTTATAACAGTTAAGTCGCATTGAATGCCATCTTTTAGCCATTTTTCTCCATTAATCATTTGTGCATATTCACCAATTGTCATTCCGTGTAATAGCGGAATTGGGTGCATACCTACAAAACTTGTAAATTCTTTTTCAAGAATTGGTCCGTCAACAATGCTTCCATTGGGATTTGGTCTGTCTAAAACAATTAATTGAATTTTGTTTTCTGCACAAGCTTCCATTATATAATGTAGCGATGAAATGTAGGTGTAAAATCTTGCTCCAACGTCTTGAAGGTCAAAAACCATAATATCTATTCCTACTAATTGCTCTGGCTTAGGTTTTTTATTGTCTCCATATAATGATATTATTGGTAAGCCAGTTTTAGAATCTTTACCGTCAATTATGTGTTCACCAGCATCTGCTGTTCCTCTAAAACCGTGTTCTGGAGCAAATATTGTTTGTATTTTTAGCTTTTCATCTATAAAAAAGTCAATTATGCTTGTGTTAGATACACTATAACTTCCATTATCTTTAGAATTGGGTGGAATTATTTTGAATTTTCTTATTGTTCCTGTTTGATTAGTTATAACTCCAATTTTTTTGTTTTTTAATTTGTCTAGATAAGCATTTACGTTTTCCGCACCAGTTCTAAAATTATTTACTAATAAGTCATTGAAAGTATTAGTTTCAGATGATTCGTTACTAGTATTGATGGATTTTATATTTGAAATAGATTTAGAATTGATATTTTTTTTTGCACTTCCACAAGAAAATGAAATTGTTATATATATAAATAATAAAGACGCAGTTTTAAGTAAATTTTTCATAGTTATGTTAAATTAAATAATCTTCATTATTATAATTCGTGTTTAAACTGTATTTTTGAGCAATATAATTATACAATAAACGCGTTTGAAATTAGAATATTTTATTGCCAAGCGAATTTTAACTGATAAAGACTATAAAAGTAGTATATCTGCACCAATAATAAAAATTGCCATTTTAGCTATTGCCTTAGGGATAATTATGATGATAATTTCTGTTGCAACAGGAATTGGTTTACAAAACAAAATTCGACAAAAAGTTTCAGCATTTAATGGTCATGTAATAATTTCAAATTATACTAATAATGAGTCAGATGTTAGTACCCAGCCATTGTCTTTAAATCAGAAATTTTATCCAAAATTTAAAAACATTAGTGGTATAAGCCATGTTCAAGCAGTAGCCAGTAAAGCTGGTATTATCAGAACTGAAAGTGCATTTGAAGGTATTGTATTTAAAGGAGTTGGTAAAGATTATAATTGGAGTGATATTTCAGAATTTTTAATATCAGGAAGAAATCCTGATTTAATTAACGATTTAAATCAAGAAGTTCTTATATCCCAATATTTATCAAATAGGTTGCAATTAAAATTAGGTGATTCTTTTAATACTTTTTTTATGAAAGATGAAGCTAATAAGGTTCCGAATTCTAGAAGATTTAAAATTGTAGGGATTTATAATTCTGGATTTCAGGAATTTGATGCTACTTATATAATTGGTGATATTAGGCATATTCAAAAGATCAATAAATGGAATTTCAATCAAATAGGTTCTTTTGAGGTTTTTATAGAAGATTTTTCAAAAATTAAAGAAAAAGGTCAAGAAATTTATACTGAAACATCATCTACACTGGATTCTAAAACAATTATTGATAAGTATTATTATATTTTCGATTGGTTAGAGTTGTTTGATTTCAATATTATTATAATTATCATTATTATGATGTCTGTTTCAATAATAAATATAATCGTTGCGCTTTTGGTTATTATTCTTGAGAGAACTCAAATGATAGGGGTTTTAAAATCGTTGGGAGCAAATAATTGGCTAATAAGGAAAATATTTATCATTATTTGTTTTCGTCTTATCGTAAAAGGACTTTTATTAGGTAATATTATAGCATTAAGTTTTTTGATTATTCAGAAGTATTTTGGAATTGTAAAATTAAATCCAGAAAATTATTATGTTAATCAAGCTCCAGTTGATATAAATTTATTTAATATTTTAACTTTAAATATTGTTGTTATGATTGTTTCATCTCTAGTTTTGTTAATTCCTTCCTATATTGTAACCAAGATATCTCCTTCTGAAACTACAAAGTTTAACTAAAATTTAAAATTATGTTATGTAATCGATTCATTTTCAAATTTTTATTTTATTTTTTCAAATTAGTTTAAATAAAAGATTGTTTAGATAAAAAAGAGTGTTACTTTTGCACTCGCATTAAAGGTTACGTTCTTTGATTTTCATAAATAAAAAAAGTTAAGAAATTTTATTATAGATAGAGTATAGGTTTACTTTTTCAGATAAAATTAATTTTACTAGA
>JAYVKR010000251.1:0-3650 GCA_043768185.1 Flavobacterium sp.
TTGCATCTGGAACATCACGATAATTTCCTCTAAAACTAAAATCTAAACGAAAAACTTTAAATATATTTCCTATTCCTGCACTGTATTCAATGTAAGGTTTAGTTGGTGAATTGTAAATTAATCCCGAGGCGTTTAAAAGTTTATTTTGATCAGAAATTGTTCCGTAAACTGTTCTTACACCAATAATTTCTCTCCAATTTAGTTTTCTCATAAATGGCACACGTGAGAAAATTTTACCGTTAAAATTGTGTTCCCAAACTAGTGTAGCATATTCATCGGCTACAAATTCGTAAAAATTTAAATTACTAAAGGTGTTGTTGATGATAAAATAAGTTTGATTTCCTGGAATTACACTTATTAATCCTAACGGAATTTTACCAAAGGTTTTACCCATTTCCATAGTTAAATTTGTTCTGCCAATTGGACCAATAACTATAGGTTGTTTGTAATATAATTGTACTTTTTGATAATCGAAATCGCTATTCATTAAACCTTTAAAACCTTGACTATAATTTACAAAAAACCTGCTGTATGGACTGTCTACAGGTAATCTTTCTACTCCAAAACCTACGTTTTTCATACTTGGAGTATATTCTAATTGAATGCTTGCTTCGCTTTGTTTAACATCACTTTTTGTTGTTGTTAAAGTGGCATCTGTAAAGTAATCTAAGCTAAAAGTTGGCGATGCCGATTCTAATGTTCTGTATGAAAACCCAGTTTGAATTCTAAAATTTTTAACAGGTTCAATTTCTAATGCAACTGTAGATAAATTAATGTTGGTTAATTTACCATTACTGCCAGAGGTAAAGAGTGCCGATGATGCATAACTTCTACCTAAAACGTCGTTGGTTGTGGTTAAACTAGCGCCAATTTGTTCTACATCGCGACGGTTTCCTCCAGAAATTATTATTCTATTTTTTTTATCAATCATCCATTTTCCAGACAATCCGTATTTGAATTTATTATCTTTAAATCCGTATGCTGTGTAACCTTGTAATCGCCAAATGTCGTTTTTTCCAAAATAAGTTCTGCCACCAAGTCGTAATCGAATTCCTTCAACTTCATTGGTTCCAAGTGATGAAAAAATTGGTCCATAATCAAAGTTTTTAAACTCAACATAACTACTTCCTAAAATGGATGCAAAACTATAAAGTTGCTTAAATTTCTTGACCGTTTTTAGTGTGTCTAGCATTTTATAAACTCCGGCTTCGTCTTTATTGAGTTTTTCAAATCTATTTTCTTCCCAATATTGATCGCTTCGTTGATAAACTTCGTTGTCTATAAAATTGACTTCGTCTTTATAAAATTTTTCGGGTTTTTCTTCATCAAATTTATGATTTCTGTATAGTGAAGTTCGTTTTCCGTAAACTCCTTTCGATTTTTCTTTTTTATTTAAAGCAAAATCGGTCATCATTTGATCTCTAGTTAATAAAAAAACAGAATCGTTAACTACTTCAAATTCTTGCTCAATATAAATTTCTTTTACCCAGTTTATATTGGCACTTTTAGAAACCGACATGTTGATGTTTTTAATGGCATAAGTAGAATCGTTTACCCAAAAATCGCCTTTAAAAGTGAGTTCGTTTTTTCTTCTTGGATAAAAAATAATGTTGTAACACCATTTGTTGTCTATATAGGAACTGTCTGAAAGCACATAATTATAAACATCAATTCCTGTTGTAGATAATGGACTTGTAAAACTCTTGTCGAAGAATGTTAAATAATTATCATAAATATTGTAATCATTATACAAATCTTTTATAAAAGTATTAATTCCGTCACCATTGGTTAATCCAGAATTTTTATTGGCTTTTAAATTTTCTTTAGTTTTTTTAAATTTATTATCGCCATAAACATCATATAATGATTCGTTTATAAAAATGGGTAGATAGGTTTTTCCTGTAATTTTAGAAGTATCTACTTTGTCAAATACAAATTCCATTCCTTTAAATAGCTTACTTTTTTTAAAAGCACTATCTATTGTATTTAAATCAAACTCTACTTTTTCGTATTTTTCATATTGATATTGCGCAAACATTTTGAGTCCGTTTTTACGTTTACGTTCCCATATTTTTCTAAGAATATCTAGCGCAGGATTATTTTTTTTAGATGTTTTTCCGTTATAAATTACAACTTCTTTAAGCATTTCTTCATTTTCCATTACAATTTTCATATCGTATGTAACAGGTTTTAAAAGTTCTACTTCTTTATTGGCAAATCCTACAAAAGCAATTACAATTGCATTATAAGTAACTTGAGATTCCATATAAAATCTTCCGTTTTCATCGGTTACAATTCCTTCGTTAGAACCTTTAAAAACAATATTTGCATAAGCAACTGGTTCGTTTTTTTTGTCAATTACAACACCACTAATTTTGGTTTGTCCAAATAATGAATTTGAAATTAATAAAAGTGTCAGAGTAAGAAAAAAAATAATTTTATTCATATATAATAGAGTAGAAGTGAATTATAAAAAAAAAGTCACGACAAAGCGTGACTTCAAATATACTAGTTTATATTATTTGTACATTACTTTTTTTACAGCTTTAACAACTTCGCTAGCATTTGGCAACCATTCTTTTAACAAAGTTGGAGAATATGGTGCTGGTGTATCTGCAGTTGTAATTCTTTGAATTGGTGCATCAAGAAAATCGAATGCTTTATTTTGAACCATATATGTAATTTCAGATGCTACACTTGCAAAAGGCCAAGCTTCTTCTAGAACTACAAGTCTGTTTGTTTTTTTTACTGAATTTAAAATACAATCATAATCCATTGGGCGAACGGTTCTTAAATCAATAATTTCGCAAGAAATTCCTTCTTTAGCCAATTCATCTGCTGCAATAAATGCTTCTTTTATTATTTTTCCAAAAGAAACTATTGTTACATCTGTACCTTCTCTTTTAATATCGGCAACGCCAAGCGGAATAATATAATCTTCTTCTGGAACTTCACCTTTATCGCCATACATTTGCTCACTTTCCATAAAAATAACTGGGTCGTTATCTCTAATTGCCGCTTTTAATAAACCTTTTGCATCATAAACCGTACTTGGCACAACAACTTTTAATCCTGGAGTATTGGCAAACCAGTTTTCAAAAGCTTGAGAATGCGTTGCTCCAAGTTGTCCTGCAGATGCTGTTGGACCACGAAAAACCATTGGCATAGGAAATTGTCCTGCACTCATTTGTCGCATTTTGGCAGCATTATTTATAATTTGGTCAATTCCAACTAATGAAAAATTGAACGTCATGTATTCAACAATTGGACGACAACCATTCATGGCAGATCCAACTGCTATTCCTGCATAACCCAATTCGGCAATTGGAGTATCAATTACTCGTTTTGGTCCAAATTCGTCAAGCATTCCTTTACTAGCTTTGTAAGCACCATTATATTCGGCAACTTCTTCACCCATTAAATATACAGATTCGTCGCGACGCATTTCTTCACTCATTGCCTCACAAATTGCTTCTCTAAATTGTATCGTTCTCATAGTACATTACTTTTTTTGTCGTCTCGAGCGCAGTCGAGGCAAATTTTGAATGGCAAAAATAAAAATTTAAAATGACATTAAAACATATTACCTATAAATAATCACTTGGGTTTTCTTACTTTTAGTATTCAACAAAAGTTAAATATTTACTATC
>JAYVKR010000252.1:0-3308 GCA_043768185.1 Flavobacterium sp.
AGGGTTAAAAGATTTATGTATTCAATTTTTGTAAACTTTTAAAAATCAACCAAAAAGTACTATATTTACAATCAAATTCTAGTACTAATGATTGCTACCCAAAACGTTACCGATTTAGAAAACTTCTTCAGTCAATTCCGAAAAAATATTATCGGAATCAATCAAGAATTTGATTCACCTTTTGGAAAACAAAAAATTATTTACACCGATTGGACAGCAAGCGGAAGACTATATCGACCAATTGAAGAAAAAATCACTAACGAATTCGGACCATTTGTAGCCAACACGCATACCGAAACTACAATTTCTGGAACAGCAATGACAATGGCTTATCACAAAGCAAGACATATAATAAAACATCATGTAAATGCCAACGATAATGATGTTTTAATAAATGATGGAACAGGAATGACTGGTGTTGTAAACAAGTTTCAACGCATTCTTGGATTACGAATTCCAGAAAATCTTAAAGAATTTGCCACAATTCCATCAGCAGTAAAACCAGTAGTTTTTATTTCACATATGGAACATCATTCCAATCAAACCTCTTGGTTAGAAACCATTGCCGATGTAGTTGTAATTCCAGCATGCAACGAAGGATTATTTAGTTTAGACAATCTTAAAATTTTATTAGAACAATACCAAGACCGAGTTTTTAAAATTGCATCAATAACTTCGTGCTCCAATGTTACAGGAATAATTACACCATATCACGAAGTTGCAAAGTTAATGCATCAAAATAATGGAGTATGTTTTGTAGATTTTGCTTGTTCTGGACCATATGTCAACATCAATATGCATCCAACTGATGCCGAAAGTTATCTAGATGCCATTTTCTTTTCGCCACATAAATTTCTTGGTGGTCCAGGAACTTCTGGAGTTTTAATTTTTAATAAAAATTTGTACAAAAATAATGTTCCAGATTGTCCTGGTGGCGGCACAGTTTCTTGGACAAATCCTTGGGGCGAACATAAATATATAGACAATATAGAAGACAGAGAAGATGGTGGAACACCAGGTTTTCTTCAAGTTATAAAAACTGCTTTGGCAATTCAGCTAAAAGAAAAAATGGGAGTAACTAATATTTTAAAACGTGAACACGAATTAATAGAATATGTTTTTGAATTATTAGGAACTACCGAAAATATTAAAATCTTAGCACCAAATCAAAAACAACGTTTAGGAGTAATTTCTTTTTACATAGAAGAATTACATTTTAACCTTGGCGTAAAATTATTAAACGATAAATTTGGCATTCAAACTCGTGGTGGTTGCAGTTGTGCTGGCACTTATGGTCATCATTTATTGCACGTAGATCACGAAATGTCTAACGATTTAGTATGTCAAATAACACAAGGCGATTTAATTAAAAAACCAGGATGGATAAGAATGTCAATTCATCCAACAACCACATTTGAAGAAATTCAAAAAGTTTGTTCAAGCATTTTAGAATTAGCAAACAATCATAAAATTTGGAAAGAAGAATACATCTATAATTCTAAAACCAACGAATTTAATCATAAAAACGCCATAAATTCAGAAAAAGAAATGGTAGAGAAATGGTTTTCAGTATAAATTATAATTAAATTTTTACTGTCCAACCAAAAGTATCTTCTGCCAATTTATATTGAATATTGGTTAGTTTTTCTTTTAATTCTAATGCAATACTATTTTCAATTTTAGGCAATTCATAATACACATCTTGATAAGAAAATCCTTTAATTGGGTTTACAACTGCAGCAGTTCCAGCTCCAAAAATTTCTTTCAAAGTTCCGTTTTTTGCAGCTTCAACAAGTTCAGATACTAAAACCGATCGAACTTCTACGTCAATTCCATCGCGATGAGCAATATCTATCAAACTCTTTCTTGTAACACCATCAAGAATTCTTTCGCTAGTTGGCGCAGTTAATAAAGTATCGTTTATTCTAAAAAAAACATTCATAGTTCCTGCTTCTTCAAGCTTAGTATGCGTTGCATCATCAGTCCAAATAATTTGCTGAAAACCTTTATCATTAGCCAATTTTGTTGGATAAAATTGCGCAGAATAATTTCCGGCAGCTTTTGCAGCACCAATTCCACCATTGGCTGCACGAGAATAATGCTCTGCAATAATAACTTTAACTTCACCAGAATAATACGAACGTGCTGGAGAAAGAATAATCATAAATCTGTATTGAGTTGATGGTTGCGCAATAACTCCAGATCCAATGGCTATCATAAAAGGTCTAATATATAAAGTGTTTCCAAGTCCTTTTTTTACCCAATTTTTCTCAATTTCTAAAATTGTTTTTAATCCATCAATAAAAATATCTTCAGGAACTTCTGGCATTGCCATTCTTTTAGCAGAGTTGTTAAATCGTTCAAAGTTTTGATCTGGTCTAAAAAGCCATACATCGTCATTTTCATCTTTGTAAGCTTTCATTCCTTCAAAAATGGCTTGTCCGTAATGAAAAACTTTAGCAGAAGGATCAATTAAAAAAGGTTCGTAAGATTTTATTGTAGGTTTTTGCCACTGACCATCTTTAAAATCGCAAAGTAGCATATGATCTGTAAAAACATTTCCAAAGGCAAGATTTTCAAAATCTACCGAATCAATTTTTGATGAAGAAGCGCTAACTATATCGATTTCGAGCGTAGTTTTTAAACTCATATAATAGGATTTATAGTTTAAAATAATTTTATAATTTAATCAAAATCAATTAGTTATATAAAAATTTTAAAAAGTATGTATAGTTTGTTTTATTTTTTGCTAAACTAATAAAAATTTAGATGCTAAAATTACGAAATTTTAATAAATTGTTCCGAATTTTCAATCTTTTAAACTATCTCAAAATTTGTTAACTAATTCTCAAATAAATTAAAAAAAAGTTGTTTAATTGTATCAAAGTTTTCAATAAGTGATTATTTTTGCCTTAGAAATAAATTCAAAATAAAATAAAAATGAAAAAGATACCTTTAATAATGTTTTTGATTGCACTTTTTGTTGCAAATTATTCAAATGCACAAGTAACACCCAAAAAGACTAAAAAAGCCAATTCTACAACAACTTCAATAAATACTACTGATTATGCACTTTTTGGAGAAAAATTTGAAGCAAACAAAGTATTGACAAATAAAGAAATGCTTAAAAAGTATAAGACTTTAAAAAAAGGCGATTCTATTGCGGTAAAATTCAAGTCTACTATTAAAGAAGTTTGCAAAAAAAAAGGATGTTGGATGCAAATGGATTTATCTGAAAGCAAACAATCATTTGTACGATTTAAAGATTATGGTTTTTTTGTACCATTAAATGCAGATAATTCTGAAGC
>JAYVKR010000253.1:0-5243 GCA_043768185.1 Flavobacterium sp.
TTTTTGCAAAATGGAAACGAACAGACAGAAAAAAATAGGAAGTGTTTTACAGAACGATTTGGTAGATATTCTTCAAGGTGAGATTAGAAAAAATGGATTGACGAATTTAATAATTTCGGTTTCTAAAGTTATTGTTACTACAGATTTGGGTGTTGCAAGAGTTTATCTAAGTGTTTTTCCACAAAATAGAGCGCAAGAAATATTAATAGCAGTAAAATCTAATATGCCTTTAATAAAACATGATTTGTCTCAACGTGTTAAATTGCAATTACGAAAAGTTCCAAATCTTTCTTTTTACATTGACGATTCTCTAGATTATATTGAAAAAATTGATAATGCACTTTCATTAAAAGAAAACCCTATTGAAAATAGAGAATTACTTGAAAAACGCAAAAAATCGTAAGTGAATTTTCCGTTTTACATAGCCAAAAGATATATTTTTAGTAAAAGTAAAAATAACGCTATAAATATAATTACCAAAATTGCTTCGGCTGGAATAATTGTTGGTGCAATGGCATTGTTTGTAGTGCTTTCGGTTTTTGGAGGTTTGCGTGAATTTAGTTTATCTTTTTCTAATGATTTTGATCCAGATTTAAAAGTAAATCCAAGTAGTGGAAAATCATTTAATCTATCTGCACAACAAGAAAAAAACCTTAAAAACATTGATGGAATAATTGATTTTAGTAAAATTATTGAAGAACGTGTACTTTTTTCTTTTGATAATAAACAACTTGTTACTTACTTAAAAGGTGTAGATAAGAATTTCTCTAAAACCAATAAGGCAACCCAAAAATTATTTAATGGTCAATGGTTAAAGCCACAAACCTATCAAGTTGTTATTGGTTATGGAGTTTCTAATAAATTATCGTTAGGACTTTTCGATTTTAGTTCACCATTTGAAGTTTTTGTGCCAAAACCTGGTAAAGGAAATATTTCTTTAAATCCAGAGGAAGCTTTTAATAGCGAACTACTTATTCCTGTTGGAATTTATGCTATCAGTGAAGAACTAGATACAAAATATGTATTTGCAGATTTACAACTTGTTCAAGAATTATTAAACTACAAGACGACACAAGTTTCTGGAATTGAAATTAAAACCAATTCTAATGTAGAAGAAAATATTATAATTTTAGCAGTTGAAAATATTTTAAACACTAATCAAAAGGTTGTTGTTAAAAATAGAGCACAATTAAATGAAACGTTACACAAAATGCTTAATACCGAAAATGTTGCTATTTATTTAATTTTTACCTTAGTTATTATAATTGCACTTTTTAACTTAGTTGGAGCATTAATTATGATGATTTTAGATAAAAAAGCAAATCTTAAAACACTATTAAATTTAGGTTCTGAAGTTAAAGATTTAAGAAAAATATTTTTATTACAAGGTACGTTATTAAGTGTTCTTGGCGGAATTATCGGATTAATTTTAGGTGGAATTATCGTAGCAATTCAACAGCAATTTCAATTAATAATGATAACACCATCGTTACCTTATCCTGTAGTTTTTGAAATTCAAAATGTGATAATTGTGTTCTTTACAATTGTTACTTTGGGGTTTTTAGCAAGCTTAATTGCGAGTAGTAGAGTTACTAAAAAATTACTAATTTAAGCAAACTGATAACCGCCAAAAACTGCTTCAATTTCATTTAAAATATCAAACAAAGTTTGAGCATCATCGGTGGTAACCAATTTTTGTTTGTATTCTTTAAAAGATGGAATGTTTTTAAAATAATTGGTATAATGTCTTCGCATTTCTACAATTCCAACGCGTTCACCTTTCCAATCCATTGACCAAGTAAGATGATTTCTTGCGGCTTCAATTCTATCACTCATTGTTGGTTGTGGCAAATGAGTTCCTGTAGCAAAATAATGTTTAATTTCGTTAAAAATCCAAGGATAACCAATTGCTGCGCGACCAATCATCATACCGTCAAGACCAAATTTATTTTTATATTCTAATGCTTTTTCTGGCGAATCGATATCACCGTTTCCAAAAATTGGCATCGTAATTCTAGGATTATTTTTTACACGTTGCACATGACTCCAATCTGAATGTCCTTTATACATTTGTGCACGTGTTCTTGCATGAACAGTTAATGCTTGCACGCCAATGTCTTGCAAACGCTCGGCAACTTCATCAATATTTATAGAATTATCGTCCCAACCCAATCTAGTTTTTACAGTTACAGGAAGATTTGTACCTTTAATTACAGCTTTTGTTAAACGAATCATTAAATCTACATCTTTTAAAACGCCTGCGCCTGCGCCTTTGCAAACTACTTTTTTTACAGGACAACCAAAATTAATATCTACCAAATCTGGTTGAACAGCATCTACAATTCTAGAGGATAGTTCCATTGCTTCTTCATCGCCACCAAAAATTTGAATTCCAACTGGTCGTTCATAATCAAAAATATCCAATTTCATTTTGCTTTTTACAGCATCACGAATTAAACCTTCACTAGAAATAAATTCAGAATACATTAAATCCGCACCATGAAGTTTACATAATCTACGAAATGGTGGATCGCTTACATCTTCCATTGGTGCAAGTAGTAAAGGAAAATCTGGTAATATGATATTGCCTATTTTGGGCATTGTGGTAATTAATTTATTGCAAAAATACGTAAATGTTTTGCAAGTCTAAAACATTTTCTTGTAGTCAACTATTTCTATGTAATAATTAGATTTTACAGTATTGCGTTGAAAACTAAATTTAAGAACAATAATTAAATGTAATTAAGTTAAAACTATTGCTAGTTTACTATACCTAAAATGTTAAAAACTTATTGTTTAAAATTTTATAATCTATTTATGGAACAGACCAATAACTTTTTTCTAAAAATCCATTATTATAATAGAAATTGGCTTTTCGATTTCCTAGATAATCTAGGTACAGAAATTCTAATTCGTATACTTTACAAGCAATTACAGAAAAGTTTTTACTATACAGATTGCTTTCTACATCTGTTGGTTTATTTATAGAAAATTTCTCTTCGTAACCCAATGTTGGTATATCTGATTTTGTATTTGGCGGATGAATTGTCATGTAACCCAAACGTGCTTGAGCACTTGTTGCTTTCCATCTATCTAGCGCAAGTGCATCGTTGGTATGTAATGTTGCATGTGCTTTTACAACAATTTGAACTCGTTGACGAGCATCATAAAATAATATAGAAATTTTAATGTCTTTTTTTAAATCTTCAAATTTTCTAGAACGATTGTCGGTGTGAAAATAAATTGTTTTTTCTACTTCGTTTACTTTTCTATTGATTACAATTCGTAAAGATGCGTCTTTATTTTCGCCAATTGTTCCTACGCACATTGTGCGAAAACCATTTTTTTTCTTGACAGAACCGTTAAGAATTTTTTTCCATGCCAATGATTCTAAACTTGTTAGATTATAATTGGTATCGTTAATTTTAATTGAATTTTCTATTATTATTGATTTTTAGAGTTAAATTTTGGATGTAGTTTTTTATATTTGATTTTTATATTTGATGTTATATTGAGCATGTTAAAATGATTTTTTAAATGTTTTCGACACTTCCTTTATCATTAAAGGATAAGCTCAGACTGACAACATAGTTCTAATTGGAATTATTTTATATATGGATTAAGTCAGGTTTTACAAAATTAAGTTTTACAAAAATAAAGACTTTGAAATTAAAATAATTGTAAATTATTATTAAATTTTCTTATAACCAATTCAAAAATACATCAAGATTTTAAAATTAATTTTTTATTTAAAATATTTAATTTCAGTTGCATTAACATTAAGTATTGTTCAATCTTCAATCAAAAACTTTTACCCTATATTTGCAGATAAATTCTTATTTACTAGGATTTGCGTTAGGGATAGAAGTGAAAATCCTTTTATGGAACGTTAGTGGAATAAAAGATTGAAACGAATAGCCCGACCAACAATGGAACGCTAGTGGAATTGTGGTAACGCCATACTTCGACAAGTATAGTATGACAAGGAATTTATGAAAAAGAAAAAGATATAAAATAGAATGAAACAAATTAGAAACTTTTGCATTATTGCTCATATTGATCACGGAAAAAGTACGCTTGCCGATAGACTTCTTGGTGCAACACAAACTGTTACTGCTCGTGAAGAAAAGGCGCAATTGCTTGATAATATGGACTTGGAACGTGAACGTGGTATTACCATAAAAAGTCACGCCATTCAAATGGAATATACTTATAAAGGTGTAGAATATATTTTAAATTTAATTGATACACCAGGTCATGTAGATTTTAGTTACGAAGTTTCTAGATCTATTGCGGCTTGCGAAGGTGCACTTTTAATTGTTGATGCTGCACAAAGTATTCAGGCGCAAACGATTTCTAATTTATATTTGGCGCTTGAAAATGATTTGGAAATTATTCCGGTTTTAAACAAAGTAGACTTACCAAGTGCTAATCCTGAGGAAGTTAGCGATGATATTATAGATTTATTAGGTTGTAAGCTAGAAGATATTATTCACGCAAGTGGAAAAACAGGTTTTGGTGTAGAAAATATTTTGGCTGCTATTATTGAAAAAATTCCTGCACCAAAAGGAAATGTTGACGAACCTTTACAGGCATTGATTTTTGATTCGCATTACAATCCGTTTCGTGGAATTGAAGTTATTTTTAGAGTTATAAATGGCGAGATTAAAAAAGGTCAGAAAATAAAATTTATGGCAACTGGCAATGAATATTTTGCCGATGAAGTGGGAACTTTAAAATTAAATCAGGTTCCGAAAAGCGTTATTTCTACTGGTGATGTTGGATATTTAATATCTGGAATTAAAGAAGCCAAAGAAGTAAAAGTTGGTGATACGTTGACCGATGCAAAAACGCCAACTACCAATATGATTAAAGGATTTGAAGATGTAAAACCAATGGTTTTTGCTGGAATTTATCCTGTTGACACTGAAGATTATGAAGATTTGCGTGCTTCGATGGAAAAATTACAATTAAACGATGCTTCACTAGTTTTTTTACCAGAAAGTTCTGCTGCTTTGGGCTTTGGTTTTAGATGTGGATTTTTAGGAATGTTGCATCTTGAAATTATTCAAGAACGCTTGGAACGCGAATATGATATGACAGTAATTACAACTGTACCCAACGTTTCGTACTTGGCATATACTAAGAAAGATCCAGAAGTGGGATTTGTAGTAAATAATCCATCAGATTTGCCAGAACCATCTCGATTAGATAGAGTTGAAGAACCTTATATAAAAGCAACA
>JAYVKR010000254.1:0-2068 GCA_043768185.1 Flavobacterium sp.
TCTTTATAATATCCATCTTGGTTTACCAATTGATTATGAGAACCTTGTTGTAAAATTTTACCTTCGTCTAGAATAATTATTTTATCTGCATTTTTAACAGATGAAACTCTGTGACTAACAATTATGGTTGTTTTATCTTTAGTAAATTCTAATAAATTATTTAAAATTTGTTCTTCGGTTTCAGTATCAACTGCCGAAAGACAATCGTCTAAAAGTACTATTTGCGGATTTTTTATAATTGCTCTTGCAATAGAAACTCTTTGTTTTTGTCCGCCAGAAAGTGTAATACCACGTTCTCCTAAAATAGTTTCGTATTGCTTATTAAATTGTATAATATTTTCATGAACTACTGCTTTTTTAGCTGCTTTTATAACTTCTTCATCTGATGCATTTTCTTTTCCAAACTTGATATTGTTTTTTATAGAATCTGAAAATAAGAAAGCATCTTGCGGAACAATTCCTATACTATTTCTTAAATCGGATAAATTAATTTTAGAAAGTACATTTCCGTCTACTAATATTTCTCCATTTTTAACATCATACAATCTTGTAATTAAAGATAAAATGCTAGATTTTCCTGAACCAGTTTTGCCTAAAATGGCTAATGTTTCTCCTTTATTTACTTTAAATGAAACAGCATTTAAAGCTTTAATATTAGTATCATCATAAGTAAAACTTACATTTTTAAATTCTATTTCTCCGTTTACAACTGAATGTTGAGTAGCAGTGTTTTTAATTTCTGGCTGTATTTTTAAGAATTCATTAATACGTTTTTGCGATGCTTCTGCTTCTTGAATCATTGAAGAAACCCAACCAATTGAAGCAACTGGCCAAGTTAACATATTTACATATAAAATAAATTCGGCAATAGTTCCAATACTTTTTATGGTTCCATCAATATACATCATTCCGCCAAAATATATTACAACCAAGTTACTTACACCGATTAACGTAATCATTAATGGTCCAAAAAGCGATTGTACTCGTGCCAAACTCATACTTTTTTCTTTACTTTCATTGGCTAAGTTGGTTATGTTTATTTGATTTTGTTTTTCTAATGAGTATGCTTTTATAACTCTAACTCCTGAAAATACTTCTTGCGTAAAACTTGAAATTTTAGATAAATATTGTTGAAAAATGGTACTTCGTTTATTAATTTCTACGCTTAATTTAAAAATAATATAAGATAAAATTGGTAGTGGAAGCAAGGTGTAAAGTGTTAATCTTGGCGAAACATTGTACATATATATAATAACAATTCCAAATCTAATAATTGTATTTATGGTATACATAACTGCTGGACCAACGTACATTCTAACTTTTCCAACGTCTTCACTTATTCTGTTCATTAAATCGCCAGTTCTACTTTTTTTATAGAAATTTTGATCTAAATTTTCATATTGTTTAAATATTTCATTTTTTAAATCGAATTCTACGTGTCGTGACATTACAATTAAGGTTTGACGCATTAAAAAAGTAAGAAATCCTGCAATTATTGTTGCTCCAATAATTAATATAACATTTTCTATTAATCCGTTTTTAATAAGATCAACTGCTCCAGTGATTTTATGAGATTCTTCAATGGCTTTAAACGATTTACTTATAAGTTTTGGAGTATAAAGTGCAAAAATTTGTGCGATAATTGTAATAACGATTCCAAGTAAAAATCGGTATTTATATTTGACAAAATATTTATTCAAATATTGTAATTCTTTCATCTTTTATTAAAAAAGTATTTAGATATTTAGATTTAGATGTTAAAAAACTCAATTAACTGTAATTTTATATCATTCAATAAAAATTAATTTTACTAACAATTTGCTAAATTAAATTAAAATAAGTGAATTAATTTGAATTAAAACATAAATTTGTATTGACATATTGATAATATCGCAACTAAAATTACATTTATGACTACAGAAATCACTACTGCTAAAGAGCTTCAAAAAATGGATCCAGTCTTTGGACAACTATCATTTGACAATCACGAGCAAATTGTTTTTTGCAACGACAAAGATACTGGATTAAAAGCAATTATAGGTATTCATAACTCAATTTTAGGTCCAGC
>JAYVKR010000255.1:0-2648 GCA_043768185.1 Flavobacterium sp.
TTTAAACCAAGTTTCATATTGTTCACTGGTTTGAAATGGCGTACTCATTTTTTCTAAAACTTGTAATACATAAGGTTTAAAATCGCACGATTTTTCTATTGCATCATCAATTGTTTTTGCCACTTTAGATTTAAATAATGATAATGTTGGCGTAATAATATATGTAATTGGCACTTTTTTTCCAGCTACAAGAATTGTTGGACTTTCAGACCATTCAAAATCTTCAATAACTGATGTTGTGTTCATTTTCCAATTAGATAATTTGACATCGCTCAACAAAGTAATTGTTCCGTTTAAATCTAATTCTCTAGTATCGTTTAAACCCATAAATTCGGTTCCGTATTTAATTTTTGCCCAAATTTTTAACGGAATTATCGATTGAATTTTTCCGTCTTTTTCAACTATTTTAATTGTTCCAGTTTTCCAAATTTTCATTTCAGATTTTTCATCTTTCATATCATTATCTTCATAAATCAATCCATTTAAAGATTTATTTAACTGATTTTCAATTTCTTTCATAGTAATTTCCATTGGCATACTCACAAAAGATGTGTTGGTTTTATAAGCCATAGGTACATTTTTAGAAGGTTCGGGTTTAAGTGATGAAATTTTATTGGTTGTAGCACAACTGATTGTTAAGAATGGAATTATTAAGTAAAGTATTTTTTTCATTTTTGATATTGAAATTATTTTTTCATAGTTTGTAGAGAATCTTCCTGCGTCAGATTGACAAAAAGTGCGACAAAATCATTTTTAAATTTTAAATTTGGTTTTAATTATTCAAATTGAAATTGAAATTGAAATTGAAATTGATTTTTGACATTGAAATTGACATTGAAATTTTTTTCCGATGTGAATGTAACAAAAAAACATTCTTTACGTCTGATTAGAAATAAAAATTTAACTCATTTTAGTTTAAAACGATTAAATTTGCAATGCATTGTATTCACTTTGGAATAAATACTATGAAAAACAATTTTGGTAAAATAGGAATTCTTTTTTTAATGTTGACCGCATTTTCATCTGTTGGGCAAGCTAAAAAATGGACGTTACAAGAATGCGTTGAGTATGCATTAAAAAATAATATTTCTGTTCTTCAAACCGATTTAGAAAATAAAACCGCATTAATTGATAAAAAAACGGCTTTCGGAAATTTTCTTCCAAATATTAATGCCAATGCTTCTCATTCGTGGAATATTGGATTGAATCAAAATATTACTACTGGTTTATTAGAAAATCAAACTACACAATTTACATCGGCAGGATTAAGTGCCAACGTTACTATTTATAACGGTTTGCAAAATCAATATCGATTAAGAAAAGCCAATCTTGCAATTCTTGCAGCGCAATATCAACTGACAAAAATTAAAGATGATATTTCATTAAATGTTGCCAATGCTTATCTTCAAATACTTTTTAATAAAGAAAATTTAAAAGTTCAAAAAGAATTGCTTTCCAATGATGAAAAACAATTTACTAGAACTAACGAATTAGTTAGTGCTGGAGTTGTACCAAGAGGAGATTTACTAGATGTAAAAGCAACAGTTGCAACTGATAAACAAAAAGTTGTGGCGGCAGAAAACAGTTTGTTTATTTCTAAATTGAGTTTAGCGCAATTACTTCAACTACAAGATTTTGAAAATTTTGACATTGCAGATGCCAATTATGAGCCAAAAGAAAGCACAACAATGCTAGAAAAACCGCAAACAATAATTGATAAAGCCAAGCAAGACAGAATTGAAATAAAAATTGCAAAAACCAATTTAGAGTTGGCTCAAAAAGATATTTCTATTGCTAAAAGTGCTTTTCAACCAACTGTTTCAGGATTTTATAATTTTAATACAAGAGCAAGTTATTCAGATAGATTTGTAGGTTTGGATGCAAATAATAGTCCAATTTTAGGAAATCCTAAACCATTATTTGATCAGTTTAGTGATAATAAAGGTCAGAGTTTTGGAGTTCAAATTTCTGTTCTAATATTTAACGGATTTTCTGTAAAAAATAATGTAGAACGTTCTAAAGTTGCTTTTGAAAGAACTGAAATTGCATCTAAACAAACCAATTTAGATTTAGAAAGAAATGTTTATACCGCAATTACAGATGCAAAAGGTGCAATAAATGCTTATGAAGCTTCGGTTACATCGCTAGAAGCAAGAAGTGAAGCATTAAATTATGCCAAAGAAAAATATGCTGTAGGATTGATGAATAGTTTCGATTACAATCAAGCGCAAACATTATATGCCAACGCACAATCTGAGGTTTTAAGAACTAAATTCGATGCCGTTTTTAAAGTAAAAGTGGTAGAATTTTATTTTGGAATTCCAATTATGCAAACAAATTAATTATGAATTTTAAATCAAATATATTTCTTGTTTTTATAGAATGTTTAAAAGGATTTTCAGTTGGAGCAATTTTTGGTTTGTTGATAATTTTCTTTAGAAAACTTGATTCATTTGTTCCAATAATAATATGTGGTTTAGTAACAATGAGCATGTACATCAGAAATCATTCAAATTATCAAAATAAAAAAGATTAAAAACTAACATTACAATCATGTCAAAAAAAGTAAAAATAATTATTGGTGCACTTTTAGGAATTATAATTCTACTAGTAATTTTGTCTAAAACTGGAGTTTTTGGCGATAGAGA
>JAYVKR010000256.1:0-20700 GCA_043768185.1 Flavobacterium sp.
TATTAATCTAACCCAAACTTCGTTGTCATTAATTTTTAACAACAATCCAGATAGTTGATTTTCTAGAATTTGAGCTTTATAATCGGAATACGATTTTAAAGCATAAGTCAACTTTCTTGCTTGCGTATTTTGAAGCATTACCAAGCCATTTTTATCATCAATGTTGGTTAATGCAAAGGCCGATTTTGGTAATTCGTCAAAAAATAATTTTTTAACATCACGATATTCTGCAAATGTTGGATGATAATCTAAATGATCGTGTGATAAATTTGTAAAAACGCCACCTGTAAAATGTAATCCTTCGGTACGTTTTTGATGAATTCCGTGCGAACTAACTTCCATAAAACAATATTCACAACCATCATTTATCATTTCGTTTAAGAAATAATTTATAGTTAGCGAATCTGGAGTTGTATGTGTTGCTTTATGTTCAACCTTGTCAACCATAATTTTTACTGTAGAAAGTAATCCCACTTTAAAACCAGCTTTTTTAAACAGTTGATATAATAATGATGCTACAGTAGTTTTGCCATTTGTGCCAGTAATTCCAATTAATTTAAACTTCGATGACGGATTTTCATAAAAATTATTAGCCATAAAAGCCAATGCTGCATTGGTATCTTTTACTTGAATATAAGTAATTCCTTTATGAGTATTTTCTGGAAAAACATCGCAAACTATTGCTGTTGCACCAAGTGAAATTGCTTTTTCTATAAAATCGTGACCATTAGAAATTGTACCACGAATGGCAATAAAAACATCATTTTCTTGAATATTTCTTGAATCGAAATGAATATTTTTTATAGCAATGTCTGTAGAACCTTTTACAGATTCAATGGCTACTTTATATACTATGTCTTTTAAAAGTTTCAAGATAGTTCAAGAATTATAGTTGTATTTTTGGTAATTTTTCCGCCTGCAGGAATGGATTGATTTTTTACTTTTCCAATTCCTTTAATTTTTACTTTTATGCCTAGATTTCCTAAAAGTGCTACAGCATCCATTCCAGACATTCCTTTTACATTTGGAATTGTATCTTTAATTTTATCAGCTTTAGCATAATATTCTTGGTATTTTACATCTTGCTTTTCTATTTTTTTATCTAGATTTTTGATTTCGTTTGTAGATGGTGCATCGGTAAAAATCTTTTGAGCAATGCGTTTAAAAACTGGTCCAGCAACATCTGCACCATAATAATTATTTAAAGAAGTATTGGGTTTATGAACAACTACTATGCAAGAATATTTAGGATTATCTGCAGGAAAAAAACCTACGAATGAAGAGATATAATGTTTGTCATTTCCACCATTAGTTCCATAATTTGCTTGCGCAGTTCCAGTTTTTCCTGCCATAGAAAAATCTTTAGAATACAGTTTAGAACCTGTGCCGCGTTTTACAACATTTTCTAAAAGTGCTTTTAATTTTTTTATTGTTGCCTCTGAACATATTTTAGGATTGATAACTTGCTTATCAAACTTTTTTATGGTTTTATTCCATTCTTTAATTTCAGATACAAATTGTGGCTTTACCATTTCGCCATTATTCGCTACAGCATTATATAAGGTCAATGTTTGCAATGGTGTTATTGCAACACTATATCCAAAAGCCATCCAAGGTAAAATATTTGGATTCCAATTCTTGTCAGAAGTTTGATGAACAATTGGTTTTCCTTCGCCTTGAAATGGTAAACCAAGAGGTTTGTTTAGTCCTAAATTATTTACTCTGTCAACAAATTGTTGCGGATTATTTTTATAATTTTCATAAACTGCCTGAACCATAATAGTATTAGAAGATACTTCGAAACCTTTAGCTAGAGAAATTTTACCATATCCGCCTTCGTGAGAATCGCGCACTTTATCGCCACGGTAAGTTACAACTCCGCCACGACTGTCGTAAACCTTTGAAGTATCAATTTTATTATCGTCAAGAAGCGCAATCATATCAACCAATTTAAAAGTAGATCCAGGTTCGTGAGATTCTGCTACAGCATAATTAATTGTTTCATAATAATTACCCGATTTTACATCTCTACCAAGATTTGAAATTGCTTTTACATGACCAGTTTTAGTTTCCATAACTACAACACAACCGTGTTCTGCACCATATTCTTCTAATTGTTTTAACAATGCGTGATGTGCAATGTCTTGAATATAAACATCTAATGTTGAAATTACATCGTAACCATCTTGCGGATCAACTTCGTTAATATCTCTAATTGGTTTCCATTGACCTTTGGCAATTTTTTGTTTTAAAACTTTACCATCTTTTCCGTTAAGGTATTTTCCAAATGCGCCTTCAATACCCACTCTTTTTTGCAAACCATATTCGTCAATTCTATCGTAACCAATTGTTCTTTCGGCAATTATACCAATTGGATGTTCACGAACTGTTTTTTGTTCTACAATTATTCCGCCTTTATTTGCTCCTTTTTCAAATAATGGAAATGCTTTAATTGCAGCATATTGAGTATAACTTAAATCTTCTGCAATAAGCGTATATCTGTTTTTATTGTCTCTAGCTTTACGCAATACATCTTGAAAATAAGAACTTGATTTGTTTAATAATTTAGACAAAGCATCTGATAATGGCGCTATATTTTTTTCAAAATCTTCTGCCTTTGGTGTAACTGCATCAAATCTTATAGTATAATTAGGGATTGATGTTGCTAGTAAACTTCCGTCAGACGAATAAATATTTCCTTTATTGGCAGGAATTACAAAGTTCTTAACGGTTCTTTCTTTGGCTAATTTTCTATAATAATCGCCTTCAACCCATTGAATATTAGTTAATTTCACAGTAACTGCAATCGCCATTAAAAAAATAGCAAATGCAACTAAGTAAATTCGGTAAGAGATATTTTTATCTTCTACTGCCATAATTTTTGAAAGAAACTTTTTTCTTCAGGTTTTTTAACTTTTATTTTTTGTGGTGGAACCGATGCTGGAAAAATATTTCGTTTTTCCATTTTTTTAGAAATAGTTGATTCCATTTTTAATTTCATTAATTCTGATCTTCTGTCAACAAATTCTGATCGTAATTCTTTTACTTCATTAGTTAAATCGGCTATTTCAAATATTTTTTGTTCAAATCGATGTGTATTTGCAATCATAATTATGGCTAAAACAACTATAAATAAAATGAAACGCCAGTTTTTAGTAGCGTCTTCATTTACAAGAAATCTTGCTTTTAGTATGTTGTATATTCCGCCTTTCATATTTTAAGTCACTAAGTTTTTTTGCCGCTAAGGCACTAAGTCGCTAAGCTTTTCTGTTTTGAAATCTATTTATGAAATCTTCTGATATTCAACCTGATCACTGAATACTGAGTACTGATCACTATTTCTTCTCTGCTATACGTAACTTGGCACTTCTTGCTCTGTTGTTTATTTTAATTTCTGCATCGGACGGAATAATTAATTTACCAATGGTTTTAAATGGAACAGAAAAATTTCCGAAGAAATCGCGTTCTGGTTCGCCTTCAAACATTCCGTTTTTTATAAACCTTTTTACCAATCTGTCTTCTAGTGAATGGTATGATATTACACTTAATCGTCCTTCTGGTTTTAATAATTCTAATGATTGTTCAAGAAATTCTTTTAAAACATCCATTTCTTTATTTACTTCAATTCGAATTGCTTGATACATTTGAGCCAAAACTTTATTTCTAACTCGTTCTGGTAAAAACCGTTCTAAAACCAATTTTAATTCGTCTGTTTTATCAATTGGCGCTAATTCTCTTGCTTCAATAATTACTCTTGCAATTGCCGAGGCATTTTTTAATTCGCCATAATCAAGAAAAACTCTTTTTAAATTGGCTTCATCATATTGATTGATAATTTTATGAGCATTCAATTCGTTTTTCTTACTCATTCTCATGTCTAAATCGGCATCAAATCGTGTTGAAAAACCTCTTTCTGGAACATCAAATTGATGCGATGAAACACCTAAATCTGCCATAATTCCATCCACACTTTTTACATTATGAAATCTTAAAAAACGTTTTATGTATCTAAAATTTTCTTGTATTAAAACAAATCGATCGTCTGGCAAAGCATTTTCCCACGCATCTTCATCTTGATCAAAGCCAAATAATTTTCCGTTGGCATCTAATCGACTTAAAATTTCTTTAGAATGTCCGCCACCACCAAAAGTTACATCAACATAAATTCCGCTAGGATTTATATTTAAACCATCAACGGTTTCTTTTAAAAGAACAGGATTATGATAGTCCATTTTCGTCGTCATTTACATTTCCCATTACATCTTCGGCCAAATCGGCAAAGTCTATTACAGAGTCATCAATTGCTTTTTCATACAAGTCTTTATCCCAAATTTCGATAATATTTACTGCCGATGACAAGACAATATCTTTAGAAATTTGAGCGAAATTTGTTAAATCTTTAGGAACTAATAATCTGCCTAAAGCATCAATTTCTACCACTTTTACTCCAGCAGTAAAACGACGAATAAAATCATTATTCTTTTTTACGAACTTGTTTAATTTATTGATTTTAAGCATCAATACATTCCATTCACTCATTGGATACAATTCTAAACAAGGTTGAAAAACTGAACGCTTCAAGACAAAACCGTCTTGAAGAGAAGCTGCCAATTGCTTTTTAAAAGCAGTAGGCAAAAGCAACCTTCCTTTGGCATCAACTTTACACTCGTATGTTCCAATAATTGTGTTCAACAAATAATTTTTTAAATGACTTGAGCAAAAATATAAAATATTTTACCACATTTTACCACATACTACCACTTTGTTGATAAGTTTTACCACTTTAACATTATTTGAACTAGAGTTTTGATGATTTTAATAAATATATTGTTTAACAAAAGATTACGAATTGTTGATTCTATTGAAATAAATATCGTTTTGTAAATATATTATTGCGAATTTTTTAATGAAATTATATAAATTAGAAGTTTAAATTTTATTGAAATTATTGATTTTAAATGTTGATAATTACTGTTATACTGATTTTAATCCTACATAAAACAGAAAGAAAAAACTTGAAAATAACGTTTATACAATAGGATTTACTATATAAAAAACTATATTTGTAACAATTGAAATTTGGACACGAAAATGAATCTTACCGTAAAAAAAGAAGGAAAATATAGTTATATAGAAGCTGGAGAAGGAACACCAATTGTAATTCTTCACGGATTAATGGGCGGATTAAGTAATTTTGATGGTGTTGCTAAATTTTTTCCAGAAAAAGGATACAAAATTGTAATTCCAGAATTGCCAATTTATACACAAAGTTTATTAAAAACTAACGTAAAAGCATTTGCTAGATATGTTAAAGATTTCATTACCTATAAAGGTTTTGACAGAGTAATTTTACTTGGAAATTCTCTTGGCGGACACATTGCTTTGTATCATACCAAAATGTATCCAGAAAAAATGCTTGGACTTATAATTACTGGAAGTTCAGGACTTTATGAAAGTGCAATGGGTGATAGTTACCCAAGAAGAGGCGATTATGATTACATTCAAAAGAAAGCAGAAGATGTATTTTATGATCCAAAAGTTGCTACTAAAGAAATTGTTGATGAAGTTTATGCCATGGCAAATGACAGAATAAAATTGATAAAAACATTAACGATTGCTAAAAGTGCTATTCGTCATAACATGGCTAAAGATTTGCCTAAAATGCATGTTCCAACTTGTATTATTTGGGGTAAAAACGATAAAGTTACACCACCAGAAGTTGCTGTAGAATTTGATAAATTATTGCCAAATTCATCTTTATATTGGATTGATAAATGTGGCCATGCAGCAATGATGGAACATCCAGAAGAATTTAATTCTTTAATGGCAAGTTGGTTAGAGAAAGTGCATTTGTAATAATTTGAATATTTTAAATTATAAATTATGGAATTAATTATTGAAAAAAATCTAACAAATATTAAATCTATTTTTAATAAATATGATGTTAAAGAAGCTTATTTGTTTGGAAGTGCTGCAACAAATAAATTTAACGATAAAAGTGATATTGATTTTTTATTTAGTTTTTCTGAAGATTTAAACTATGAAACCTATTTTAACAATTATTTTAGTTTGTTAAATGATTTAGAAAAATTATTAAATACTCAAGTTGATTTAGTTTCACAAAAAACCTTAAAAAATCCCTATTTGATTGAAAGTATTAATGAAAGCAAAATTCGAATACTATGACAAGTAGAGAAGAGAAAAAATTACTTTTAGATATTATTAATTCAATAAATTCAATTGACGATCACTTAGAAAAAGAACGAAATTTAAATGTTTATTTATTAAATAAAACCAAAAGAAGAGCTGTAGAAAGAGAAATTGAAATTATTGGAGAAGCAATGAGTAAATTACTTAAACTTAATCCAAATATTACAATTTCTTATGCCAGAGTAATCGTAAATTTAAGAAATAGAGTAATTCACTCTTATGACTCTGTAGATGATCTATTAATTTGGAAAGTAATTATGAAAGACCTACCAATTTTATTGGAAGAAGCAAACAAACTATTAAATGAAAATTAACACTGCCGAATTTATTATAAGCAATTCAGATGTAACAAAATGTCCTACGGAACGTTTGCCAGAATATGCTTTTATTGGTCGTTCCAATGTTGGGAAATCGTCGTTAATAAACATGATTACCAATCATAAAAATTTGGCAAAAACATCTGGAAAACCAGGAAAAACTCAACTTATTAATCACTTTAAAATAAATTCTAATTGGTTTTTGGTAGATTTACCAGGTTATGGGTATGCCAGAGTTTCTAAAAAAACCAAAGAAGTTTTTCAAGAATTTATAACTGATTATTTTGAAACAAGACAACAACTTGTTAGCGCATTTGTACTAATTGATATTCGTCTTGAAGCACAAAAAATTGACTTAGAATTTATTGAATATCTAGGCGAAAGTGAAATACCTTTTTGCATAGTTTTTACTAAAGCAGACAAACTTGGTAAAAATAAAATTGCAATACACGTTGCTGCTTATAAAAAAGAATTACTTGCTAATAATTGGGAAGAAATGCCACCTTATTTTATAACCTCTGCAACTGATGGAACAGGAAAAGAAGAACTTTTAAAGTATATTGAAGAAATTAATGTTGATGTTTATAAAGATTTGAATGAGTTTTAAAGTTTAACTCTACTTTTTTTCATCTAATTTTTTGCGTAAATAAGTAATTTCTTCCTTTAAATTATTTATTTGATTCGTATAAGATTTTCTTTCATTTTCAAAATTTTCATTTATTACTTTTTGCACATTAAAAAATCCTTTCGCATTTTCATTGAATGTATTATTAAAAACTTGATTTTCGTCAAATAGAATTAGGTCATTAGTATCTATTTCAAAAATTTTGGCTATTTCTTGAATCCTTTCTAGATTTAATTTTGTCTTATTATTTTCTATATCAGAGTATGCAGTCTGCGATATGTTTAACAAATCGGAAACATACTCTTGAGAAAAACCTTTAATATTCCTGATTTTTCTAATTTTCTCTCCTATCATAATTTTTTTATCAAAATAACTAATAATATATAAGCAAAACAAATTATTTATTAGAAAATCAAATAATACAAAATATTTAATATACATAATTTTATTAAAAAAATATTTACAATTAAAAAGAGGGCTAATTTACCCAACGACGAAATGTTTAAGTGAGAACGTCATTAAAAAAAGTCACAACATCATTTTTTAAATAATTAATTTTAAAACAACATTTATGAAACATTTTTCTAAAATTTTTACATTATTATTTCTTATTACTATTTTTATTTCTTGTGAAGAAAATCCTAATGAAAATAATATTTCAAACCAATCAAATAAAATTTCGTTAAAAGATGGAAGATTATATTTTCCAACACAACAAATATTCAATGAACTCTTTGACAAATACAAGGATGGCGATGGAGTTGCTTTATCTCAATATTTAGATTCATATTATGATCAAGGATTTTATTCATTAATACCAATTGTAACTGAAAGAAATGAAAATAAGATTTACAATCATTATTTAAAATTAAAAGATTTGCCACAAAAAAGTAATCTAAAAAAATCTGCCAATAAATCAAATAATTTAGAAGCTGACGAAGATTATGCTAATTATATAGATGAAATTGAAGATATAATTGGAGATGAAGTATTTGCTGCTTTATTAAATCAAAATGCAGAAATTCAAATTCAAGATATAATTTATAAATATACTGATGTAGGTCTTTTTTATGGAAATGAAAATAAAATAATTGAGATATATGACTATTTAAACTTAAAAAACATCTCTGACGATTTAAAAATAAGATCAGAAGAAAGTGCATTCATAAATATCAAAAATGAGTATCCACAAAGTGGCTCAATACTTATTAATGAAGACATAACTTATTTTAAACTTATCGCGCCAGATACTGCTGGAAGTGAAGGTGGTGGTGGATCATACCCAAGTTCTGGTACAGGAGGAAATAACCCAAGTACTAACACATCATCTGATCCAAGTTACATTGCCTATTTTTCTAATTTACAAAATTGTGATCAAATTGGAGGTGTTTGGAATTGGTTTTCAAATATATTTGGTGATAATAATGTTTGTATCGATCATTATGAAAATAGACGAAGGGTTAAAACTAAAGCATACAATTATAACTATTTTTTTGTTTACCATTTAGGAGTTAAAGTAGTTCATCAATTTAGAGGTTGGACAGGTTTATGGAGATCTGAAGCTGCAGAAGAGATTAGATTAAATGTTGAAGCGGCTCAATTTGAATATGATACTAATCAATTATTAAATAGTGCTGTAGTAAACAATACTACTCAAGAGAGATCTTATTATATTAATAATCAAAAAATATTGTTTCAGCCTAATAATATGAATTTTGGTAATTATACTTTTACTAATCTTAATCATTCAAGTCTACCTCAAATATTTCAGAATGATGGTATGGGTTTAACTTTTGAGTTTTTTGGCACAGGATGGACTACATTAGATAATTTAATTCAAGGTGGTATAGATTCAAGTCTGAATGCTAAAAAATTAAATGATTATTTTTATGATGGTTTATATTCTACAGCAACTACTCAACTTCAAGCTGCTATACCTAGTCTCTCTACACCACTTGCAAGTAACAGAACTTTTGCCGCAAAGTTTCCTGAAAATGGAAAGGTTATTATCCAAAAATCTCATCAAACAATTGGATATGGTAATGCAATAGCACAAAAAACGTTTGATTGGGGTGCAGAAATACAAATAAATGTCAATCAAACTGGAAATGGATCTTGGGATTTAGGCAGTCCTAGTCCTGGAAATCAATTAATAAAACCTAAAAATTTTAGAGTTAAAATGATTGGAGCTGTTAGAAGTGGCGGTTCATGGCATGGAAGTAAATTTGCTGTCAAGATAGATTAAAAAAAACACTATATTTATGCACTTATTATATTAAACATGATAAGTGCATTAAATTATTTATGAAAAAAATTAAAAAAATAATTTTTATTTTATTTTTAGTAACATCAAGCTGTTCAATACCAAATTATTTAATTGAAAATAAATCCCAAACAGTAGGCTTAGATTTTACTAAAGGAAAATGGTTGTTAAATGAAATTGATTGTCCTAATTCTGTTTATAAACAATTGAAAGATAAAGTAAATAAAGACTTTGGTAGAATTTTAGGAATAAGATTTTTTCAAACTGGCAATATTAATTCTATAATTTTACCTAAAAAAATTGAAATTAATCCAAGTAAAGAAGTTTTAAAAAAAATTAATATTGGCTGTAAAGGTTATGATTATCTGATAAATATAAAAGCTATTATTATTAAAGAAGAATTTGGAGGTGTTGATATTACATCAAGCAATTTTAAGACAGAAAAAGTAAATCAATCGGAAGTAATTCTTGAAGTTTATGATATTAATTTATCTGAAATTATTTATTCTCAAAGAATTAGTGGTAGAGTTAAGCTTTTAGAAAGTAGAAGCGATGTTAATTTTCCTAAAGATTCTAATATGTTGATAATTGGTAGCTATAAAAAATTAATGAAATTATTAGAAAAGAAATCAATAAACTAAAAAATACAACTTTGAAAAAATACATTTTTATTTTCGCCTTACTATTTCAATTTTCTTTTTCTCAAGATAAAGATACTGCAAGTGTTGAAAAATCTATTTATGGAATTCAAACTGGAATTCTGGGAATATGGATTCATAACGAATCTCGATTATCTAATGAAATTGCACTAAGAAGTGAAATAGGATTAAATGCCAGTATATTTGGTGGTAGTTTTTATCCAAAAACTGGTCTTTTAATGACGCCAGTTATTAGAATTGAGCCAAGATGGTATTATAATTTAGAAAAAAGGCAATCAAAATCAAAAAATACAACTAATAATAGTGGTAACTTCTTGGCATTACAAACTACTTTTAATCCTAATTGGTTTGTTATTTCTAATTATGATAACATAAAAATAGTAAATCAAATTTCTTTAATACCAACTTGGGGAATTAAAAGAAATATTGGGAAGAATTTTAATTATGAGACAGGAATTGGCATTGGTTTTACTAATTACTTTGCTAAAAGCGAAGGATATATTAACGATGTAAACGGTGGAATAATTAATTTACATTTAAGAATCGGATATACATTTTAAATAAAAAAATATGAAATCAAAGATTATCATTGTAACTATTGCGTCTTTTATATGCTTTAGTTGTTCAAAAAATGATTCTGATGAATCAACTGCTCAATCTATTTTGGGCAAATGGAATTATAAAGAAACTATTATAAATAATGTTACGTATACCTATGAAGATCACGAACCTTGTGGGAAAGATTATATTGAATTTTATAATGAAAATTCATTAAAAAGTGTAGATATTTTTGGATGTGAACCAATAACTGATTGGACAGGTACTTTTTCAAAAAATGGAAATACATTAATTATATATAATGGACAGGAAAATATCACAACAGAAATAATTGAATTAACTCAAAATAAATTATCTTTTAAATTTAATTATGATAATGATGGTAATGGAGTTTTAGAACAAACAATTTCAGTATTTGACAGATAAACCGAGAAGGTTCGCAAATTGCGAACCTTTTTTTATTTAATCAACTCTAATTTCTCGGCAAAATAATCACAGAAATCTCTCATTGTGTCTGCCATTGTTTCATCTTGTGTTGCTCGTTGAAAAGTATCTGCCATCGCAACCAAAGTTTGATGAAAAAATAATTTCATTTCGTCTACAGGCATTTCTTTTGTCCATAAATCAATACGAAGTGTTTCTTTAGTTTTAGCATCCCAAACAGAAAGTAACATTGCTTTGGCTTCTTCAAGTTGAACGCCACCATCTTGTGCTGTCCAAGTTAATTTTTCTGGAACTCTATTTTCGTCTAGTTCTACTAGAAATTTTATTTCTGATGTTATGGTACTCATTATTTTTTGGGTTTGTATTTAGATCTTTCAAATAATTGTTTCGCGTCTAGTTTTAAAACATCTTGCAAAGATACTTCGGGATTGTTTTCTACAAAAGAACGCACTATTTGCCAACCAGTAAATTGACCAATTCTTCCTGGCGTTTGATTGTCTATTTCTAAATAGAATTTAGAAAATGGCGCTGGATTTATAAAACGGTTTGCCAATTTAGACTCTGAACTAAAAAGTAATTTATCTTCTATAAATCGTGTCCAAACGTATTGTTCGTTTTCTAGGCAAAATTTAAGTTGCTCATTTGTATAGCCAATTCTTTCTGCTTCGGTATACTCTGGAAGCAAAATATCTTTTAAATACAATTCTTTTCCAGAATAAATCATTAATGATAGTAAAGTTTCGTCTGTTGGTGGTTTTAAAATTCCGTAGGCAAACGATTGAACAATGTCTGGCATCATTTGTCTTGGTTCGAAATTGGCTTTTAAATACTCTGGAAATGGTTGATAGAATTTAGTGTCTTTACCTAAATATAATTCTATTGCAATTAACAATTTATCATTGGCGTAAATGGCTTTTGTATCTGGGTTAACTTCAGATATTAAGGTATAAACAGTTGGCGTAGTTACTTGCGGAAAATAATATTTAATGTGTTTAAAAAGCGCTTCAATTTCTTGTTTTTGAGCACTAAAATCTTTAAATTTAGTTTGACTTTCATCATACAGAGCACGCCAATCTGGGTTTTGCATTTTTTCTAACCAGTATTCATCTGGCGTTCCTGGATCAAAGAAAAATGGATATTGTGCTTTTAAAACTTGCAAATTTGAGGGTTTTGTTTCAAAAAATGCTTGATCAAATCGAACAACTTTTATTGCCATTGGAATAACTTCTATGGCATTTTCTACTTTGCTTTTTTTATCGCAAGAAATTATTACTAAACTTATAATTATAAAAAGGTACTTTTTCATTGTAATTGTGTAAGAAAAAAATATTATTATGTAAATTATTGTGAAAATTTATTTAGAAATTAGCCAAGATTGAAACGTAAATCCTTTTTTAATTTAAAGTTAGTTTTTCTTGATATAAAAAAACGACGCTAGGAGTTCTTTTTTTATTTAGAAAAACAACTTATAATTTAAAAAAGATTGTAGTGCAAAGCTGGAAATTGCTTCTAAAATTAAACGTATTAAATTTAAAATTATTATTTTTGCAAATATACATTACCCATTTTTAATTTGCGTGAATAATATGAAAAAGAAGAGTACAATTAATGTTGAAAAAGTTAACGAATTAATAGTTAATTGGTTAAAAACTTATGCTGAAAATGCAAAAGTTACAGGTTTTGTTATTGGGATTTCTGGTGGAGTTGATTCGGCAGTTACCTCAACACTTTGTGCACAAACTGGATTGCCTGTTTTATGTATAGAAATGCCTATACACCAAGCAAAAAGCCAAGTAAATAGAGGAAAAGAACATATTGAACAATTAAAGTCTCGTTTTAAAAATGTAGCTAATGTTGAGGTAAATTTAACCTCAACTTATGATACTTTTAAATCTAGTATTCCTGTTTGTGAGGATGAAATAAAGTATAATTTATCTTTGGCAAACACAAGAGCAAGATTACGCATGTCAACTTTATACTACTTTGCTGGAATTAATAGTAGTTTGGTTGTAGGAACTGGTAATAAAGTAGAGGATTTTGGTGTAGGATTTTACACAAAGTACGGCGATGGCGGTGTAGATTTAAGTCCGATTGCAGATTTAATGAAAAGTGACGTTTATGCGTTGGGAAATTATTTAAAAATTCCTAATTCTATATTAGAAGCTTCGCCTACCGATGGATTATTTGGAGACAGCAGAACCGACGAAGATCAGCTAGGAGCAAGCTATGACGAGTTAGAATGGGCAATGATTGAGCTTGAAAATGATGATCAAACTAAAGAATTTAACACACGTGAAAAAGAGGTATTGAATATTTATAAAAAGTTAAATAAATCAAATTTTCATAAGATGAATCCTATACCAGTTTGCATTATCACTGAGAATTTGAGATAATATTTCATAATTTTAACAGATGTTTATCTTTTTTTTAGTAATTTTACCCTTGCTAAAATAGTTAATCCTATTTAAAAATATTTTAACAAAAATTGACCATTAATAAATTACAATTATGATAAACGTTTGCCTTGCCGATAATTACCCAGTAGTCCATTTTGGCGTAAAAGCATATTTTAAAGATCATCCAGAAATTAATGTTGTCTCTAACGTTGGAAGCTTCTTTATGGTTCCAGATGCACTTAGAAACAAAGAAATTAATGTTTTAATCATTGATTTAGAACTAGATGGACTTAAAAGTATTTATGAGCTAAAAGCTATTATTAAAAATTTTCCAGAAACTAAAGTCTTGGTTTTTACAAGTTTAAATGAACAAATTTATGCTCCAAATACTATAAAAAGTGGTGTTTCTGGATATGTTCACAAATCTGCTAAGCTAGAAACTCTTGGTACTACTGTAATTAGAGTACATCAAGGATTGATTATGATGAGTGATAGCATAAAGAAAAATTTGGCTTTAATTGCTAAACAAAATAAAAGCGAAAGACTATATAGAAAACTATCTAATAGAGAAATTGAAGTGTTGCGTTACTTGTGTGACGGAAAGAAAAACAACGAAGTTTCTAAAATTTTAGGTTTAAACGAAAAAACTATTTCTACATACAAGTTACGATTATTGCAAAAATTAAATGTAACTAACTTAGTAGATTTAGTTAATAAAGCCAAAACGTTGGATATTGTTTAAAAAAATCCAAATTTTAAAAATTCCAAATTTCAATTGATCATAGATTGGAATTTGGAATTTTTTATTTTAATTAATTGTGTCTAGAAATTACTCTTCCTAATTTTTTAGAAAACATATTGGTAAGTCCTAAATAATCAATAACCATAGATAATGTTTCGCTATTATCTTGTATTTCATCTTCTTGAATAATCTCTTTTTTTACAGATGATTTTAATTCTTCTATAATTTTATTTACTAAAAACCATCTTAAAGTTAATATGGTTTCTGAAACATATTGTGCAATGGTTTTATCTTTTTGTTTTACATAAATGTGTTTGGCTTCCCAATTGTGTAAAATATCACGTTCGTCATTCATTAATATTGAAGTTACTTCTTGTGACAATGATGGTGAAAGTTGCGATAAATATTTTTCTAATTCAAAATTTTCATTTTCATTAAAATAAGCAATTAAATTAGTATAAATTTCTTGAAAAATTGGGTTTGCTAATTGAATTTCATCTTCTTGCAAACTTAAGAAAATTCTATTAAAAACTTTGTAATTATTAATTTCTTTTACTTCTATCATCTCGCCATTTTCATTTGCTTTTAGTAAAATATCTTCAAATTCGTCTTCTACATTTCCGTATAAAAGTAGAATTTCTATAATTTTATGTTCCAGTTCATATTGAATATCAACAACTGTGTTTACAACAATTTCATCATTTTTATGAACTTCAAATGCGGTTTGTTCTTGCTTTAATTTTTTGCCAATTTCTTGAATGTCTTTTTTTACAATTTGTGCCAAGGTATTAAACAAAACATCTTCTGAAATATCCATAATTCTAGATACTTCTTTAATATAAACTTCACGTTTTATTCTGTCTGGAATTTTAGAAATACTGGCTACCATATCTCTAATTAAATCGGCTTTTTTTATTGGATCATTCTTGGCATCTTTCATTAAAATAGATGCTTTAAACTGTATAAAATCCATCGCATTTTCTTCAAGATACACTATTAAATCTTGTAAAGGTGTTTTCTTAGCAAAGCTGTCCGGATCTTCGCCATCTGGAAAAGTACATACTTTTACGTTCATTCCTTCTTCTAGAATTAAATCTATTCCACGAATGGAAGCTCGCAAACCTGCGGCATCGCCATCAAAAAGTACAGTAATATTTTTGGTTAAACGGTTTATCAATCTAATTTGGTCAGATGTTAATGCTGTTCCAGAGGAAGAAACTACATTATCAATTCCGGCTTGATGCATTTGAATAACATCAGTATAACCTTCAACTAAAAAACAATTATCTAATTTAGCAATGGCTTGTTTGGCATGAAAAATTCCGTACAAGACTTTGCTTTTATGATACAAATCACTTTCTGGCGAGTTTAAATATTTGGCAGCTTTTTTATCATTAGTTAAAATTCTACCTCCAAAACCCAAAACTCTACCAGACATAGATTGAATTGGAAACATTACGCGACCTTTAAATCGATCAAATTGTTTTTCTTCGCCAACAATGGTAAGTCCAGTTTTTTCTAAAAATTCTAGTTTATAACCTTTGCCAAGTGCTTCTTTGGTAAAAGCATCCCACATATTGGGCGAATATCCAAGATTAAATTTCTTGATGGTTTCATTTGTAAATCCGCGTTCTTTAAAATAAGAATAACCAATTGCCTTTCCTTCTTCACTATTTAAAAGTATGTCTTGAAAATACTTAGATGCAAATTCTGAAACCAAGTACAAACTTTCTTTTTCGTTGGCACTTTCTTTTTCTTCATTGGTAAGTTCGGTTTCTTCTACTTCTATATTGTATTTTTTTGCCAAATATCTAATGGCTTCTGGATATGAAAAATGTTCATGTTCCATTACAAATGCAATTGCATTTCCGCCTTTTCCAGATGAAAAATCTTTCCAAATTCCTTTGGCTGGCGAAACCATAAACGATGGCGAACGTTCGTCTGAAAACGGACTCAATCCTTTAAAATTACTTCCGGCACGTTTTAATTGAACAAAATCGCTAATGACTTCTTCAACTCGTGCTGTTTCGTAAACTTTATCTATAGTGTCTTTGGTAATCAATTTTAAAATATAAGGTAAAAAGTTTGAGGGTTTAAAGTTACACGTTTAAATAAAAAAACCTGCAAGATTTTTAAAAAAATCTTGCAGGTAAAATGTAAGTAACTATTAAATAAATTCTAATTAAAATCGAAACGAACTCCTACGGAAACATTATTCTGTTTTACAACATTGTTTTCAAACAGTGGATTTAAATCGTATTTTACATATAAACTTACCTCATCATAACCAATATATCCGCTTACTCCGTAAATAAAATTATTTACATTAAAATCGCCTTTTTGTTTTATTGTAGAATCTTGATTATCTTCTTCAAATTTTTGAAACTGTTTAGATTTTATTCTTACTCCTGCATAACCGCCAAAACCTAGTCTTAAACTTTGGTGCGATTTAAATAATTTAGTTCCATCGTCTTTTAATTTAGTTTTAGAAAAATCGAATTCTAAATGCAAAGGCGCAACTAAATATACATTTCTAAATCTTGAATCTTTTAAATCAATTGCACTAGTTTGTAATAGAGTTTGATTACCAGATTTTACAAAAATTCTATTGTCTGTTGGTCTAAGATTGTTGTACATTAAAGACATTCCGTATTTTAAATGTAAAAAGTTACTGTTGTCTAAAATTCGTGTATTAAAAGTTGTTCCAAATTCGTAAAAATGTGAACCTAGGTATTTAAAATCTGAATTTTCTACTTTTTCACCAGTTACTAAATTGTTAAAACCTGTTGCAAAAACAAATTGTGATGTGGTTCTTTTCTCAGAAACGTTATCAAGTGAATCTCTATATTTTTGATATTTCTCGCTGTTTTTTCCAGTCGATTTTTGAAAAATTACACCAAAACTTCCTTTTTTATAACTTTCTGTAAGTTTACCATCTACTTTTTCTTGTACTAAGTTTTTAAGTTCGTCTTGTAATGTTGCTACTTTAGTTTCTATATTTTTTGCTCTAATTGCTGCCAACTCTTGTTTTTTTACATCGGCTTGAACTTGAGTGATTGTACCTTTATCTACTTGAGAATTTACTTCTTCAATTTCTTTTTTTAAGCTCTCTTTTTCGTTTTGAGTAATGGTTTCAATTTTTACTGAGATTGCATTTGCTCTAGCTTCGAATGTGTTTTCTTGTGAATACGATTTGCTTATAAAAAGGCACAAGATTAGTGTTAAGTAAACGATTAAATTCCTCATAATTTCTAGTTTTTTAATCTGAATTGATTTCAGATTCTGATTAATGATTTTTGTTTTGATGTCAAATATTGAAAATTGACATTGTAATTATTATTGATTGTTCCTGTTGGCGACAGCAACTTTTACAGTTTCAAACTTTCGTTTTAGTTTTTGAAAATTTGTTTCTCTGTAATCTTTATTTATTTCGCCATTTACTTGCGATAATAAACTGCTTGCATTTACCACAACTTTGGTTTGTTTTACAGATTTTCTAGCTTTGTCTACTTCTGCTAAAAGTTTTTCTGATGAAACAGATTCTGTATTGGAAACAATTATTTTAGTTTTGGTATCAATAATTGTTGGCGAATTTAATTGTACAATATTTTCACCATTTTTAAATTGAATTTCTTTGTTTAAATTTGGTTTTTGATTTAAAGATTCTTTTTGAATTGTAATTGTTTTTTGACTGATGATTGAATTTTTGTTTACAATTTGCGAGTTGCGAGTTGCAAGTTTTATATTATTATTGGATTGAATTGTTTGTTGAATTTTTTCTGTTGGTAAATTAGATTCTACTTGATTTTTTTCTTCAATTATTTTTGAATTTTGAATTTGGTTGTTGGTATTGTTATTGATTTTATTATTATTCTCCTCATTTACAACTTCATTATCAATAGTAATTTCATTTGTATTTAATTGATAAATAATTGTTCCAAAAGTTACCATTCCTAAAAAACAAGCAGCAATAAACAACCAACTAAATCCTTTTTTAGATTTTTTTTCTTCGGCAACTGTTAACATTGCATCAAGTCTGTCCCAAGCCATTTCGGTTGGTTTAATTTCGCGAGAATTTAATTTTTCTCTTATTTGATTTTCTATATTACTCTGTTCCATTACTGTAATTTTTTAACTTGTTAATCTGTTCTTGCAACATTTTTCTAGCATGCGATAATTGCGATTTAGATGTTCCTTCATTAATACCCAACATCGTCGCAATTTCTTGATGCTTAAATCCTTCTACACAATATAAATTAAAAACCATTTTATAACCATCTGGCAAATTGTCAATTAAAGATTGAATATCTTCTACAGAAAACTGACTTTCAATATTGTTAAAACTGTCTTCAAAATAATTTTCGTCTTCAATGAACTTAACTTTTTTTAGAACTCTGATGTAGGATATGCATTCGTTTATCATTATTCTTCTTATCCAACCTTCAAAACTTCCTTTGTGTTCAAACTTATTTAAATTGGTAAAAGCTTTCATAAAAGCGGTAATCATTATGTCTTCTGCATTGTGTAAATCTTTAATGTATTGTCTGCAAACACTTAACATTTTTGGCGAAAACTTAGAATAAATCTTTTGTTGCGCATGTCGGTTGTTGGCGACAGCTAACTCAATTAATTCTTTTTCTTCTTGATGTAAGTTGATTATTTTCATTATTAGTGTTCAGTGTTCAGTGTTTAGTTATTTAGTGTTCAGTGTTTAGTTATTTAGTGTTCAGTGTTCAGTTATTTAGTTATTTAGTATTCAGTGTTCAGTAATTAGTCTTCAGTAATTAGTGTTCAGTTAATTACGTTCGTTACAGTCTTCTATTAGCATAGACGTTTGTAGTTGTAAAATGGTTGTATGATTTTATAAAAATAATTAAAATAATTTTTAATTTATTGATTGTTTGTTTTTTATGGTTTAATTTTTTACCTTTTTTTGTAATTCTGACGCAGGAAGAATCTCATCAAACTACTTTAATTTTTTGGTGAGATTCTTCCTTAGTTAGAATGACAAGATTGCTCTGAAGTTAATTTTGCAATTCCATTGTGAGATTCCTACGGAATGACAAACTTCGCGGATAACTTTAATTATTAATTTGCGTTGAATTGAAATTTGAAGTTGTCCTTCGACAAGCTCAGGATGATATTGATTTTTGAAATTGATATTGAAATTCAATCGTGAGATTCCTACGGAATGACAAACATTGAGGATAAATTTTATTATGAATTTGCGTTAAATTGAAATTTGAAATTGATATTGACTTTTGAAATTGATATTGAAAATTTATTTCTTCCTTTCAATAACATAATTAACCATAAGTATTAAACTGTCCTTGTATTCTGAATATTGAAAATCTTTAAGTAATTCAAGTGCTTCTTGCTGAAATTGAACCATTTTATTTTCTGCGTAAGTTAATCCGTTTTTGTCTTTTACAAATTGGATTACTTCTTTTACTCGTTTTTTGTCTTTGTTGTGATTTTTAATAGAATTGATGCACCAACTTTTTTCTTTGCTTGTACAATTATTTAAAGCATATATTAAAGGTAGCGTCATTTTTTGTTCTTTAATGTCGATTCCTGTTGGTTTACCAATGGCTTCATCGGTATAATCAAATAAATCGTCTTTTATTTGAAATGCCATTCCGATGAGTTCGCCAAATTTTCGCATTTTCTCTACTAGAATTTCATCGTCTGAAACTGATTTTGCGCCAAGTGCACAACAAGCAGCAATAAGTGTTGCGGTTTTTTGTCGGATGATTTCGTAGTATATTTCTTCGTCTATGTCTAATCGTCTTGCTTTTTCTATTTGCAGTAATTCGCCTTCACTCATTTCGCGAACGGCAACTGATATTATTCTTAGTAAATCGAAATCGCCATTGTCTATAGATAGTAATAATCCTTTGGATAGTAGAAAATCGCCCACGAGAACTGCAATTTTGTTTTTCCAGAGTGCATTTATTGAGAAAAATCCTCTTCTACGATTACTATCATCTACAACGTCGTCGTGTACTAAAGTTGCTGTGTGAATAAGTTCTATAACACTTGCGCCACGATAAGTTCGCTCGTTTACTGTTCCGTTGGAAATTATTTTGGCTGTGAGAAAAACAAACATTGGTCGCATTTGTTTTCCTTTTCTATTTACTATATAATAGGTTATTCGGTTTAACAAAGCCACTTTGGAAGTCATTGATTCATAGAACTTTTTTTCAAAAAGTTCCATTTCTTTATTTATTGGCTGTTTTATTTGTGAAGTTACGTTCATTGTTGCTACAAAAATAGGGATTTTGTAGATAGAAATGATGTTGTTGTAATAAACTTAACTTTAGTTCAATTCTTAAAAATTTTAGCCCTGATGGGAATGGAAATCCTTTTTTTAATTGCCTTGGGTTAAAACCCAAGGCAATTAAAAAAAGATTGGAATGGACAGCAGGAATATGGTTTGCTGAAAATACCCAAGCCATTTGCTTCTAATAAAGATTTTTACACTTC
>JAYVKR010000257.1:0-3551 GCA_043768185.1 Flavobacterium sp.
ATAAATCTCCTTTTTGAAGTACTTCTTTAATGGTTTCATTTCCTTCATCATCAACCGAAATAATTTTAATATTTCCTTTTTTTAACAGAAAAATTCTAGAAACAACACTTAACGTAAAGTAAATTGTATCTCCTTTCTTGGCAGTTTTATATCCAGAAATGATGCACAACTGTTTAATTTGAGACATATTTAAAGTCTTAAATAATTTATGGTCTCGCAAATACCAGTATTTTAATTCGTCGTACATTTATAGAAATTGGGATTGTAAAAGTATAAAAAAATACAATTAAAAAATAAAACCCTTTCAGAATAAACTAAAAGGGTAAAAAAGTAATTTATTTTATGTTAAACTAATCCTCTAGAAATAACTATTCTTTGAATTTCAGATGTTCCTTCATATATTTGAGTAATTTTAGAATCACGCATCATTCGTTCTACGTGATATTCGGCTACATAACCGTTTCCACCATGAATTTGAACTGCTTCATTAGCAACTTCCAAAGCAATTTCCGAAGCGTATAATTTTGCCATAGCACCAGAATGTGCAATGTCTTTACCTTCATCTTTTTCACAACAAGCTTTCATAACCAATAATCTTGCTGCAGTAACTTTTACATACATATCAGCAAGTTTAAAAGCAATGGCTTGATGATTGAAAATTTCTTTTCCAAACGCTTTTCTTTCTTTAGAATATTTTAAAGCAATTTCATAAGCACCAATTGCAATGCCTAAAGCTTGCGATGCAATTCCTATTCTTCCACCGTTTAAAACGTTCATTGCAAAGGCAAATCCAAAACCGTCAGCGCCAATTCTATTTTCTTTAGGAACTTTTACATCAGTAAACATTAAAGAATGTGTATCGCTTCCACGAATTCCCATCTTTTTTTCTTTCAATCCAATGTCAAATCCTGCCCAACCTTTTTCAACAATAAAAGCATTAATTCCTTTATGACCTTTTTCTATATCTGTTTGCGCAATTACTAAGTAAGTCGATGCTGTTGCACCATTGGTAATCCAATTTTTGGTTCCGTTTAATAAATAATAATCGCCTTTATCTATTGCAGTAGTTTTTTGAGATGTTGCATCGCTTCCTGCTTCTGGTTCAGACAAACAAAAAGCTCCAATAACTTCTCCTTTAGCAAGCGGAACTAAATATTTCATTTTTTGTTCTTCACTAGCATATCTTTCTAAACCTGCGCAAACTAATGAATTGTTTACAGACATTATTACACAAGCTGACGCATCAACTTTTGCAATTTCAATCAAAGCCAATGCATACGAAATGCTGTCCAATCCAGAACCTCCATATTTTGGATCTACCATCATTCCCATAAAACCTAAATCGGCCATCATTTTAACTTGTTCAGTTGGAAATTTAGAATGCTCATCACGTTCAATTACGCCAGGAAATAATTCTGCAATTGCAAAATCTTTAGCAGCTTGTTGAATCATTAAATGTTCTTCGGTTAAGTTAAAATCCATAATAGTTGTAAAATTGGTTTTGTTTTTCTTTAAATTTGATGCAAAAATAACGCATTTTAATTAAAATCTCAAACGTTTTCGTAAATTTAGCCAATGTTTAAAGATTCCTACAATATTATAGGTTTAATGAGTGGCACATCGCTAGATGGAATTGATTTAGCGCACATTACTTTCTCTATAAAGGATAACGTTTGGAACTATGAAATTCTAGAATGTGAAACCATATCATATGATGCTTCTTGGTTAAACAATTTAAAGAATGCTGTAGATTTTTCAATGTCAGAATTAGAAATTCTAAATCATAATTATACTAAACTTCTTGGTAAAATTATTTCAGAATTTATACACAATCATTTTATTCATAATCTTGATGCGGTTTGTTCTCACGGACACACAATTTTACATCAACCCAAAAAAGGAATTACTTTACAAATAGGAAATCTTCCAGAAATTGCAACTTTAACACATCAAAAAGTGGTTTGCGATTTTCGTGTTCAAGATGTACGACTTGGTGGTCAAGGTGCGCCATTGGTTCCAATTGGAGATAGAATATTATTTTCTCAGTATGATTATTGTTTAAATCTTGGCGGATTTTCTAATGTTTCATTTGAACAAAACAGCAAACGAATTGCCTTTGACATTTCGCCAGTAAATACTGTTTTAAATTATTATGCCAATAAACTAGGATTTGATTATGACGATAAAGGAAAAATTTCTCGTTCTGGAGAATTAAATCTTGAGCTATTTAACGAACTAAATTCAATAGAATATTACAAAAGGTCCTTTCCAAAATCTCTGGGATTTGAAACTGTAAAACAAATAATTTTGCCTTTAATTGAAAAATATGCTATTGCTATTGAAGATAAAATGCACACTTTTACAGAGCATATTGCTTATCAAACAGCCAATTCGTTACCAAAAAAAACTGGCAAACTTCTAGCAACTGGTGGCGGAACTTATAATGAATTTTTAATTGAAAGAATGCAATTTCATCTTCCTAATATTGAAATTATAATTCCAGATGCAAAAACTTTAGAATTTAAAGAAGCGTTAATTTTTGGATTATTAGGCGTTTTAAAACTTAGAAACGAAATTAATGTTTTAAAAAGCGTTACTGGTGCAGAAATAGACCATTCTTCTGGAATTGTGTATTAATTATCTTATAATTATTTATCTTTCCTATGGTAAAGTGTGTGATTTTACATTTATTCCTATGAAAAAGTGTTATAATTTACATTTATTCCTATGAAAAAGTGTATTTTTCTTTCTAAATAACTCAATTTAAGGTACAAATGAACAGATATTTACTTAATGAAATGATAGTTTGGAAAAATGCCATTCGAACTTCAATGAGCAAATTTAGAAAAGAAAATTGGCTTACAAATATTCCTTTATATGGAATTTTTGAAGCAATTTCAAAATAATAATTGTTTGAATTTTTAAAAAATAATAATTTTAAAATTTTATCTTTTTTCTAATAACATAATAATTTTATCCAATTTATTGACTTCAATATCGTTAAGTTTTTTAGTTAGTTCTTCAATTTCAAGCTTGGCTTCAATATTAGTTTGATAATCTTGTTGCGCTTGTATTCTGTCACGTTCATTCTGACGATTTTGAGACATCATAATAATTGGTGCGGCATAAGCTGCTTGAGTAGAAAAAAGTAAATTTAATAAAATAAATGGATATGGATCCCAGTGGTTCATTAGTGCCACAACATTTAATCCCATCCATATTGCTACAGTAATTGTTTGAATAATTATAAACCGCCAAGAACCCATTCCTGTGGCAACTTTATCAGCTAGACGGCTTCCAAAACTTAAATTCTCTTTATGTTCTTCGTGCCAATTTTTATCCTCTTTCATAAATTAATTCTTAAAAATTACTAATTATATTTCTTATAAAAGTAGGTTTTAATTTGCTTAATTATACAAATATCAAATCTTTTTAAAATAGTATATTTGCACCACAAACTAAATTACCAAATGAAAGATTTACTTAAAAAATTTGAAAATAAAGAACCCGAAATAGTTTTTAACTGGAAAGATGCCGAAACCGAAGCCGAA
>JAYVKR010000258.1:0-3181 GCA_043768185.1 Flavobacterium sp.
GTGCAACACACGTGTCCTTGAACTTCGAATTCTATGGTTTTGTATCGCAACAACAACAAAGCTACTTTGTCTAATTCTGTTTTAGCTTTCATGGTTAACTTGCTGCTTCCTTTTTCAAAAAGTATGTTTTCTAGATACACGTGATCACCAACTTTATGATTTTTTTGAATCATATTATAAAATCCTGGCAACTCTAGTTTGGGTAATTCTTTTAAATTTACAACAACATCTACTCTACGATTTTTAGAACGTTTTTCGGGTAAATTTTCTACAATATCATCTTCAATTAAAATACGTCCTTTGCCTTCAATGGTAACTATAATTTTATTTTTAATGCCGCTTTCAATAAGTTTACTTTGAATGGTATTTGCTCTGTTGGTAGACAATTTAAAATTGTAGGCATCTTTACCAACATCGTCAGTATAACCAAAAATTTGAATGGATTCTATTCGTGTAGAATCGGCGTTTTTTATAAAAGCAATTACTTCTTTGCCTTGTTTTTCGTCTAATGAAAATTTATCAAATTCAAAATAAACTGAATATACAACTTCTTCTTGCGCATGAAGAATTCCGAAAAATAATAAAAACGGAAGTATTTTTAAGAAACGAACCAACATTATTGTAAAATTTTAGAATACTCTGATGTGTTTGCCAAAATTTCTTTTGCCTTGCCAATTTCAAAGTTGTTTTTAGTATAATATTGATACAATCCTTCTTTATATTGGTATCGTTTTATAATTTCATCTAGCATTAATTTCTTAATTTCTTTCTGATTTTTATCTAATAATGATTCTTCACTTTTTTGTAAAGCTGCCAATAATTGATTGTATTCTGTACTAATACTTTCGTCTATTTTTTCTTTTTTAGCTTTTTCTAATGTGTTTTTTAAAGCCAATTCAGTTTCTGTATCAAAAGTAAATTTTTCTCTTTTTAAGAACGCTTTAAAATCAGAAAAATCGGCATCAGTAAGTGTTGGAATTTTATCACCAAGCGTTGGATTTTTAAAATAATAATACGTTACGTAATTAAAAACGCCATCATTTTTTTGAAGTACTTCGGCAATGGTGCTTAATTTGGTTTCTGCAAGTTCAATATCTGGTTGAATGCCGCCACCATCATAAACTGTTCTTCCTTTTTTAGTTTTAAACGCAGTATATTTAGAAGCATCTGTTCTAGTTGCTTTTCCATCTTTATCTTTATGCCAATAATCTAATGCTTGAATGCATCTTCCTGATGGCGTAAAATATCTAGAAATTGTAACTTTTACTTGCGTTCCATAAGTCATATCAATTGGTCGTTGCACCAAACCTTTTCCAAAACTTCTGCTGCCAACAATTACTGCTCTGTCTAAATCTTGTAAAGCGCCAGCAACAATTTCTGATGCTGAGGCACTTTTACCATCAACCAAAATGGCTAGCGGAATTTCTAAATCATTTGGTTCTTTAGTAGTTTTGTAAGTAACGTTATATTTTTCGTTTTTAGATTTAGTAGTTACAATAATTTCTCCTTTTGGAACAAATAAATTACACACATTTACAGCTTCATTCAATAATCCGCCACCATTTCCTCTAAGATCTAGAATAATTCTTTCTGCACCATCGGCTTTTAGTTTTTCTAATGCATCTTTGGTTTCGGTTGTAGTTTTTCTATTAAATGTAGATAAAACTATATATCCTGTTTTGTCATCAATTTTACCAAAAAACGGCACTGCTTTTACCTCAACTTCGTCTAAAATTAATTGTGTAGAAAGCGTTTTTCCTTGACGAATGTATTTTATTTCTATTTTAGTATTTTTTGCACCTTTTAATAATTGCGAAGCATCTTCTTTAAAATCTGACAAAAGTACATCGCCAATTTGAATTATGGCATCGCCAGCTTTTAAACCAGCTTTATCTGCAGGATAATTTTTGTATGGTTCTTTAATAATTACTCTGTCGTCTTTTCTAGTAATCATTGCGCCAATTCCTGTATATTCGCCAGTATTGTTAATTTTAAATTTTACAACATCTTGTTCGTTAAAATAATTGGTATATGGATCTAAATCGGCCAACATACTTTTTATGGCTTTGTCCATCAATTCTGACGGATTTACCTCATCTACATAGTTTTGATTTACGGTTTTAAATAAGGTTGTAAAAATTTCTATTTGCTTGGCAATTTCAAAAAAATCGTCTTTGAAACTTGTACCAATAAAGAAAATTCCTGATGCTAGAACTGGAATTAAATATCTTTTTTTAAATTGTGGAAGCATTTTTATGTGTTTTTTTTCTTAAAACGTTTTCTAATAAAGTAAATAATGGCTACTAAAATAACAATAAAAGGCCAAACTTCTATTAACCAAATAAAGAAACTTGATATTCCGTTAAAACCAGATTTTATTGCATTTATAATTTTTGATCCATAAGAAACAGTTGCGCCACCTTTTTCGGCTTGAAATTTATAAAATTCTATAGTAATTGTGCTTGTTGCAACTCTGTCATTTATATATTTTAATCGTCCTTCTTTAGATTCTATTTCTTCTCGTATAGTTGACAATTGTTGCTCAACTTCTAGTATTTCAGACACTTTAGATGCTTTTTTAAGTAATTCTAAATAACGTTCTTCTAATGCTTTTTTAGTTTTTATTCTAGATAAAACATCAATATATTCTTCAGTAACATCTTGCGACGAAATTTCTTTAGTATCAAAATAACTAACACCGTTTGAAATATCTTTTATTAATGCATCAAAATTTTTACTTGGAACTCTAATAATTAAATTCCTATAAATAGTGTAATTATTTTTTCCTTTATTATCGTTTTGAATTGTACCATTATATTTTTTAACTGCATTAAGAACTTGATTATAAGTGGTTTCTATGTTGGAAGTTTCAAAACGTAAATTTCCATTTTTTATAATTTGAGTTGCTATTTTTTCATCAGATTTTTCTTTTACAGGAAGTCCTAAAGACGTAATTGGTTTTTCATCTGAAACTGCTTCTTCCGTAGCTACTGCTTCAGTTTCAGCCATTTCTACTGCTGCAGATGATTCATATTCTGTAACATACTCATTTTGCTTACATCCAAATGTTAAAAGTAAAAAAATAAATGCCGATAATAATTTTTTCATATTACATAGGTTTAAAAAAGTAAAACGCAACAATAAAAGCATTTATTATAAAGAAATTTCGTTATCGTTTATT
>JAYVKR010000259.1:0-6965 GCA_043768185.1 Flavobacterium sp.
AACATTTTCTATTTGTATTCATTTGGATACAAATATACAAATTGATTTTACAATTTACTGATTTAATTAATTTATTTTTCTTTCGGTTTTCTGTCGCTCGAAAATGACGCACAACGTCTCGTGGCTTGGCGTCAGTTGGGGATTTGGTTAGCCAAATGTATTGATTTAAAAACCAACTTCCAAGTACAAAACCAACTTCAAAATTCGCCTAAAACCCCAATTGCGCCAAACCGCTGTTGTGCGATGTATTATTTTTTGTCGCTAAGTTTACTTTTTAATTCGTTTATTTCTTTCTGCATTTCTTCAATAGTCTTAATAAACTCCTTTTCTTTATCCTCAAACATTGCATTTACACTTCGCCACGCTTCTTGTTCTGTTTCTATTTTTTTACGTTCATCTGAATTAGTTCCAGAAAAATGTAAAATATCAGTTGAAAGTTTAATATCATCATTATCAATTTCGTGAGTAAATTCTTTTACAATTCTACGATCATCCACAAAATTAGTTTGCTCAAATAAACTTAGTAGTTTATCTAATTTAGTTTGATATTTATTTGTTATTCTTTCTACTTGAACTACATAACTATCGTGAGTTAGTTTTTCAATAAAGTCGCTTTTAGTTTCTATTCTAGAATTATTTACTAAATCTTTGTAGTTTCTTTCAACTTTCAGACAAGCAGAAGTTATTTCAGGAAGTTTAAAACCCAAAATGTAAATAGTTGTTATAGGCAAAATCATTTTTTTACCTTCTACTTCATCTTCTTTTTTATATTGTTCCGCTAAATAATTTCTGAAACGCATCAAATCAATTTGATTTTTTGCCTTCTGTATTTCAATTAATATTTTCTTTAATTCTCCAGTTTCAGTTTTAATTGTTGCAATAAAATCAAGTCTAAAAACTGCTAATCCAGCCAATTCATCTGTATAAGTAAATTCTTGAGGTTTTACTTCAACAGTTTCAATAGTTTGTTCCAATAATGTTCCAATGAAAAATTTTGCTACTTTATCATTTTCCATCATTCTTTTGAAAACTACATCATAAATCGGATTTGCGATTACCATAACATTTTATTTTAGGGCAAAAATACAATATTTTTTTTAAGTTTCAATTCAGCGGCGATTTTTTCAAATATATCGCACAACGTCTCGTGGCTTGGCGTCAGTTGGGGATTTGGTTAGCCAAATGTATAAATTAAAGACCGAACTTGCAAGTACAAAACCAACTTTGAAGTTTGCCTAAAACCCCAATTGCGCCAAACCGCTGTTGTGTGCTGTGATAATTTGTATTAAAATTTTCTTTTCCAATTATTTTCTGAATACATAAAAACATCATTTTCTCCTTGGGAATAAACTACGTTTTGACCAGTAAATAAATTTAAAGTTGTTTTGGGTAAATCACCATTATCAAATCTATTTTCGGGTATTAATTTATTATTTTCTAATTTAAAAATTTCAAAGTCAGAGCAGATAAATATTTCATCTTTAAAGTGACAAACACCTTGAAGATTAATGTCTTTTGACACTTCAATTTTTGTCCAAATATTATTTTCTCCCACTATTATAGTTCCGTTATCTCCAACGACAATTATTTTTCCATTTTCCTCAACAGATATTGCATTTAGATTTTCCTGTGTTTCAGTTATTTGTTTTTTCCATTTTTGGTCTTTGAAACTCCATATTTCACCTTTCCAACCAACAGCGATAATTCCGTATTCGATAGAATTACCAATTGCTGTAAAACCAATTACTCCTTCACTAAGTTCCGCTTTTGGTGCACTATAATCATTCCATACGCCATTGAATTCTCTTTTAAGTAACAATCTATCCATTCCGCAAGCCCAAATACAATTTTCAATTGTTGCCAATTTAGTAATACCAGAATAATCGCCTTCTATTTTTAATTCTTGTTGTAATTTATTACCAGGAGTAAGTTCCCATAAATTACCTTCGGAACTAGATGCAACAATAACCCAATCATCATTTTCATTATATTTCGCTCCTGCCATTCCACTAATATTCCATTTTGGCTCAAGCGTATACATATGCCAATTTGAGTCTACAATAACTCTCAAAACACTTTCTCCAATGTTTCCAATTGGTTCAAATGCAAAAAAACCAACTTCTTTATTTTTATAAATACTACATCCAGATAAAACTCCGTTCATTTCCATAATAAATATTTTCTGTTTATAAGTTATTTTTGTCGTTTTCAGAAATCATAGCACACAACGTCCTGTGGCTTGGCGTCAGTTGGGGATTTGGTTAGCCAAATGTATCGATTAAAGACCGAACTTGCAAGTACAAAACCAACTTTAAAGTTTGCCTAAAACCCCAATTGCGCCAAACCGCTGTTGGTGGCAGTGTTTTTACTTGTCTTTAAAATAATCTATTATTTGAAGTTTTCTCTTTACTATAATTTTTTCTTCATCATTATCGGTTAAAACAAAATTTAAAACCATATCAAATAATTGCGATTTTGTATATTTTATTGATTTTTTTTGTCTTTCTTGAAATATTTTTTCAAAGATTTGAAATATAAATTTACCGCGAAGTTTACTTTTAAAATCATTTATTATTGAATCATAAAGTTCTTTTTCAGCAACTATATAATTCCGTTTTGTTAGAAAAGATTGTTCAAATTGTGCAGAGTATTTTTTCATGATTGAAGTATTCAAAATTGTTACATCTGAAAATTTACAATCATGTGCAGAATTTTGAAGTATTAATGATATTTCATGAGAATACCATTCGCAAATGCTTCTTATAATTTCATCTCGTTTTGTAACTTCATTAGATTTAAATAATTTTAATAAAAATTCTTCTCCATCTGAATAAATATCGTTTTCTATAGAATAACCTTCAGTAGTTATTAATTTATCGTCTTCATAAATATTTGGTTTTCCTAATATAACCCATAAATCGCTATCACAAATAAAAAGTACGTTTTCATTAATTTCATTTCTACGTTCAAAAACGTTTAATAGATTAGTTTTACCTTGACATTCTAGAAAGCTTATGTCAGTAATATCTAAATACTCTTCTATAGTTCTATAAATATCTACATCATCGATTCCCTCAATTAATACAGTTTTTAAATTACTTCTTTTTAATGTTTCTATTATTATATCAGCGGTTAAAGATTTACTATTCGACATTATTTGTTCCTTTATCTTCGTTAATCATTATTTCTTTGTCAGTGTATTTTGCATAAATGAAAGGTGAATGAGTCGCAATTATGAATTGATTATCTTTTTTTTGTTTTAAAAGAGTTGGAAATAAGATTCTTTGCCAATCTGTATGTAAACTTAATTCAGGTTCGTCAATAAATATTACTGAATTATCATAGAAGAAATTATAACATAAAAAACTAAGCATTTGCTTTTCTCCAGCTGATAGTTTGTCTGAAAAAATAGCATCTTTTGCTTCTCCTAATTCTAAATTATTTGAAATCTTAATTGACTTGTCTTTGAAAATTCTTTGAACTACAAGTGATAACATTGTAAAAGGTTTTAAAATGTTATTTCTTTTCTTATCATTATCTTTCACTAAATTTCTTATCAATTCTAGTGATTCTTTTTCTTTATCTTCACTACTTCCTACAATTGCGAGAATTTTACCAGATTGATTAACTTCAAGTTTTCTTATCTCTTCGGAAATATCAGCATATTTATTGCTTAAGAGATAGTTAATATCCTCTGTAGAAATTGAAGCAATAAACTTATGAGTAGGTCCATTAGTTAAATTTTCTGAAATTGATTCTAATGAATCTCTTAACGTATTTCTACGAGTTCTTCTATTAGTATTTATTGAGAATCCACCTTCAATTCTTCTGAATGTAGGAAAGAATAATGAGCTTTCAGATGAAAAAACACTTGGCATTTGATCGTAGTTTTCAAAAGGAATTTCAATTTCTGATATATAAGAATTATCCTCTTTATTGAAAGTAATAATAATTTTTCTAGAATTTCTCTTTTTATCTGGCTTTACTTCAATTTGTATGAATGATTTATCTAACATTTCTAATCTTGCAAAATCAAAATAAACTTCATCAAATATTTTATCTAAATTTCCGCTAACTATATACCACATAGTTTTTAAAATAGTCGTTTTACCACAACCATTTTTACCTGTCAAAATGTTTAAATCTTCATTAAAATAAAATTTATCAGAAATTTTATTGTTTAGATTTTTTACTTCAAATGATTTTATCATTGCTATTAAATATTATATTTTAGTGCGTTTTTTTAACATTGCCACCAACGTCTTGTGGCTTGGCGTCAGTTGGGAATTTGGTTAGCCAAATGTATAAATTAAAGACCGAACTTCCAAATACAAAACCAACTTTAAAGTTTGCCTAAAACCGCAATTGCGCCAAACCGCTGTTGTGCGATCGGCAAAATACTTAATTTTTTTTAATAATAATGGTCTTCCATTTCATCAAAATCCTTAATATCAAATAATGTTTCTTGAAATTCATTTCTTGCAATATGTTTATCTATATAAGATGCTGAATTTGCTTCTGATTTAGACATACTAATAGTAAATTCTCCATCTGATGTGATTTTAAATCCAGGTAAATCATAACTTGATTTTTTTCTAATATCAAATTTTCTAAGAGCATTTTGTGTTAAGAAATTATTTAATTCATTTACTGATAATTGATTTCGTATATTGAAAATTTCTTTTAACTTTTTTTCTGCTTTTTGTTCTGTATCATAAATTCCAATTATATATCCATTCCTTATAAAATGACAAATCACTATATATTCCATTTTGTGTTTTAAATTTAATATTAAACTAACTCACAACTTATAATTTTTCCCTATTGTCAAGAAAGTTTTTTCACTTATAATATAGCTATAAAAAAAAACTAATGATGTATAACTCTAAATGTCAAATTAAATCTCGCTTCTTTTATTTTTTTTTCTTTTGGTACTCCGTGTTGCCAAAAATGTTGTGTTTGGCCACGCATAAGTAAAAAAGTTCCGTGTTTTAAATGTATTTCAATTTTTTCTACGTTGTCGTCTTTTAGTCTTAATTGAAATCGTCTTGTCGCACCAAAATTAACTGAACCAATTATTGGATTTTTGCCTAATTCTTTTTCTGCGTCTGTATGCCAATTTATATAATCTTCTCCATCTCTGTACCAGTTCATAAGTACACTATTAAATTCAACTCCTGCAATTTTGTCAATTTGGTCTTTAATAAATAAAAGTCCTTTGTTCCAAGTGTTAGGTTGTAATGTTAAGCCTGAATAAGTATAAGGTTTGTCGCTGTTGCCATACCATGCAGAATAACGTGGCAAAAATATTTCTTTACCGTACATATTTATTTTGTCGTGATGCCAATTTATATTTTTGAATTTTATGTTTGATAATTGTTCTTTGTCTAAACTTCGCCAGTTGGCTGTTCGCCAATCGTTGGTTTCGTTTTCCAAAAAGTATTCAATACTTCTGTCACTAATTTTTTTGTCAAAAAATTGTTCGGAATAAAATAACTCTCCATTTGGAATTGTGATAATGAAACCATTTAAGTTTTGATTCCATTCAGAACTATAACCTTTCTTATTTGGAAAGTTAAAAGGTAATTTCATTATATTTTCAATATTTGTATTAAATAGTTCCATATTAAATTTTTTAGAAAGGTAAATCATCAATTATATCATTTTGTAAATTTACAACATTATTTATTCTGTTTATGTCAAAATTAACTTTAAAAACAATTTCATATCTGGACCAATTTTCAATATTTGTAAATCTTTGGGATATTGGTTGCACTTTAAAAAGTTCTGAAAAAGTTTTTAATCTTAAATTACGAATATCATTTCCATCCACCTTGAAGTTGGGACTAACACATATAAAATAGTTTATACCATTTTGAGTTTGGTTAATTTTGTTAAAAAGTAAATAAAGATTAAAGTCCGTAACATCAAGAATATTTGAAAAGATATGGAATTTTATAGCATATGGATTGGTGTAAATTTCAGTATTAGTTATGTTATCTAATGATTTATTTATCGATAATATATTTACATTTTGATTAATGCTTTTTAAATAATAATTTATGTTTAATGATGCTCTTTTTATTGCTATTTCAGATGGTTCGACTAATATAACTTTTGATATAGTTATGTTTTTAATTTTTTCATTTTTTAAATATTCAATAAATACGATGCTTCCAATTCCTTGTCCACAGCCGTAATCAGTAATTTGGATTTCTTTATTACTAATTATGTGACCCAAATTTTCTATTGTTTTTAGTGATTCTAATATTTTAGCACGGTGCATTTTTCCATAAGCATGGTTATATTTATGTAAATGATTTTCTGTTGTTATAATTGAAATCCCACGATTTAATTCTGAAAAAAGTTTATTTGATTCGTCTTGTGAAAACTTTTTTAAATGTTCTACACTTAATTGTCTAATTGAAAAAAAATTCAGGGCATTTTGTTCATATAATATTTTTAAATCTTCACAATAGTCTGTTGCGTATTCATGTTTATTTATATTATAGTTTTCTACACTTAAATTTATTGAAGATGGTTTTTCTTTTTGTTCAGATTTTTTTTGATTTCGTGTTTTATATGCATGTATTTTTTCAAATACATCATCTGTTTTTTTATTTACATCTTCTATATCTTTTAAAAGATTTTCATAATTATGCAAATATAATTGTGAGTCGATAGAATATTTAATGCTAGTATTTTGCTGGGATTCTAATAGTTTTTCACTATTTAACAGCTCTTTTTTAATATTTTTTTTTTGTATTTTAATTTCAGATTCATGCGATTTTTTCACTAGTAAAAATACTATAAAAAAAATAAAAAAAATAATAATTACTTGCATTTTTAATTTTGTTAGATGTCTGAAGGCGGATTCAAGTACCTAACGCAACATCGTTAGTTATTTAGTTAGTATCAAAAATAGTGTTTTTCGTTTATAATTTGCCTAATTTTAGAATAACTTT
>JAYVKR010000260.1:0-5880 GCA_043768185.1 Flavobacterium sp.
TATATTGAGCATAAGCAATTGCCATAGCCAAAGTTCCTGTTCCTTCTGGACCAATAAACAATTGTGCATGCGGAATTCTACCTTTTAAAGCACTTTCTTGCAAGTGGTTTTTTAAGTGTTCGTGACCTAATATTTGTGAAAATAACATAAGCAAATATACAAATTTACTTGAATTTATTGACTTGTAGATTTACAACTACAAAACGTACTACTAGGATTACAGATTTCGCTTTATCATAAGAAAAAACACTTCAATAATCAATTTTAACGTTTTTAATCGAAAAAAAATGTTTTTTATCGTTTAAATTATTATTTTTGAAAAGTTATTAACAAACACTCCTTTTTTGTCCCAAACTAAAAGCGAATTATTATGAATACAACTTTACTAAATTTAAAAAAGAACGTTTTAATCCTATTATTATTTCCAGTTCTTGGTTTCTCTCAGCTTGAAATACCTTTTAAAATGAGGTATCAAGGATTTGTAAATGGCGATATGACAGTTATTGCCAACAATATTGTTAACAGAGTTGATTATAATAATTCTTCAAACGTACCTTATTACAATCATACCAATTCGGCTCAATTAAATGACGAGTTTGATATGCAATATATTGATATAGATGATGATGAAGCAACTTTTTCATCAAGTAGTGCCGAATTATTTTTTGATAATCCTACCAATAAAAAAATACTTTATGCAGGTTTATATTGGTCGGCAACATATAAATACAACGCTGGAATTCAAAAAAAAGCAGAAAAATTTACTGCAACCAATCCTTCAAGAGATCAGTTTAGAGATGTAAAAATTAAATTACCTGGTCAAGAAAATTACATTAATATTCTAGGTGAAATTATCTTTGACGGTTTAAATTCTAAAGCCGAAAAAGATTTTGCACCTTACGCGGTTTATGCAGACATTACTAGTTTTGTAAAAGAACTTTCTAACCCAACTGGTGTTTATACTGTTGCTGATATTAAAGCTACTCAAGGAACATTAAGTGGTGGTTCTGCTGGTGGATGGACATTATTTGTAGTTTATGAAGATCCATCAATGACAGGAAAATTTATTACAAGTTTTGATGGTTTTGCTGGTGTTACAGATAAATCTACAGACATACAATTTAACGGATTTCAAACCTTGCCAAAAGGAAATGTAAAAGCTAAAATTGCTTGCGCTGCACTTGAAGGCGATTGTAATTTAATTGGCGATCAATTATTATTTAATTCGTCAAATGAAAAACGTGAATTTACAACACTTAGTAATTCATTAAGAAAGAACAGTAATTTCTTTAATAGTTGTATTACCATTGAAAATAAATATTTTATGAATCGTTTTCCAGATAGTAAAAATACACTTGGTTATGATACTTGTTTAATTACAATTCCAAATGCTAACAATTCTGTAATTGGAAATAATTGTACCGAAGCACAACTTCGTTTAAAATCTTCTGGCGACAGATATTTTATGTTTTTTACAGCTTTTAATGTAGAAGTTACAAGTCCAAATGTTAAAGAAGTTATTGTAAGCGAGCCAATTGCTTCTATAAATAAAACTACAAATTCTAAAGTAGAAATTATTAAAAACAATGTAAAATTAATTCCTGCTAACAATGAAATGATTGCCGATGGAAGCAATAAAAGTATTTCTGCAACCAATAGAGCAACATTTATAAAAGGAATTGAAGGTGATAAATCTACTAAACCGCTAGAAATTCAAGTTTTAAATATTACCAACCAACCTAAAGGATATTATATTGTTGCCAATGTATTTGCAAGCGATGAAAATGCTAGATTATTTCAAAATTTTCTTGGTACAAAAGGTTTAGATTCTAAATCGTTTATTAATCCAATTAACAAATACAAGTACATTTATCTAGATAAAGTTGCTACAGAAACTGAAGCTGTAAGTTTATATCTGTCCAAAGTTAATGGTACTTATGAAGATAGAATTTGGATATTATCTGTAAACAATGCAACAGAAATTATTGCTAACGAAGATTAATAAAGTCATTTGATTTTTTTGATTTAAGCGAAAAATTAAAATATAATTTTTCAGCCAAAGAAAAAAAATTTAAACTACTTCGACGTTAAAAAGCCAAAATTATCGATAAAAATCTAAATTACTATATTTGCAAATTAATTTTAATTTGACATAAACGAATGAAGACAATAAATGATTTTGATTTTAAAGATAAAAAAGCTCTAATTCGTGTAGATTTTAATGTTCCGCTAGACGAAAATTTTAACGTTACTGATACCAACAGAATTGAAGGAGCAAAACCAACAATTGATAAAATCCTTGCCGATGGCGGAAGTGTAATTTTAATGTCGCACTTGGGCAGACCAAAAGGAAAAGAAGATAAATATTCCTTACAACATATAGTAAAAACAGTTTCAGATGTACTTGGTGTTCCAGTGCAATTTGCATCAGATTGTATTGGTGAAATTGCAAATAATGCTGTTTCTAAATTATTACCAAGACAAGTTTTACTTTTAGAAAATCTAAGATTTTATCCAGAAGAAGAAGCTGGCGATGTTACATTTGCCAAAGAACTTGCTTCACTTGGAGATATTTATGTAAACGATGCCTTTGGTACAGCACACAGAGCACATGCTTCTACAACAATTATTGCTCAGTTTTTTCCAGAAAATAAATGTTTCGGATTACTTCTTGCTAAAGAAATAGAAAGTTTAAATAAAGTTTTAAATAACTCTGTAAAACCAGTAACCGCTGTACTTGGTGGTTCTAAAGTTTCTTCTAAAATTACAGTTATAGAAAACATTCTAGACAAAGTAGACCATATGATTATTGGTGGCGGAATGACTTTTACTTTCGTAAAAGCACTTGGCGGAAAAATTGGCGATTCTATTTGTGAAGATGATAAAATGGAATTGGCATTAGAAATTCTAAAAAAAGCTAAAGAAAAAGGAGTTCAAATTCACATTCCAGTTGATGTTGTTGCTGCCGATTCTTTTTCTAACGATGCTACTACACAAATAGTTGATGTAAACGAAATTCCTAACGGTTGGCAAGGTTTAGATGCCGGACCAAAATCGTTAGAAAATTTTAGAAAAGTAATAATGGAATCTAAAACCATACTTTGGAATGGACCATTGGGCGTTTTTGAATTAGAAAAATTTGCCAACGGAACAATAAAACTTGGTGAATATATTGCAGAAGCAACTACAAAAGGAGCATTTTCTTTAGTTGGTGGTGGCGATTCTGTTTCAGCAGTAAAACAATTTGGTCTTGAAGATAAAATGAGCTATGTTTCTACTGGTGGTGGCGCAATGTTAGAGATGTTAGAAGGACAAACACTACCAGGAATTCAAGCAATAGTAAGTTAAAGTATTGATTTTTAACAATAATTAAATATAAAGGCACGTTATATGTATTTAAGTTTGCAATTACGCGACCTTTATTGATTACAAAATAGTGAAAAAATATAAATATGAGATTACAAAATAAAATTACATCGCTTCTTATTCTTGCATCTGCAACTATTTTTGCACAACAAGAAACTACTATTAAAGATTCGATTGTAACACAAGAAACAGTTGTTATAAAAGACACAAATATTAAAAAAGAAGTTCAAATTTCTTATTTAGATTCTATAAAAAAAACATTTAGAACTGACGAAACTGCTGCTTGTATTGACCATATGTGGATGCAAGAATTAGGATCGTTAGACGTTTATAACGAATTACTTACCGATATTAAAAACGTAAATCCAGATGTTAGTGTAGATTATGAATTGCCTACAGATGTTTTAAAAGAACGACTGAGATTGATGGACGAAAAATCGCCATTTAATATAGAATACAATATTGGTCTTGAAAACGTTATTAAGTCATTCTTAAAAAATAGAAAAAAAGGTTTTGAACGATTGATGGGAATTTCTCAGTTTTACTTTCCAATTTTTGAAGAAGAATTGGCTAAAAATAATATTCCATTAGAAATAAAATACCTTGCTGTTGTAGAATCAGCATTAAATCCGAGAGCAGTTTCTAGAATGGGAGCAACTGGTTTATGGCAATTTATGTATCAAACTGGTAAACAATATGGATTAAATATTTCGTCTTATGTAGATGAAAGAAGCGATCCATTATTGGCAAGTCAAGCTGCATCAAAGTATATGATGAATATGTATAAAATTTTTGGCGATTGGGATTTGGTGTTAGCATCCTACAATTCTGGTCCAGGAAATGTTTCTAAAGCAATTAGAAGATCTGGTGGACAACAAAATTATTGGAACATTAGAAAAAATTTACCAAAAGAAACGCAAGGTTATTTACCAGCTTTTTTGGCAACAATGTACATTTTTGAATACCACAAAGAACACGGAATTACACCAAATAAAGCCATTGCCAACCATTTTGCCACAGATACAATTATGGTAAAAAAAGCTATGACTTTTCGTCAATTGTCAGATTTACTAGATATTTCTGTAGATGAATTGCAGTTTTTTAATCCATCATATAAAAGAAATGAAATTCCGTTTGTAACTGGAGAAACTAATTTTTTACGTTTGCCAAAAGATAAAATTGGCGTTTTTACTTCTAATGAAGATAAGGTTTACGCTTATATAAATCATATTTCTAGTAAAAGAGAACGACCAAACGATAGACTAGCAAGTGTAAAACAAAATGATCCAAGTAATGTTTCGCAACCCAATTTAGATGTTACAACTAGAACTAAATATCATAAAGTTAGAAAAGGAGACAACTTAACAAATATTGCTAGTAAATATGAAATTAGCGTTGCAGATTTAAAAAAATGGAATGGTTTACGTAGTAATAATACACCTTTAGGAAGAAATTTAAAAATACTTTCTACAGAAAAAATTGCTTATAAAGACAATAAAGAAGTAGTTAAAGATTCTCTTGCTGTAGCAAATGTTAAGCAAGTTGCAAGCATCGAAAAATTAGATAAAATTGAAATTATTGTAAAAGAATCGAAACCAGAAAAAATTTATAAATCTGAAAAAGTAGTAACTTTTAAAGACGTAACTAAATATCATAAAGTTAAAAAAGGTGATAATCTTGGCGAAATTGCATCTAAATATAATGTTGCTGTTGCCGATGTTAAAAAATGGAACAAGTTAAAAAGTTATAATGTTCAGCTTGGCGATAATTTAAAAATTATTTCTAACGAAAAAGTTACTACAACAGTAAGAAAAGAAATTAAACAAGCAATTGATAAAAATGAGTCAATAATTGCGGTTGCAGAACCAAAACAAAAAGCGAAAATTGAACCAAAAATTTATCCAATAAAAGAAGAAAAAGTTACTTCTAAAATAAATTCTGATAATTATTATGTTGTTGTAAAAGGCGATAATTTATCTGCAATAGCAAGAAAAAATAATGTAACAGTTCAAAACATTAAAGAGTGGAATAATTTAATTGACAACAATGTAAAAGTTGGAAGTCAATTAGTAATGTCTGGAAACGCAATAGCATCAACACAAGAAAATAAAGAATTAAAAAACCTTGAACACGTTGTTGGTAAAGGAGAATTTATGGGAACAATTGCAAGAAAATACAATGTAACTATAAATAATATTTTAGAATGGAATTCACTATCTGACACCAATATTAAACAAGGAGACAAATTAATTGTTGGAAAAAATGAAGTTATTGTAAACGATTCTAAAATTAAAAACAAACAAGAATATGCTGCAATAAGTAAAAAAGCCAAAGAAAAATTGTATCAAGTTCAAAAAGGAGATTCGTTGTTTAAGATTTCTCAAAAATTTCCTGGTGTAACCATTTCAGATATTAAAAAATGGAATAATATTAAGGATGAAAACATTCAACCCGGAATGAAATTAAAAATTAACGGATAATACCAAAAATCTTATATAAATTTGGGTTTTATTT
>JAYVKR010000261.1:0-5423 GCA_043768185.1 Flavobacterium sp.
AAAAATAATTCCAACATTATTTTTTGGAAGTCTATTTTGAGAAGAATAGATTAAAGAATTTGTTTCAGATTTCACATAGAAATTTACAGAAAAAAGAATGATTATTCCGATAACTGAAAGATAAAATAATTTTTTAAATTGTTTTTTCAATTTGATATTTTCTAATATTAAATTAATAACCCAGCACGTTTCAAAAGCGCATCAGCTTTAGGTTCTTGACCGCGAAAACGTTTATACAATTCCATTGGCAGTTCAGTTCCACCTTTAGAAAGTACATTTTCTTTAAATTTTGTTGCCACTTCTTTATTAAAAATTCCTTTTTCTTGAAAATAAGCAAATGCATCTGCATCCAAAACTTCTGCCCATTTGTAACTGTAATATCCTGAGGAATATCCGCCAGCAAAAATATGCGAAAACGATACCGACATGCAATTTTCTTCAACATCTGGATATAAAGTTGTACCTTCAAAAGTTGCTTTTTCAAATGCTTTTACATTGGTTATTTCTGTTGGATTGTTACTGTGAAAAGCCATATCCAATAACCCAAAACTCAACTGGCGCAAGGTTGCCATTCCTTCTTGAAAACTTGCTGATTCTTTTATTTTATTGACATATTCTTGCGGAATAATTTCTCCTGTTTCGTAATGTTTTGCAAACAATGCCAATGCTTCTGGTTCGTAACACCAGTTTTCCATAACTTGTGAAGGCAATTCTACAAAATCCCAAAAAACAGATGTTCCAGACAAACTTGGATATACTGTGTTGGCTAACATTCCGTGTAAACCGTGACCAAATTCGTGAAATAATGTTGTTACTTCATTGAAAGTTAAAAGTGACGGTTTAGTTTTGGTTGGTTTTGTAAAATTACAAACGTTGGAAATATGTGGTCGTTCGTTTTTTTCTTCCTTTATATATTGCGATTTAAAACTTGTCATCCAAGCGCCATTTCGTTTTCCTTTTCTTGGAAAAAAATCGGCGTAGAAAATTGCAACAAGTTCATCAAACTCGTCTTTTACTTCGTAAGTTATAACTTCTTCGTGGTATTTATCGATGTCGAAAACTTCTTTAAAAGTTAATCCGAATAATTTATTGGCAATGGTAAAAGCGCCATTCAAGACATTCTCTAACTGAAAATAAGGTTTTAGTTTTTCATCATCCAAATTGAATAATTTCTGTTTTAATTTTTCTGAATAATATGCGCCATCCCATTTTTCTAGTTTTTCTATTCCGTCAAGTTCTTTAGCAAATGTTGTTAATTGTGCAAATTCTCTTTCGGCTGCAGGTTTAGCTTTTTGTAATAAATCATTTAGAAACGATTTTACTTTTTCTGGATTTTGTGCCATTCGTTCTTCTAATACAAAATGAGAATGGGTTTTATATCCTAATAAATTAGCACGTTCAAAACGTAATTTTGCAATTTTAAGTGTTATTTCTTGATTGTTGAATTCGTTTTTTTGAAATGCTTTTTTTCCTGCTGCGACTGAAATTTCTTTTCGCAGTTCACGATTTTCTGCATAAGTTACAAAAGGTAAGTAACTTGGCATATCTTGTGTGAAAATATAACCTTCCAATTCTTTTGATTTTGCTAGTGCTTTTGCGGCTTCAATTGTTCCGTCTGGCAAACCTTTTAAATCATTTTCGTTGGTAATATGAAGTTGATAATTATTGGTTTCTGCTAAAATATTTTCGCTGTAAGTGAGTTTTAGTTTTGCCAATTCAGTATCAATTTCTCGAAGTTTTGATTTTTTTTCTTCTGATAATAATGCTCCGTTTCTAGAAAAACTTTTAAATTTTTTATCCAACAAAGTTGTTTGTTCTGTTGAAAGATTTAAAGTGTCTTTTTGTTTGTAAACTGTTTTTATTCTTTTGAATAAATCTTCATTCAAGGTAATGTCGTTGCTAAATTCTGTTAATAATGGCGTTACTTCTTGAGCAATTTTTTGCATTTTGTCGCTAGTTTCTGCCGAGTTTAAATTGAAGAAAATAGATGATAATCTGTCTAATGCATTTCCAGAAAATTCTAAAGCTTCTATTGTGTTTAAAAAAGTTGGTGTTTCTGTATTGTTTATTATTGCATCGATTTCTGCTTTTGCAGCTGCTATATTTTCAATAAAAGCTGGTTTGTAATCTTCCATTTTGATTTGTGAAAATGGCGCAGTATCGTATTTTGTGTTGAATTTTTGTGTTAGTGTTTTCATATTGTTTTGCCACGAAGACTCGAAGGCACGAAGTTAATAAATTAAAAATTATGTTTTGATTTATGACTTAATTATACTGATGGTTTAGCCCAGATAGAAGTGGAAATCCTTTCTTGTCTTGAACTTGTTTCAAGATCTTGAAACAAGTTCAAGACAAGAAAGATTGCAACGGATAGCTGGAATAGCTTCTAAAAAAACTATTTCTTTAAATTTTCTGATGATTTATTGACTGCTTCTTTCAAACTTTCTTTATAGGTAATAATTTTTTCTAAAATCGAATTATTGGAAGAACCAATAATTTGTGCAGCGAGAATTCCGGCATTTTTTGCTCCGTTTAAAGCTACTGTTGCTACTGGAACGCCACTTGGCATTTGTAGAATTGACAAAATAGAATCCCAACCGTCGATAGAATTACTAGATTTTACTGGAACGCCAATAACTGGTAAAGGCGAAATTGCCGCAACCATTCCTGGCAAATGTGCTGCGCCACCAGCTCCAGCAATTATGACTGAAATGCCTCGAGTGTGTGCGTTTTTACTAAAATCGAATAATTTTTCTGGCGTTCTGTGGGCTGACACAATATCTACTTCGGTTTCAATTTCGAATTCTTTTAAGATGTTTATTGCTTCTTGCATTATGGGTAAATCGGAAATGGATCCCATTATTATGGCTACTTTCATTAATTTTTATTTAAAATCTAAAACATTTATTATATTTTCTTTGATTTTATTTTTTATTTCGTTCGTTGCAAGTCCTATTTTTTTTACTAATCTAGAATTATCAATTGCTCTTATTTGATCAATCATAATATCAGAATTTATGTCCAAACCGCAATTTCCTTTGTTAATTCTAACTCTTAAAACAGTAGATTCAGAATTTGTTTTTGTAGTGATTGGACACACTATTGTGGAAGGATGTTTGATTTCGTTTAAAAAATTAGTTTGCACAATTATAACTGGTCGTACTTTTCCTGCTTCTGTTCCAATTTGCGGATTTAAATCTGCAAGCCAAATTTCAAATTGATTCATACAAGTTATCTATTTGTTCAAATTCTTTTAAAATTTCGATTGAACTTTCTGAAACTAATTTAGATTCAAAATGCATTTTCTTTTGTAATAAAATTCTTTTTTGAGCAATATTGTAATATTCTATAGCTTCATTAATATATCTATTTCTAGGTTTTTTAATTGAATTTAGAATATTTTCAGTTTCGCCAAAGATAGAATCATCTATTTTTAATGATATTGTTTTCATATTACAAATGTATATATTTTTTGTATATACTTTGTATTTTTTTTAATATTAAATAAAATAGGTATATAAAAAATAGTATTGCAATTATTGTAATTAAAATTGACAGAAAACTTAAAATTCTTTTTCCTAAATATTCATTTTTATCAGTTAGCGCATTATAATCTTTTTTGATATAGTATGAGTTATCAAAAAAAATTAAAAATTCAAAAGAGCATCTAAATAATCCATTGTTATATTTTATGGGATTCTTCCTTCGTCAGAATGACAAGTTTGCGATTGTAAAATGACGGCCAACTGAAAACTGATTACTGAAAACTGATAACTCTAATACTATTTTTAACTTCTTCGGCAATTTTTCTAGCAATTTTTATGTCTTCATTCACAATAGTTACATGTCCCATTTTTCTAAATGGTCGTGTTTCTCTTTTGCCGTAAATATGTGGCGTAACACCATCAATTGCCATTATTTTTTCGATGTTTTCGTAAATTACATTTCCTTTAAAACCTTCTTGGCCAACCAAATTTACCATAATTCCGGCCACTTTGCTATTGCAATTTCCTAAAGGTAGATTTAAAATGGCGCGTAAATGATTTTCAAATTGCGAAGTATAACTTGCTTCTATCGTGTGATGTCCAGAATTGTGTGGTCTTGGCGCCACTTCGTTTACTAAAATTTCATCATCTTGAGTTTGAAATAGTTCTACTGCTAATAATCCAACATGATTAAATTCTTTGGAAACTTTTAAGGCAATTTCTATAGCTTTTTTTGCAATATACTTATCTATTCTTGCCGGACAAATTACATATTCTACTTGATTGGCTTCTGGATGAAATTCCATTTCTACTACAGGATAATTTTTTATTTCGCCTAACGAATTTCGAACAACAATGACTGCCAATTCATTTTTGAAAGCAATCATTTCTTCGGCTATACATTCTACATTTGGTAAATTATCTAAATCTGAAATTGTTCTAACCACTTTTACACCATTTCCATCATATCCAAATTCGGTACACTTCCATACAAAAGGCATTTTGATTGTTGATTGTTGACTAACGATTGCTGATTTTAGATTTTGTATACTGGAATATTTTTCGAATTTAGATGTTGGAATTCCATTTTTTAGATAAAATTCCTTCTGAATTCCTTTATTCTGTATAAGACGTAATGTTTTTGGCGATGGATAAACTTTTAATCCTTCGCTTTCTAATTTTTCTAATGCTTCAAGATTTACTAATTCTATTTCAAAAGTTAAAACATCTACTAGTTTTCCAAAATTGTAAACAGTTTCAAAATCGGTTAAACTTCCTTGAATGAATTTATTGCAGGCAATTTTACAAGGTGCGTCATCACTTGGGTCAAGTACATACGTTTGAATGTCAAATTTTCTGGTTTCGGCAAGAAGCATTTTGCCGAGTTGTCCGCCACCAAGAATTCCTAATTTAAAATTGGATGAAAAATAATTCATGAGTTCATTTTATTTAAAAATTCATCTGGAGTAAAAACATTAATTTGAGCAAATTTATAATTCTTAAGATCTCTAGTTACAATACAAAACATGTCTTTTATTGATTCTGCCGCAGTAATTTGAATAGCATCTTCAAAATCTTTATGATTAGATTTTAAGCTTTTTTGGATAATGTTAACATCAACAGGAATGATTGAAAAGTATTCAATTACGTGCTCTAGTACAGTCCTTGTTTTTTCTTCAGAAATTGTTGTTCTTAGAATATAATGTAAAGTTGTTATAGTATTAGAACTTGTAAAAAGTTTAATTTTATTGGATACTCCGAAATTATATATTTTTAATGAATTATCTATAAAAGGTTCTCTTTTTGCAAAAACATCTACCAAAATATTAGTATCAATAAAAATATTTTTCATAGACCATATTTTTCTTTGTAATGTTCATCTCTAGCTTTTTTCAAGTCAAAATCTTCTGGTAGTTGAATAATACCTACTAATTTTTG
>JAYVKR010000262.1:0-4137 GCA_043768185.1 Flavobacterium sp.
TATAAACCATTTTTCTTGTTCAGCATCCCAAACGGTTCTTACTTTTTTATTTTCAAATAATTGAATGGAATTATCTTGGTTCATAGAAATTTAAAATTATTAAATAAAAATAAGCGATTCAACTTGAAACAGTGTAAAAATTAAATTTATGGAGTTGTAGAGGAAACCTGCAAAACTTTTCCGTTATAAAATTTATTTCCAGTTAATGCAAAATTAAAAATATAATCAGCCATTTCTGTGGCAGAAAGTGGCGCTTCATATCCAGGAAATGCTTCTTGCAACATTTCTGTATTTACAGAACCTAATGCCAAAACGTTAAAAGCAATTCCTTGTTCTTTATATTCTTCAGCCAATAATTCTGATAATGTAATCACGGCTGCTTTACTAGAACTGTAGGCAGAAAGTCCTGCAAATTTCATACTGCCTTGAATTCCTCCCATAGAACTTATAGAAACTACGTGTGAACCTTTTTCAAGATATGGCAAGCAAATTCTTGTAAGATTGGCAACTCCAAAAACATTAACTTTATAAATATTTTCAAAATCTTGCTGTGATGTTTCTTGAAATGATTTTAATAATAAAGCTCCAGCATTATGAATAATTACATCTACTTTTTTCCATGTTTGCGATAAAAAATGTGTTACTTTTTCTAAATCAATTTCTTGAGATAAATCTACAGAAAGACAAGTTATATTGGTGTTTTCTATTAATTCTTGAGGCGTTTTTCTAGAAATTGCAAGTACATTATGACCAGCTTTTGCAAATTGTAATGCTAATTCGTAACCTATTCCGCGAGAAGTTCCTGTAATTATTATGTTTTTCATGTTCAATTTTAAAAAAAAGTAAAGATACTAAAAGTGAGTAACAAAAAATAGCTGTTATTTACTATAATATTTCTTGTAAAATTTAATAATTTGAAATAAAGCCAAAGCAAAAAACAAAACAGGAAAAACCTTTGAAATTGTTGTTCCATCTATAAAACTTGCATTTTTTGCAAAATAATTAACTGTCAAAATTAAACTCAACATTCCGAAAAAAGTACCGAAAAGTGTACCAAATAAATAATAAAATTTAGTAAATTTTTCAATTTTTATATAATTATTGTTTATTAAATATAAATTCCAACCGGTCCAAAACGGAATTTGAATAAAATTTAATGAGCTTAAAATTATTCCAGTTATTATTGGTTGATATAAAGTATATACGGTATCTGATGTTTCTTGACTATGACCAAAAAAGAACGAAGATGCCAAAACTAAAAGAAATAAAATGGTAAAAATTTCTATTCTTTTCATCCATTTTTTTTGTTCGGTTAAAACTTTAGCGAAAAGTAATGTTGCATAAATTACAATAGCTTCTATAATTACAACTCCTATTAAATATTCAATAGTGTTTTGCAATCCTTTTTTAGAATAAATTTCGTAACCAATTACGTTTAAATATCCTAGCGGAATTGAGCCAATAAAGCTTACTAAGAATCCGACAAAAATATTTTTTAGTTGTAACATAAATTTTTTTTATTCTAAATAAGTCATTGTGTACTATTTTGCTGAGATTCATCCTGCGTCAGAATGACAAGATTACTTCTATTTTATATTTAAATTTTCACAATTAATTTACTATTTCAATTTCACTCAGAATGACATATTTGGAAAAAATTTTCTAAAAACTAACAATTTTTTTAGATTGCTCTAAATGTAATTTGTACTCTTTAATTCCTTCTTTAAACGATAAATATTTTGCACCATTTTTATGATTTAAAACACTAATTTGATACATATATTTAATGTGTCTTGCCAATTCTTTCCAAGCAAAAAACAATGAATTTGTTGGATCATAAATATGAGTTGGCTCACTTGCAGCACCATTTAATTCTACCAATGCAAAGTTTTTTCCGTTTTCTAATTCTTCCCATGTATTATACATTACATCCAAACGACCAAAATAAAATTGTGGTATTTCTTGACACATTGCATCTATTGTTTCTGTAAGTTTTGGCGTTGTCCAATGGCTTACGTCAATAAACTTTGCTCCTCTTGCATGATTACCAAACGGAACTAAATTTCGCTTTTCTCCAATTGGTAAAATTTCTTTTAATTTTTTTCCGTATTCGCGTTGTAATGTTTGTAATTGGAAAGCAAACCGTGGATTTTTTTTAACCAATATTTCTATGGTATCTTTTCCGTTTCCTTCTATAATTAGAAATTCTTTTCCTACAATTCCTGTAATTTTTCCTTGTTTTTGATTAGGATAACGTACATAAAAAATACCAACCTCGTTTTTATACGGAATTAAATCTTGAATTAAATAATCAAAATGTGCTTTAGAATGATATGCTAATAATTCGTCTAGATTATTGATTTTTTTTACTGCCGAACCACGTAAACCAATGTCTGGCTTGGCAATAAATGGATATTGAATTGTTGATTCCTTTTCTAATTTTATTATGTTTTCAAACGATATTTGACCTTGAACTAATTGTGTTTTTGGATAATATTTTTGAGGAATTATATCATAAATTTCTTTTTTAGATTCATTCATAAATCCACCATTTTTAATGGATGGATTGCTGGCATTAAAGAAAAATAATGATTTTGTTCTAAGCGAATAATATGCCCAAAGAAAATAAATAGGTATATAAACTATTTGAAATGGCCAATATTCCCAATGAAATAGTTTGTGTATAAAGAGTTTCAAATTTTTATGCTTTTAATTTTATTTAATCTGAATTTATTTTCAGATTCTAATTTTTAGAGTAATTTTAATCGAAATTCGTTCTTGCGTGAAGGATTAAGTGAAAATCCTTTCTTGTCTTGATTTTTTTCAAGACAAGAAAGATTGTAACGTAAAGCCAGACAGCAAAAGTAGAAAAATGATGTGAGGTTACGAACATTATTTTTTTACTTTTGGTGGCACGCCCAAATTTTAAATAATAAGTAAGGTATTTGTAAATTCTTTATTGGCAATTAAATCGTAGTGATTTAAAGTAATTTTTTTGTTTTCTACAACTGATTGTGTGATGCTTAGCGTCATCATTTCATTGTTTCTGTTAATGATTAATCCGTTTTCTTGGTTGTCATTTTCGGTATAGCGATGAAAATTATACATTTCGGTTTCTGTGGTATTTATTTTTGTCTCTAGAAAATTATGAAACCAATTGGCTCTGTTTTCTCGAGCTTTTTTAGGATATAATGTAGATGATGACCAAATATGATTTTGAGAATTATCTAAATTTAAGGTAGATTTTTCTATTCCGTTCCATTGCAATTGATACAATTTTAGGTCTTGAAAAAGGACTAATGTAAAAGGTTCAATATTGTCTAGATCTATAGTTTTCCATTCTTTTATTGCTGAATTTGAACTAATTACATCTAAAACTATTAATCCACGACTGCGCCTATAAGGTAATTTTACTTGATGTTTTTCTTGTGCGCCATTTAGTAAAACTAAAACCGTTCCTTCTTGAGTTATTGCATACCAAGTTCCGCCAGCTTTTGGATCTTTTGGAAAGGTTATGTTTTTATTATTTATTAAGTAATTTTTGGGCTCTATTGCGCTTGGTCGAAGTAGTTTTTCGTCGCGATTGGAAGTGATAATAAATTTAGAATGTGAAGGTACAAAACTTACTGTGCACATTGTTTTCTATATTCAATTGTAGATCTTGCAACGCCAAAGTTTTCATCTATTTCTAAGTGATCTAGTTGTAAAACCGCCACTTTTATTAATGCTTGATGGTGAATGCAGTGTTCTAAATTGTATAATAATTCGCGATGGTAATTGGTTTCTATATTTAATTCTTCGCCGTCTACAATTTGCTGCAAAGTGATGTTTTTGTTTGGCTTTTCTAGCGTTTCAATTACCTCAACAATTGTTTTCTTGGCAAATTCTGTATCGGTTTGAATTAAATAATCACGTTTTCTATCGTCATAATTAATAATTCCTACTTCGTATTGATTTTCAAGACATTGAAACATTTCAATTATATGACGCGTATGTTCTCCAATTGTTGCGTTACTTAAACCACGACAAGGATTGGTGTAATCTTCAATAGAAAGTTGTGTAAGTAAACTTGACAACTCGTTTAGCGTATTTTTTATAGAAGGTATTAGCATTGCGTTTTTGTTATATCTTAAATAT
>JAYVKR010000263.1:0-3698 GCA_043768185.1 Flavobacterium sp.
ATAATGACTTGGTGTACCTGTTATATCTGTTAAATAATCTATCACTTGTGGCGATTGGCTCCAACCGTCAACATAATCGCCAAGAAAAATCAATTCATCTTTGGTTGTAACATTGGCACGTTCCATTATTTGATGTAAAGCTCTCAAACCACCGTGAATGTCGCCAATTACTAAAGTTCTATTCATTTTTTCCTTCATATTTAACTTTTCTCAATATTCGCATAACTTCTTTAAAACTCAAATATACCACTCTTTTAGAATAATTTTTCAATAAAGGTTTAGCATCAATTAATATTTGTCTGGCATCTTCAAATCCGTTAAAATAACAAATCATTAATGTAGAAGGTAAATTTTCTAAATCTTTTTCTTCTCTGTCTGATAAAACTTGATTTTTACTAAGTTTAGAAATCAAAGCCAAATTTGCATTATAAATATGAAACAACATTTTTCGATTGTATTGTGGTGGTTCAAATAATAATTGGGTTTCCATTTTATAATAACCATTATCATAAAAATGAATAGTAACTTTTTCTAACGGATAATAACTGGTTTTATCATTCAACCCAAGTGGAACGTGCTCTACAATAGTAAAACTATCATCGTCAAACGAAATTGTAACAACATCAAGAGCCGAATAAAATAATTTAATTTGCTCGTTTATAAGTTCAATATCAACTCTAGAAAGATAATTAGTTTGCCTAATTCGTTTAGGATTTCCTGCCCAACAAATCACAAACAATTCTTTAAAAACTTTATATTTGGGAGAAATATCTTTATGCTTAAAATTCATAAAATCAATTACACCATCCAAAGTATATTCAATGCTATTTCTAGAACTATTTTCTATATCAATTACTGTTGAAGTATTTTGATAATTGGTTTCAATATCAGTTTCTAACGGAATAGAATTACTTCCAATTCTAATAAACTTTTGATTAGCAAAAATAGTATGAATGTTTTTTTTAAAATAAGAAACCTTAGATTTTGGTTTAATAGTAACCAACCCAATCACTTTATCTTTAGGTAAATTAGGAAAAGGAACATTTTCATATTGAATCTTTGGCGGATTTTCTAAAAACGCATTTACTAAATTCTGAATGCGACTGTCGTCAAAAAAATCGTCGCCTACAATTTCATTATCCATATCTTCTACACCAACAACAATATAAGAATTATTGGTAGGATTAGAATTGCTAAGTGCACAAATATGTTTTAAAAATTTAGCTTTTCCTTCGCGAGAATGTAAATTTAACTGACGCTTTTTATCATAAAAACTGCACTCATCATTGTGAGCAAGAAGGTTTTTAATTAAAATGCGTTTGTTTATCATAATTTAGGTACAAGGTACGAGGTACAAAGTAAATCCAAAACTTCGTATCTCGTACTTCTAACTTCGTATATTTAAGGTACTTTTTTCCCAATACTTTCCGACCAAATCGCAAACCAATCTTCCAAATCAAGTTGCAACTCGGTAGCTTTTACTAATTGTTGAATTCGTGCCACATTTACAGTTCCAGCAACAGGAATAACCTTTGACGGATGATTTAAAATCCAAGAAAGCAAAATAGTGTCACTTCCAACGTGGTATTTTTCTACCAAATTAGCCAATAATTTTTTTAATCTTCTAGTTTGTTCACTATCTTCTCTAAAAATACTTCCTAGCGGATTCCAACTCATAGGTCTAATGTTATGAACCTGCATATAATCTAAACTTCCATCCAACATTGGCTCTAAATGTATTGCCGAAAACTGAATTTGATTATAAATTACAGTAGTTTTTTGAAGAATTAATTCCGTTTGAAACGAAGTAAAATTAGACAATCCAAAATCTAAAATTTTACCTTCTGTTTTTAATTTTTCAACCGCTTCTGCAATTTCATCAGCAATCATTAACGGACTTGGTCTATGCAATAATAAAACATCTAAATAATCTGTTCGCAAATTTTTTAACGAATTTTCAACCGACCAAATAATGTGTTTTTTCGAGTAATCGTAATGTTTAACTTTTGTATTTCTGTTATCCGCAATAGCTTGAATTCCGCATTTAGATATCAATTGAATCGTATTTCTATCAATTTTACTTTCGCCAAATGCTTTTCCAAACTCAGCTTCTGTAGTATATCCACCATAAATATCGGCATGATCAAATGTTGTAATTTTATTTTCTACACATACATGAATTAATTGAAGTATTTCTTGCGTATTGAGTTTTTTATCCCAAATTCCCCAATTCATTGTTCCAGCAATAATTTTAGAAAGTTTCAAGTTTTGAACGTTTAGATTTTGAGACATATTTTTAAAATTAATTTTCTTATTGATTGATTGATATTTTTATATTTATTCATTTTGTCATCTAGAGCGCAGTCGAAGGAACGCAAACTAAAAAAATTTAATTTACTGATAGATAATTTCAACTTTATTCATTTTGTCATCCTGAGCGCAGTCGAAGGAACGCAAACCAAATAAATCCTTAAAAAGTTTAAAATTAGTAAAACAAAATCATAAATCATCCTTAAAAACTACAATCAATACAAAGTTTTAACTCCTTCTTAACATCTCATTTATAATAAAATATTCAATTTTGAAATGTTAAAATTTTGAACACTAATTTACCTAAAATATTCTATTATGGAAGAGAATGAAGTTGCTTTAGACATAAGAGCAATCAATGAAAAAATTGAAAGAGAAAGTGCATTTATTGATTTGCTTACAATGGAAATGAACAAAGTAATTGTGGGTCAAAAACACATGATAGAACGATTACTAATTGGACTTTTAGGTCAAGGTCATATTTTGCTTGAAGGTGTTCCAGGATTGGCAAAAACATTAGCCATAAATACTTTAGCACAAGCTGTTCACGGTAGTTTTAGTAGAATTCAGTTCACACCAGATTTGCTTCCTGCAGATGTTGTGGGAACAATGATTTACAATATAAAAGCCAACGAATTTTCTATAAAAAAAGGTCCAATTTTTGCCAATTTCGTTTTGGCAGATGAAATAAACCGTGCGCCAGCCAAAGTACAATCTGCTTTGCTAGAAGCGATGCAAGAAAAACAAGTTACAATTGGTGATACTACTTTTAAACTAGACAAACCATTTTTAGTTTTAGCAACACAAAATCCAATTGAGCAAGAAGGAACATATCCTTTACCAGAAGCACAAGTTGATAGATTTATGTTGAAAACCGTTATCGATTATCCAAAAATGGATGAAGAACGATTGGTAATTCGTCAAAATTTAAAAGGAAATTATGAAAAAGTAAATCCTGTAGTTTCTGTAGAACAAATTCTTAGAGCGCAAGAAGCTGTACGTGAAGTATATATGGATGAAAAAATAGAAAAATATATTTTAGATATTGTTTTTGCAACACGTTATCCAGAAAAATACAAACTAGAATCTTTAAAACCATTAATCAGTTTTGGATCTTCGCCTCGTGGAAGTATTAATCTTGCCAATGCTGCTAAATGTTATGCTTTTATAAAACGTCGAGGTTATGTAATTCCAGAAGATGTTCGCGCCGTTGTTCATGATGTGTTGCGTCACAGAATAGGTATTACTTACGAAGCCGAAGCCGAAAATGTAACTTCTGTAGACATTATCAATAAAATCATAAACGAAATCGAAGTACCATAAAAACCTCCTAAATCCTCCAAAGGAGGACTTTAAAAACTAATATTTAATAACATTTCCTTCCCATT
>JAYVKR010000264.1:0-16633 GCA_043768185.1 Flavobacterium sp.
GCACTTCTACCAGTATCGTCATTTTCTACAAAATCTGGAGAAGCTACTTCTACAGCTTGAAAATAGGCGAAAACTGCAATTCCAGTTACAACTAATAATGTAATTAATAATGATTTAGAAGCACTAAAACTTGAAAGTCTTTCTACCGTTTTAGTAAACCCTTTTTGTTCTTCTAGAAAAGTATAAAAGTCTTCTTTATCTTGTTCAAACGGAAAAGTAATTTTACATTCTTTACTCATACCTAAACTTCCAGAATATTTTACAACAACTTCATCATCGCTATCTTCTTTTGTAATGCTTTTAATATCAGAATATTCTATTTTATGTTTGGTAGTTAAAGTTAATTTTTTATTCCATAGTTCATTAAAATCTTCAACAGTAGAAAATCTTTTATTTATTAATTGTAATTCGTTTTCTGCTAGTACAAGACTTTCAATTTTTTCGCCAGAAACTTCAATTACTTTTGTAGAAATGCTCATGTTTTTTTGTTTTAGATGTTTCAAATATAAAAAAATCTTCTTAACATAATTAATTAAGAAGATTTAAATTTTATATTTATAAATTTTAAGCCGAATGTGTTGCCACTTCTTTATCAATTTTATTCACCAATCCAACCAATACTTTTCCTGGACCAACTTCTGTAAATAATGTTGCACCATCTTTTATCATTTGTTGTACCGATTGTGTCCATTTTACTGGAGCTGTTAACTGAATAATTAAATTTTTCTTTATTTCATCAGCATTAGATACGGCACTTGCAGTAACATTTTGATATACTGGACAAATGGGTTTAGAAAATGTTGTTGCTTCAATTGCTGCTGCTAGTTCTTCTCTTGCTGGTTCCATCATTGGTGAGTGAAATGCGCCGCCAACTGGCAACAACAAAGCACGTTTTGCGCCAGCTTCTTTCATTTTTTCGCAAGCCAATTCTACAGCTGAAAATTCTCCAGATATTACCAATTGTCCCGGACAATTATAATTTGCTGCCACTACAATTCCGTCAATACTTGCGCAAACTTCTTCTACTTTTTCATCTGATAATCCAAGTACTGCTGCCATTGTAGAAGGTTTAATTTCGCACGCTTTTTGCATGGCAATCGCTCTTTGCGAAACTAGTTTTAATCCATCTTTAAATGATAATGTTCCATTTGCAACCAATGCCGAAAATTCTCCAAGTGAATGACCAGCAACCATTTCTGGATGAAAATCTTCTAGAGTTTTTGCCAAAATAACCGAATGTAAAAAAACTGCTGGCTGTGTAACTTTAGTTTCTTTTAATTCTTCTGGTGTTCCATCAAACATAATATCTGTAATTCTAAAACCTAGAATTTCATTAGCTTTTTCAAATAATTCTCTTGCTAATGCAGAGTTTTCGTATAATTCTTTTCCCATTCCTGAAAATTGTGCGCCTTGTCCTGGAAATATATATGCTTTCATTTATGCTGAATTTATTTCAGCATCTATTAAATGCCGAAGGATTATTAAATATTTATTTACTTCACTAAAGTTATTTTCACATAAGTTCAGTGAACTTTATTTCAGCATCTATTAAATACCGAAAAATTATTAAGTAACAAAAATAGTATTTTATTTAAATTTTGTAACTTTATTTTTTTTGATACGTCTAATAAGAAACTAAAAATATAATTATGAAAAATTTTAAAGCAATTATAGTACTCATTATTTTAGCTTTTTTGTTGTTTTATATTAAATTACCAGTTATGAATTTTGGATTTATTGCACTACCAATCCTACTTTTAATTATAACTTTTTTTGCAATTTTATTTTCTACACAATTTGGAACCATAACTGATAAAAAGGTTCAAATTTTAAAAAAACCACGAAAAATATTTTTTATTATTGCTGGACTGTTATTGTTTTATATTTTAATTTTTCCTGTATTTACAAGTCTTCCAATGTTTAGAAGTGAAGCATACAAAAATTTAATTGGTAAAGTTGCAGATGGAAAATCTATATCCAATCATATTGAACCAATTTCTATAGATAAAATTCGTGTTGTTGATGAAAATTTGGCTTATTTATTGGGTGAAAAAGTTCTTGGTTCGCAACCAGCTTTGGGAAGTCAAGTAGAATTGGGTAATTTTTGTATACAAAAAGTGGGTAAAGATTTATATTGGATTGCACCGTTGTTGCATTCTGGATTTTTTAAATGGTTAAATAATAAAGAAGGAACTGCTGGTTATGTTATGGTTTCTGCAACCAATGAAAGAGATGTAAAATTGGTTCAGAATATTGGAGGAAAAGACATCAAAATTAAGTACCAACACGAAGCATTTTTTGGTAGTCACATTGAAAGACATTTATATGTAAATGGTTATGCAACTGTTGGATTAACAGATTATACATTTGAAATTGATGATGACGGAAAACCATTTTGGGTTGTAACAAAGTATAACAAAAAAATAGGATTTTCTGGAAATGATGCCATCGGAATTGTTGTTGTAGATGCACAAACTGGAGCTATGACAGATTATTCTATTAAAAATGCGCCAAAATGGGTAGATAGAGTGCAACCTATAGATTTTATTGAAAATCAATTGAACGATTGGGGCGAATATGTTAATGGATATTGGAATTTTTCTAATGCCAATAAATTACAAATTACAGAAGGTTTGACTTTAGTTTATGGCAAAGACAATAAATCGTATTGGTATACAGGATTGACATCTGTAGGAAAAGATGAATCGGCAGTGGGTTTTGTTTTAGTTGATACAAGAACTAAAGAAACGACTTTTTACAAACAAAGTGGCGCTACAGAAATAGCAGCACAAGGATCTGCAGAAGGAAAAGTTCAAGAAAAAGGTTATAAATCTTCGTTGCCAATTCCGTATAATATTAACAACATTCCAACCTATGTAATGACTTTAAAAGACGATGGCGGATTGGTAAAAATGTATGCCATGGTTGCCATTAGTGATTATACTATTGTTGGTGTTGGAAACTCAATGAGAGAAGCGTTAACCTCGTTTAAAAGTGTTTATAATATGACTGGAAGTAAATTAAACACAAACAGTTTAACTGATAAAAAAGTGTTGAAATCAATAGTAACCAGAATTCAAAACGATGTAAAAAACGGAAATAGTTTTTACTATTTTATTACTAAAGATTATCCAAATATTTTTGTTGGTTCTTCTCAAATATCCAATCAGTTGCCAGTTACTGTTGTTGGTGATAGTATAAATATTTCGTTTGACATTGATAATGAAGAAGTTATTGATGTATCAACATTTGACAATAAAACTATGAAAAACAGATTAAAATAAATTTAAAAATCTAATTTTCATTTTCATAAAAGCTTAATGCTCCAGATGGACATTTGTTTACAGCTTCAATAATTTTTTCAGTTGTAGAATTATCCATTTTTACCCAAGGTTTTTCTTTAGGTTGAAAAACGGCAGGATTTGTTTTTACGCAATTTCCTGAATGAATACATTTTGCAGATTGCCATACAACAGTAATTTCACCATTAGTATATTCTTTTTTTAAATTGTTTGCATCCATAATTATAAAACATCATTAAATTCTGGGTTTTTGTCAAAAACACTTTTGGCAAAAGGACAGAGCGGAATTATTTTTAATTTTTGTTCTCTGGCATATTCAACTGCTTTTACAACCATCATTTTTCCAAAACCTTTGCCATTACTTTCTGGATTAACTTCGGTATGATCGATAATAATTTTGTCATTTCCTGCAAAAACAATTGTCATCATTGCTTGTTGTTTTCCATTTATTTCTATGAAAAAAGCACCATCTTTTTCATTGATTTTCTGTTGTACTTGATTTTCCATAATTTTATATTTTAACGGAACACTAAAAACTGATTACTGAACAATGGTTACTAAAAACGGAATACTAAACACTGAAAACTGAATACTGAACACTGATTACTGCTCCATCGGAATTTCCATAATCAAAAACTTAGAATTAGATTTGGCTTTAATTTCAATTTCAGAAGTTTTCCATATTCCAATAGCATCTCTTTTTTCTAATTTTTCTCCATCAACTTCAATTTCACCATCAATATTGATGATGTAAAATCCGTTTCCTTCTTTTTTAAGAGTCAATTTTTTAGAAAAATCTTTGTCAAAATCGCTTAAATAAAACCATGCATCTTGATGAATCCAAACGCCTTCATCATTTGAATTTGGTGAAAGAATTTGAGCAAAATTATTTTTTTGTTCGGCATTATTTAAAGTGATTTGTTGGTAACGAGGTGTTACATTTTGAGTTTTTGGAAACAACCAAATTTGAAATAATTTAGTTTGCTGGTCAGCATTCGGATTAAATTCGCTGTGTCTAATTCCGGTTCCTGCACTCATAACTTGTACATCGCCAGTTTTTATAGTTTCGGCATTTCCCATACTGTCTTTGTGAGCCAAATCTCCTTCTAGCGGAATGGTTATAATTTCCATATTGTCATGACCATGCTCACCAAAACCCATTCCTGCTGCAACTGTGTCGTCGTTTAAAACTCGTAAAACTCCGAATTGAACACGCTCTGGATTGTGCCAACTTGCGAAACTAAAACTATGATAAGCATTTAACCAACCATGATCTGCGTGACCTCTTGTATTTGCTTTGTGTAAGATTGTATTTTTCATACTATAAATTTAGTGAATATTAGGATACAAATTTACAGCTATAACATTTTATATTTTTTTATGTAGGTTAAGAAATTACTCAAGGCAAACTAATTTTTAATTATTAGTTTCTAATTTGTTGTTTAATTCATTTTATGTGATTCTTCCTTTGTAGAAATGACATAAATTTTAATGAAAAAATTAGCGTAGTTTTTGTCCTGTTGACGCAGGAAACATCACATAATAATATTCGATTGTTGTTTGACTTACTTTATGTGATTCCTCCTTTGTCGGAATGACAAAAATACGTTCTTTGCCTGAATGACAAAACCGTTTATAAAAAAATTAGCGTAGTTTTTGTCCTGTTGACACAGGAAACATTACATAATAATATTCGATTATTGTTTGACTTACTTTATGTGATTCCTCCTTATTCGGAATGACAAAAATACTTTCTTTGTCGGAATGAAAAAAACATAAAGAAAAAATTAGCGTTGTTTTGTCCTGTTGACGCAGGAAACATCACATAATCTTAGTCAAATATTGTTTGAGTTACTTTATGTGATTCCTCCTTTGTCGGAATGACAAAACCGTTTATAAAAAAATTAGCGTAGTTTTTGTCCTGTTGACGTAGGAAACATCACATAATTTTAGTCAAGCATTTTTCAATTCATTTTATGTAACTATCATTATGTGATTCTTCGTAACTCAAAATGACAAAATTACTAACTGAAAAGATTAAATGAAATGATGATTTAAAAATTCAAAATTTTCATTAAACGAACGAATTAAGTCTAATTTTTTCTCTCTTCTCCATCCTTTTAATTCTTTTTCTCTTTCAATAGCTTGTTGCGACCATGAGAATTTTTCATAATAAACCAAAAATTCAAGATTGTATTTTGAAGCAAAAGTTTTATTTCCTTTTTCTATGTTTTCTTTATGTTCAGTTAATCTTCTTCCTAAATCATTAGTAAATCCAATATAATAAGTTGATCTGTATTTGTTAGTTATTATGTAAACATAGAAAGTAAAATGACCTTCGTTATATTCAATCATTGTATTATTCATAGCTTATAATTTATTTTTAATATTTATTCTGTTGACGAAGGAAACATCACATAATCTTAGTCAAGTATTGTTTGACTTACTTGATGTGATTCCTCCTTTGTCGGAATGACAAAAATATGTTTGTCATGTTGACGCAGGAAACATCACATAATCAAAGTCAAGTATTGTTTGACTTACTCTATGTGATTCCTCCTTTGTCGGAATGACAAAAATAGATTTGTCCTGTTGACGAAGGAAACATCACATTATTATATTTGATTATTGTTTGAGTTACTTGATGTGATTCCTCCTTTGTCGGAATGACAAAAATACTTTCTTTGTCGGAATAACAAAAACCTTAATGAAAAAATTAGCATTGTCTTTGTCCTGTTGACGAAGGAAACATCACATAATCAAAGTCAATTATTGTGTTATTAAGTTTATGTGATTCCTCCTTTGTCGGAATGACAAAAATACTTTTTTGTCGGAATGACAAAAACCTTAATAAAAAAATTAGCGTTGACGTTGTCATGTTGACGCAGGAAACATCACATAATCAAAGTCAAGTATTGTTTGACTTACTCTATGTGATTCCTCCTTTGTCGGAATGACAAAAATACTTTTTTGTCGGAATTACAAAAACCTTAATAAAAAAATTAGCGTTGACTTTGTCCTGTTGACGCAGGAAACATCACATAATCTTAGTCAAGTATTGTTTGACTTACTTTATGTGATTCCTCCTTTGTCGGAATGACAAAAAAACGAACGACAAAAAATCACTAACTATTATCAACAATCCCAATTTACTCAAGCTTTTTTATTATTTTTTGGAGTTCGTGAATAAAAAATCAACCTATGTTATTTTAAAATCATGACTGTTCTACGATTTTTATTTCTTCCTCACTCAACCCATACAATTCATAAACCATAGCATCAATAGCTTTATCAGTAACTGCAATTTCATTTTGCAGTTTATTGGCTTTTGCTTTATTTTCTTCAAATAAATCTATCCAATTAAACTCGTCTTTTTTAGTAAGTGGATTGCCTTTTTGGGTTTTTATGGCTTTGTTTATTTCTTTTATAAAATCGTCAAACGATAAACCATACCATTTTTCTAACTTACCACTAAGCTTTTCTATTTTAAACTGACCAGAAAAATAGTTGCTGAATTTAGAACTTGCTTCTTGTAATTCTTTATTTAAACTCAACATTAAATCTGCTTTTTCTATGAATGGTTGTTGGTCGGAAAGTAATACTTTTTTGATAGGAAATTTTTTGCAATTAGCAATTAAAACTTTTTGAAATAATTCTTTTTCTATATCAAGAAACTTATATTTATGATAGAAATTTAAAAGTACTGAGTTCAATAATACTAATAAAAATTTATTGTCAAATTTATTGTTGTCTTTAGAAATAATTCCAAATCCAATTTGAGTAAAATATAAACTTTCTTCAGTGTAACTTGCATAAATTCTTAATGGATTTCCTGATACAATTTGTCTTATAAGAATTCTAGGACTATTGAAAAATCTTTCATCTCTTTTTGCCCCTAACCAATCTCCATATTTAATATATTCTTGAATTTTGTTATCTGTAAAAAAACGTTTAATATTTTCACCATTAATTAAAGGTTTAAATTCTTCACTATCTTTTGTTTTAGAATGGTAATGACGTTCTTTAATTAGGTGTTGAGAATGACCCTTATACTTATCATATGGTGTAATTCCTAATGTGAAAATTGAAATTTCTTCTAGGTTAATTGTTTTTGAATTTTCAATCTTTGATAAAATTGAACTATCATTTTTATTAGCATATAAATTGAAGTTTAGATTTTTATCTTTTTCCCATTTCTTTTTACTAAATGAAATAGTTCTCAAATTATCTATTTCAGATATTTTTTCATTTTTAGAGTAATTAATTACTTTAATCTCATCATCAATCTTATTCTTCTTTAATTCAAAAATTATTGTTTCAACTTTTGCATCAAGAAATACATCATCAGGAAGTTTTATAATTTTATTTAAAGAATTAATTATTAATTGTCTTAACTTAAAGTATGAAGAATTTACCAACATTGAATTAGGATTTATATATGATAAAATTCCTTTTTCATTTACTAGGGTTATACCTTTTTCAATAAAAATTGCATATAAGTTTATTCTGTTTTCACAAGTTTTATATTCTTTAAAAAAATATTTTACATCATTATTTTTTAAAGCTTTAATATCAACATAAGGCGGATTCCCAATCACAACATCAAAACCACCATTAGCAAAAACTTTAGGAAATTCGTTGTGCCAATTAAACGCTTTGTCGCCAGCAATTGCAGCATCATCAATTAAAGAATTACCACATTTTATATTGTTGTTTAAGCTGTTTAATTTTCTGTTGCGTTGTGCCGTACGCAACCATAACGAGAGTTTGGCAATTTCTACACTTTCTTCGTTAAGGTCAACACCAAAAAGGTTGTTTTCTAAAATGCTTCCTTCTACATCGCTCAATACCAAGGCATCACCAAACAGTTTGGCTTGCAGTTCGTCTACATATTTATGTTCGGCAATTAAAAATTCTAACGCTTGGTTCAAAAACGCACCACTACCACAAGCTGGATCTACAATGGTAAGTTGCAACAACCATTTTCTATAATCATCTAGCGTTTCTATTAACTTCTTTTTGGTGGCTACATTTATTTTTTTATCGTTAGTATATCTGGTTTCGTCTAGCGCAATTTCTAATTTTTTTTCTTCGCACAATTTTCCAATAGTGTTGTCAACTATATATTTAGTAATGTATTTGGGCGTGTAAAAAACGCCATCTTTTTTGCGTTTGGTTTTGGTTTTGTCAACTTCTTGTCCTGCAATAGCGTTGGTAATTTCGTCAATTTCGTTAAGTGAGTTTTCAAAAATGTGTCCAAGAATGTTTACGTCAACTTCACTTTCAAAATCGTATTCGCTTAGTTTTTTAGTATGTTTAAAAAGCAAATCATCGTTTATAGCAATATTATCTAGCAAATCATCTGGTTGAAACAATCCACCATTGTAAGCATAAATGTCATATTGTGCTGTTACAATTTCGTTGGTGTGTTTTCCAAATGCTGGCAAACTTACTCTTGCACCAGTATTTAAATCGTTAAAATACATTTTGTATCTGTCGTATAACGATACAGGAACTCTAGCTTCACGCAGTTTTTGCCATTCAAGATTTATACTAAAAATTAAATTGGTTGGCAACAATTGTCGGTCTTCGGCAAAGAAAATAAATAAAAATCGATCTAATAATTTTTGGGTTTTCTTAAACAGTTCTAGTTTATTGTATTGTGTATTTAAGTGTACAATATCATTAAATAATTCTTTTCTAAAAGCAGAATAGTCTTTGTACAACTCTTTGGTAATCTTGTCTTCGTTAGAAACGCTTTCATTTTTAATTTTCTTTGGTAAATCGGTTTGCATACTTTCTATCGAAAGACAAACAAAAAGTAAATTAAATTCGTCTCGCGAAAGTGTAAACAGATTAAATTCTACAAACTCGGTTGCATTATCTATGTAAAAACGTAGTTTTTCAAAGTTTGAAATTATAACATAACTACAATTTTTTTGGTTGTTTTTATAGCCAAATGCTTGAATTTCTATTTTAGATAAATCGGTAGTTTCTGTTCCTTTAAGTTCAATTACAGCATGTACATTTTCGTTCAAGATAATGGCTCCATCAGCTTTCTTACTGTTGGTTTCATTTTTTTGCTCGGTAATTAAATTGTAGTTGGTGTTTGGATGTTGCGTGTAACCAAGTACTTGCACAAATAAATCGTTAAGAAAAATAGCTTGATATTGTTCTTCTTTGCTGTTGCGAATATTTTGTTGCTTAACAGAATTATGGAATATAGTTGTAAATAGTTGCCACTTTTCGTCAAGAAAAAGTTTGTTTAGCGTGTTAGTATATTTTTTAACAACAGTATTTTGAAATAAAGCCATGATTAAAATTAAAATTGTTTTCCAAACCTACCAAATATAATACATTTAGACCAGTTAGATACAAGTAGTTTTACCTGATTTATTACAAATATAAAAACCATAAAACAATCTATTTTACGGTTTTCCTCATTTAGGTAAAATATTTATTTTTTCTTTATAAATTTTATTCCATTTATGTGTTTCTGTTTGGTTTAAATCACTCAAAAAAATTTAGATTTGATTACAGTTAACTATATTTGATTAAAGGAATTAAATATCATGAAAACCGAAAAAGAAAAAATGTTAGCAGGCGAAATTTATTTTGCCAATGATAAAGTTTTAGTTGCAGAACGCATTTTTGCAAAAAAATTATTGCACAAATTGAATGTTATAGAATATTTAATGAACGGAAATTCACGAAATATTCTACGTCAGTTACTTCCAAATTCTGATAAACGAATTTACATTGAACCACCATTTCATTGCGATTATGGTTACAACATTCATTCTGGTGAAAATGTTTACTTTAATGTAAATTGTGTGGTTTTAGATTCAATGAAAGTTACCATTGGCAACAATGTTTTCTTTGGGCCAAATGTTCATATTTACACAGCAACTCATCCACTTGATGCTGTAGAAAGACGAACTGTAGAATTCTCAAAATCTGTTTCTATTGGAAACGATTGTTGGATTGGAGGAAACTCTGTAATTTGTCCAGGAATTACTATCGGAAATGGTTGTACAATTGGCGCTGGAAGTGTTGTTACTAAAGACATTCCAGATAATTCACTTGCTGTTGGAAATCCTGCGAAAGTGATTAGAAAATTGAATTTATAAAATTACTAATCTATTATTTATATATAAATAGTAGAATGTAATCGCATAATTATATATAAATAATAGATTATAATCGCATTTTTATATAGTTTTTTATATATTTGTAATCTAATTTCAATAAAAATCATGTTAGATTTAGAAAGAATTTTAAAGAAAAATCTATTAGATAAATGGAATTCTGGTAAAGTGTTAATAGTAATTGGACCAAGACAAGTTGGTAAAACTACATTAATTCGTTCGCTATGCGATAAAGAAGGCAATTATCTTTTTATAAATGGCGATGATAGCGAAGACCGATTATTATTAGAAAATGCTGGTGAAAATAAATTGAGAAATATAATTGGAAATTACACAACCATTTTTTTTGACGAAGCACAACGCATTTCTAAAATAGGAATTATTTTAAAAATTATTCACGATCAAATAAAAGGAATTCGAGTTGTGGTTAGCGGTTCATCAGCTTTAGAAATTGCCAATGAAATAAACGAACCGCTTACTGGTAGAAAATGGGAATTCAATTTGTTTCCGTTTTCTTGGCAAGAACTTAAAAATCATTTTGGATTTGCTCAAAACACTAAAAATTTGCCACAATATCTTATTTATGGAATGTATCCAGAAGTAATAATCAATGCAAATGAAGCTGAAAATACATTAAAACAAATTTCTGGAAGTTATTTATACAAAGATTTATTGCAATATCAAGGAATTAGAAAACCAGAAGTTTTGGACAAACTGTTATTGGCGTTGGCTTTACAAATGGGTTCAGAAGTCAATTATAACGTGCTTTCACGAACCATTGGAGTTGACAGAGCTACGATTGAACAATATATTTCGTTGTTAGAAAAAGCGTTTGTTGTATTTCGATTAGCACCTTTGAGCAGAAATATTCGAAATGAAATGAATACCTCTAGAAAAATATATTTTTATGATAACGGAATTAGAAATGCCATAATTGGAAATTTTAAATCGTTAGAATTCCGTCAAGATGTTGGTGCATTATGGGAAAATTTTGTAATATCGGAACGAATAAAAACACAAAGCTATAAAAAATGGCACGGTAGAAATTATTTTTGGCGAACTTATCAACAACAAGAAATTGATTGGATTGAAGAAATAGATGGAGCTTTTTCTGCATTTGAATTCAAATGGAATAGTAAAAAAACCAATAAAAAATTCCCTAAAACTTTTTTAGAGAATTATAATGTTGCCAATAAAATGATAGTTACTCCAGAAAATATTGAAGATTTTCTTGATATTTAATGTAATTTTTTAATAATTTATTTTGACCAAACCAGCAGCAATTTTCGCCTTTTCAACAATTTCTTCTATTGGAGTTGCTAAACTATCATTTACTAAAGCAACACCCATTCTTCTGTAAGGTCTTGATGTTGGTTTTCCAAATATTCTAAAATTGGTTTTTGGAAAAGCTGCTATTTTTTCTATTCCAGAATAAGTTGGATTATTAGAATTTTGGGATGCTAAAATTACAGCACTTGCACCAGCTTTTTCTAATGTGATTTCGTGAATTGGTAAACTTAAAATTGCACGAAGATGCAATTCGAATTCGTTGAAGTTTTGTGTTCCTGCAAGTGTAACCATTCCGGTATCGTGTGGTCTAGGTGATAATTCTGAAAAATAAACTCCGTTATCAGTCAAGAAAAATTCTACTCCAAAAAGTCCTGCGCCACCAAGCGTTTCGGTTACTTTTTCTGCCATATCTTGTGCTTCAAATAAATCTTTATCTAAAATTTGTGCTGGTTGCCAACTTTCTTGATAATCGCCACGTTCTTGACGGTGACCAATTGGTGCGCAAAACAAAGTTGGATTGTTATTTTGAACAACAGTTAGCAAAGTAATTTCTGAATTGAATTTTACAAATGCTTCTACAATTACTTCTACAACATCGCCACGCGAACCTTCTACGGCATAATTCCAAGCTTTCTGAATATCTTCTTGAGATTTTATAGTAGATTGTCCTTTTCCAGACGAACTCATTAATGGTTTTACAACACATGGAATTCCTATTTCTTCAACTGCTCTTTGTAGTTCTGTTGCTGAGGTTGCATATCGGTAATTGGCGGTTTTTAATCCTAGTTCTTTACTTGCCAAATCTCGAATGGCTTTTCTGTTCATGGTATAATTTGCTGCTTTCGCAGATGGAACTACGGTAATTCCTTGTTTTTCATAGTCATAAAAGCGTTCTGTTCTTATGGCTTCAATTTCTGGAACTATAAAATTGGGTTGGTGTTTGGCAACAATTCGGTCTAATTCTGAACCATCAAGCATATTGATAACTTCAAAATGGTGTGCGACTTGCATTGCTGGTGCATTTTCATAATTATCGACTGCAATAATTGTTTGCCCAATGCGTTGCGCTGCAATTACAAATTCTTTTCCAAGTTCACCTGATCCTAGTAGTAGTATTTTTGCCATTTTTATTTTTTAAACCATTAAGGTATTAAGAAAAATTAAGAATTGTGTTTAATTAATTTTAAATTTTTATGATTTGATTTTTGCCATTTTTTTATTTAAACCATTAAGGTATTAAGAAAAATTAAGAATTATAATTAATTAATTTTAAATTTTTATGATTTTACTTTTGTGCTTTAACTTTAAATTTTTTGATGTTTAATACTTATTGTTGCGTTAGGGATTGAAGTGAAAATCCTTTTTTTAAATTTGCCTGTAGCGTAAGCGAAAGGCAAATTTAAAAAAAGATTGAAACGAAAAGCCCGACCTGAAAGGTAACGCCCAAAGTATAATTCTATTTTATATTATTGTTAGCCATAAGTAGAAAAAAAACAGACTTATGGCTGACTATAATTAATTTTTAAAAGATTTTTATGCTAAAACTTCTTTAATTCTTTTCATTGCTTCGGTAAGTAATTCTTCGCTTGTGGCATACGAAAAGCGAATGCAATTTCCGTTCCCAAAGGCATCTCCAGTTACGGTTGCAACATTGGCTTCGGCTAGTAAATACATAGAAAAATCATCAGCATTATTGATTAAAGTTCCTCTTAGAGTTTTTCCGAAAAAGGAAGAAACATCTGGAAAAACATAAAAAGCACCTTCTGGAACATTAATTTTTAATCCTGGAATTTCTCTAATTAATCCAACCACCAAATCGCGTCGACTGTGAAAAGCATCTACCATATATTGTAGTACTTTTGGATCTGCATCTACAGCAGTAATTGTGGCTCTTTGCGCAATAGAATTGGCTCCAGAGGTTACTTGACCTTGCAATTTAGTACACGCTTTGGCAATATATTCTGGTGCGCCAATATAACCAATTCGCCAGCCAGTCATAGCAAATGCTTTGGCAACACCGTTTACGGTTATAGTTCTTTCAAACATACCAGGAATGGAAGCGATGCTGCAAAATGTTCCTGAAAAATTGATGTGTTCATAAATTTCATCGGCTACAATAAATATATTTGGATATTTTTCTAATACTTTGGCAAGCGCTGTAAATTCTTCACGACTGTAAACAGAACCACTTGGATTACAAGGTGAACTGTACCAAATCATTTTAGTTTTTGGTGTTATTGCAGCTTCAAGTTGCGCTGCTGTCATTTTAAAATCGTCTTCAATTGTGGTTGGAACTTCAACAGGAATTCCGCCAGACATTTTAATAATTTCTGAATAGGAAACCCAAAAAGGCGCAGGAAGTATTACTTCGTCTCCATCATTTAATAGAACTTGTGCAATGTTATAAAGTGATTGTTTTGCTCCTGTAGAAACTACAATATTGGCTGGTTTGTATTCTAAATTATTATCTCTTTTAAATTTTCGGCAAATGGCTTCTTTTAATTCCATGTAACCATCAACTGGAGTGTATTGTGAATAGTTTTCGTCAATAGCTTTTTTGGCTGCTTCTTTTATAAAATCTGGCGTATTAAAATCGGGTTCACCCAAACTAAGACTTATAATATCTTTTCCTTGTGCTTTTAATTCTCTTGCTAAGGCAGCCATTGCCAATGTTTGTGATGTAGAAAGGTTGTTAATTCTGTCTGATAATAAATGTTCCATAGTTGTAGTTGGTTGTGCTGAAAATTGATATAAATAAAAAAGACGTACAAAAATACGTCTTTCAAATTAATTTTTTATGCCGAAAGCAAAGGTTTTTGACCCAAATCTTTTAAATGTCTGAAATGTGCAATAACAGCACTTGTCATAGTTTTATATTCATGGTATGGTAAATTACATTCTTGAGCAGTTTCTTTAACAATACTTGCAATTTTACCATAATGTATGTGACTAATATTTGGAAATAAATGGTGTTCTACTTGATGATTTAAACCACCAGTATACCAATTTACCAACCAACTTTTAGGAGCAAAATTTACGGTTGTAAAAAGTTGATGAATTGCCCAAGTATTTTCTACTTCTCCAACTTCGTTAGGAACAGGATTTGTAGTGTCATCTATAATATGTGCCAACTGAAAAACAATACTCAAAATTAATCCGGCTGTGTAATGCATTACAAAAAAACCAATTAATACTTTCCACCAAGTAACTCCAAAAACCATTGGAAGTACTATCCAAACAGAGAAATAAATTATTTTAGTTATTACCAATGTTGTCCATAAAATTTTAGGACTTTTTGGTTCGCCATAGGATAATTTTCTTTTTAAATAGTTTTTCATTTGCTTAAAATCGGTTGTTAAACACCAATTAAAAGTTAATAAACCATATAGAAAAACCGAATAATAATGTTGAAATTTATGAAAACGTTCCCATTTAGCTTCTTGTGTAAAACGGATGATTCTTCCTGCATCTAAATCTTCATCGTGACCATGAATGTTGGTGTAAGTATGGTGTAAAACATTATGTTGTACTTGCCAGTTGTAAACATTTCCTGCAAGAATATATATGCTTCCACCCATAAATTTATTAACCCAAGATTTGTTAGAATACGAACCGTGATTTCCGTCGTGCATTACATTCATACCAATTCCTGCCATTCCAATTCCTATTAAAATTGATAATAGAAAAAATAGTCCAAAATGAATGTTGGGTAATGTAATAATAACAAAGTATGGAGCAAGAAAAATACTAAATAAAATTATAGTTTTCAAGTACAATTTCCAGTTACCTGTTTTTTCAATTTTATTATCTTTAAAGTAGGAGTTAACTCTAGAATTTAAGGTTCTAAAAAACTTTAAATTGTCTAGTTTAGAAAAGGTTGGCATTGTTGCATTCATATAATAATTAATTTTTAACAAATATAAATATTATTAACATTCGACAAGTGTTAATTAATCAAAAAATAACATTTCTAAAATGATTACTTTTGTAAAAATTTAAAAATTATGGAAGAAATTCTAAAGCAATTTCCAAATTTGTCAGAAATTCAAAGAGATCAATTTGAAAAATTGTATGATGTTTACCAAGATTGGAATGCTAAAATAAATGTAATTTCTAGAAAAGATATTGATGAGTTGTATACCAAACACGTTTTACATTCATTAGCCATAGCTAAAATTATACAATTTGAGCCAGGAACTTATGTTCTTGATGTTGGAACTGGTGGTGGTTTTCCTGGAATTCCGTTAGCGATATTGTTTCCAGAAACTAGATTTTATTTAATTGATATTATTCTTAAAAAAATAAATGTGGTAAAAGCGGTTGCCGAAAGTTTAAATCTTAAAAATGTAAAGGCAGAACAACTTCGTGCAGAAAATGTAAAAGGCGATTATGATTTTATTGTAAGTAGAGCCGTTACCAATATGCCAGACTTTGTTTCTTGGATAAAAGATAAAATTAAAAAAACCAATAAACACGAACTTAAAAACGGAATTTTATATTTAAAAGGTGGCGATTTAACCGAAGAATTAAAAGATTTCCCCAAAGCGACAGAATATAATATTTCAGAATTTTTTAAAGACGAATTTTTTGAAACTAAAAAAGTGGTTCATTTATCTTTGAAGTTTAAAGCATAAAAAAAGTCTCCAATTAGAGACTTTTCAATTTTATATAAAATCATTATTCTTTAACAATCTTCTTCGTAACACTATCTCCATCATTAGATATAGTTACCAAATAAACACCATTAGACAAAAAAACAGGAATTTCTAAACTACCATTTATTGAAACATTTGTAGTAGAAAATAATTCTTTTCCAAGCATATCTGTTACTTTTATGGAGGCGTTTTGTATTGCGTAATTGGTGTTAATTTCTAGAGAATTTTTTATTGGATT
>JAYVKR010000265.1:0-4024 GCA_043768185.1 Flavobacterium sp.
TATAAAACCTATAACATCATGGCTCACAAGAAAGGTGTCGGTAGTTCGAAGAATGGTAGAGAATCACATTCTAAACGTTTAGGCGTTAAGATATATGGTGGTCAAGCTGCAATTGCTGGTAACATAATCATAAGACAAAGAGGTTCTAAACACAATCCAGGAGAAAACGTTTACATGGGTAAAGATCATACTTTACATGCAAGAGTAGATGGCGTTGTGAAATTTCAAAAGAAAGCGAATGATAAATCATTTGTTTCAATTGTTCCTTTTGAAGCATAAGCTAAAATTTATTTTAGATTTTAAAAAACCGTTCAGAGATGAACGGTTTTTTTGTGGAAAAAAATATGTAAATTATTTTGAATTTTAATAAAAATTAGGAATTTATGTTGAAATCTTAGCCCAGATAGAAGTGAAAATCCTTTCTTGTCTTGAACTTGTTTCAAGATCTTGAAACAAGTTCAAGACAAGAAAGATTGAAACCTATAGCTGGAATAGCTTCAAATAAAATCCTTCGACAAGCTCATTAAGACAATCTATTTTAAAATTGGTATTAGTACTAAGTTAGAATCTGAAACAAGTTGAAAATCTGAAACAAGTTAGAATCTGAAACAAGTTGAGAATCTGAAACAAGTTGAGAATCTGAAACAAGTTCAGATTAAAAAAAAACCATCCGAGGTAACGAATGGTTTAAGTATGACTTTAATTCTAATTAATCTAATTCTTTCATTTTGAAAGTATCCATAAATGCTGTAGTATAATTTCCTGCTACATATTCTGGTTCGTCCATTAATTGTCTGTGAAACGGAATTGTAGTTTTAATTCCTTCTATGTAAAATTCATCTAAGGCACGTTTCATTTTATTAATTGCTTCTCCTCTAGTTTGAGCCGTTGTAATTAACTTAGCAATCATGGAATCATAGTTTGGCGGAATTGTATAACCTGCGTAAACGTGAGTATCTAAACGAACTCCATGTCCTCCAGGAGAATGCAAAACAGTGATTTTTCCTGGTGATGGACGAAAATCGTTGTATGGATCTTCGGCATTTATTCTACATTCTATAGCATGAAGATTTGGAAAATAGTTTTTTCCAGAAATTGGAATTCCTGCAGCAACCATAATTTGTTCACGGATTAAATCGTAATCTATAACTTGCTCAGTAATTGGATGTTCTACCTGAATTCTCGTATTCATTTCCATAAAATAGAAATTTCTATGTTTGTCAACTAGAAATTCTACTGTTCCTGCACCTTCATATTTTATATATTCGGAAGCTTTTACTGCAGCTTCGCCCATTTTATTTCTTAAATCGTCTGTCATAAATGGCGATGGCGTTTCCTCTGTTAATTTTTGATGACGACGCTGCACTGAACAATCTCTTTCTGATAAATGACATGCTTTTCCATAAGAATCTCCAACAACTTGAATTTCTATATGACGTGGTTCTTCTATTAATTTTTCTAGATACATTCCGTCATTTCCAAATGCTGCGGCAGATTCTTGACGAGCACTTTCCCATGCTTTTAATAACTCGTCTTCTTTCCAAACGGCACGCATACCTTTTCCACCGCCACCAGCAGTAGCTTTTAGCATTACTGGAAATCCCATTTCTTTAGATAATTCTAAAGCTTGCTCATAAGATTCTAACAATCCTTCTGAACCTGGAACACAAGGAACTCCTGCGGCTTTCATGGTAGCTTTGGCCGATGCTTTATCGCCCATTCTGTCTATCATTTCTGGAGAAGCACCAATAAATTTTATTCCATGTTCTTGACAAATTTTAGAAAATTTTGCATTTTCTGAAAGAAATCCATAACCAGGATGAATAGCATCTGCATTTGTAATTTCTGCAGCTGCAATAATACTTGACATTTTTAAATAGGATAAATTACTTGGTGGTGGACCAATGCAAACTGCCTCATCTGCAAATTTTACGTGTAAACTTTCAGCATCTGCAGTAGAATATACTGCAACTGTTTTTATTCCCATTTCTTTACAGGTTCTTATTACTCTTAAAGCAATTTCACCTCTGTTGGCAATCAATATTTTTTTAAACATCTTATTTTATTAGATAATTAGACAATTTGATGATGAATCAATTAAAAATTAGTGTTAGAGAATTACTTCCAACTTCCAACTTCTAACTTCTAACTTTATTAAGATGGATCTACTAAAAACAATGGTTGGTCAAATTCTACTGGAGACATATCGTCTACAAGAATTTTTACAATTTTACCAGTAATTTCAGCTTCAATTTCATTAAATAATTTCATCGCTTCAATAACACAAAGAACATCTCCTTTTTGAATTGTACTTCCAACCTCAGCAAAAACAGGTTTGTCTGGTGCTGGTTTTCTGTAAAAAGTTCCAATCATTGGAGATTTTATAGTAATAAAATTAGAGTTATCATCTGCAACAGGAATTGAAACTGGAGTACTTGTTGCTGGAATTACTGTTTGGTTTTGTGCTGGCAATGCTTGTTGAACTGGTGCTTGTTGAAGATATGTAACTTCTGGCACAGCATTTTCTAGAGTTGTTCTAATGGTAATTTTAACATCGTCCATTTCTAATTTTACCTCAGCAACTCCAGAGTTTGCTACAAATTTAATTAGGTTTTGAATTTCTTTTAAATCCATAATTATTATTTATTAGTTAGTTTGTATATTTAATAAGCCCATTTAAGGTAAATTGATCCCCAAGTAAATCCGCCACCAAAGGCAGCAAAAATAAGATTATCACCTTTTTTAAATTTATTTTCAAAATCGCTCAACAATAAAGGTAGAGTTGCTGATGTAGTATTTCCGTATTTTTGAATATTAATTAAAACCTTTTCATCTTCAAGTTCCATTCTTGACGCGGTTGCATCAATAATTCGTTTATTGGCTTGATGAGCAATTAACCAATTAACATCATTATTAGTGAGATTATTGCGTTGCATAATTTTTTCGCTAACATCTGCCATTCCAGAAACTGCGTATTTATAAACAGTTTTTCCATCTTGAAAAACATAGTGTTGCCCATTTTCTACAGTTTCTTTAGAAGCAGGAAGAATTGAACCTCCAGCATCAATTTTAAGATATTCTCTTCCAATTCCGTCAGATTTTAAAATTTCGTCTTGAACTCCAAGTCCTTCAATATTTGGTTCAAATAAAACTGCACCAGCACCATCACCAAATATTATGCAAGTTGCTCTATCGGTATAATCTATGATGGATGACATTTTATCGGCACCAATTAATAAAACTTTTTTGTATTTTCCAGATTCAATATAGGCAGATGCAACTGACATTCCGTATAGAAATCCTGAACAAGCTGCTTGTAAATCAAATGCAAAAGCATTTACTGCGCCAATTTGTGTGGCTACAAAAACGCCTGTTGATGCTACAGGCATATCTGGCGTTGTAGTTGCCATTATTATTAAATCTATTTCTGCAGGATTGATGTTTTTTCTAGAAAGTAAATCTTTTGCTGCTTGGATAGCCAAGTAAGATGTTCCTTTTCCTGATTCTTTTAACAATCTTCTTTCAGAAATACCTGTTCTTGTTAAAATCCATTCATCATTGGTGTCTACCATTGTTTCTAGCACTTTATTAGATAGTACAAAATCTGGTACATAACCTCCAACCGCTGTAATTGCTGCTGTAACTTTATTCATATTACTGTTTTATATCTCTTAAAAATTACAAATTTAAAAGAGGTGGAAATTACAAAAAATAATTTAGTTATAATCTTAATTAAATAAATAATAAAACAAAAAACTCTCACCTATTTAGTGAGAGTTTCTATGATATTTGTTTTGTATATTAAATTTCAGCAACTGATTTATCAATAACTACTTGTCCTCTATAGTACATTTTACCTTCATGCCAGTATGCTCTGTGGTATAAATGTGCTTCTCCTGTAATAGGACAAGTTGCAATTGTTGCTACAGTTGCTTTGTAGTGTGTTCTTCTTTTATCTCTTCTTGTTTTGGAGATTTTTCTCTTAGGATGTGCCATTTTACTATATTATTTATCCGTTAATAGT
>JAYVKR010000266.1:0-4375 GCA_043768185.1 Flavobacterium sp.
AGGAATTAGTTTAGCATCGAAATGCAGTCCAAAGTCTTAAAGAAATTCTTAAAGCGAAAAAGGTGACGCATTGCTAATCACGGAACGTAAACTATTACACAATGGCAAACAAAATTGACGTTAAAGAATTATTAGAAGCAGGTGTACATTTTGGACACATGACTCGCAAATGGGATCCAAATATGGCGCCTTACATTTACATGGAACGTAATGGAATTCACATTATCAATCTATATAAAACAGCTGCAAAAATTGAAGAAGCTAGTGAAGCAATGAAAAAAATTGCTGCATCTGGAAGAAAAATTTTATTTGTAGCTACAAAAAAACAAGCCAAAGACATCGTTGCAGAAAAAGCTGCAGCTTGTAACATGCCTTACATTACAGAAAGATGGCCTGGTGGAATGCTAACCAATTTTATTACTATTAGAAAAGCTGTTAAAAAAATGGCAACAATTGATAGAATGAAAAAAGACGGTACTTTCATGACACTTTCTAAGAAAGAACGTTTACAAGTAGACCGTTTAAGAGCAAAATTAGACAAAAATTTAGGTTCAATAGTAGACATGTCTAGACTTCCATCTGCATTATTTGTAGTAGATATTAAAGCAGAACATATCGCAATTAAAGAAGCACAAAAATTAAACATTCCAGTTTTCGCAATGGTTGATACTAACTCTGATCCACGTGAAGTAGATTATGTTATACCAGCTAATGATGATGCTTCTAAATCTATCGATAAAATTCTAACTTTAGTAACAGACGCTGTAAAAGACGGATTGGCTAACAGAACTTCAGAAAAAGAAGGAGATGATACTCAAGAAGTGGTTGCAGAAGAAGAAGTAGCTGAAGAAGTTGTAACCAAAGAAGAAACTCCAGTTGTAGAAGCTGTAGTAACTGAAGAAGTTATAGCAACAGAAGAACCTAAATCTGAAGAATAAAAACAGTTAAAATTCCAAATTTTAAATTCCAAATTCCAAAAGTTGTCATTTAATTGATACGCTATTAAAGTTGGAATTTGGAATTTTAGATTTGGAATTCATTTTTTTACAAAAATAGTTCAACTTAAAAAAAGAAACAAAATGGCAACAATTACTGCTGCAGACGTAAATAAATTAAGAACAATAACCGGTGCAGGAATGATGGACTGCAAGAAAGCATTAGTAGAATCTGATGGAGATTTTGATTTAGCAATTGAAAACCTTAGAAAAAAAGGTCAAAAAGTTGCTGCAAACAGATCTGATAGAGAATCTACAGAAGGTGCAGCTATTGCTGTGGTAAATGCAGCTAAAACAGAAGGTGTAGTTATTACATTAAATTGTGAAACTGACTTTGTTGGAATGAACGAAAATTTTGTTAAAATGGCTACAGAAATGGCTAATTTAGCTTTAAATTTTGATTCTAAAGAAGCATTTTTAGCTTCTGATTTCAATGGAATTACTGTTGCAGATAAATTAATTGAGCAAACAGGAGTAATTGGAGAAAAACTTGAAATTAGAACTTTCGAAAAATTATCTGGAGCTTTTGTTGGATCTTACATTCACTCTGGAAATAAAATTGCAACATTAGTTGCACTTTCTTCAAATGTTGCTGGTGCTGATGAAGCTGCAAGAAACGTGGCAATGCAAGCTGCAGCAATGAATCCAATTGCATTAAATGAAGATGGAGTTGATGCTGACACTGTTGCTAAAGAAATAGAAATTGCTAAAGATTTACTTCGTCAAGAAGGAAAACCAGAAGCAATGATTGAAAATATTGCAAAAGGTAAACTAGGTCGTTTCTTTAAAGACAACACATTAGTAAATCAAGATTATATTAAAGATAGTTCTATGAGTGTTGCAAACTACATTAAATCTGTAGACGCTAACTTAACTGTATCTGGATTTAAAAGAGCTGCTTTGGGATAATTTATTCTAAAAATTAAAATTTAAAACCGCCTTTCTTTTGATTGGCGGTTTTTTTGTGCAAGTAACTTTTGATGTTAATTAAGTTATTTAAATTAAATTTTTTGAAAATATTTTTAAGAAGTCATTTATTACAGAATTTTATATAAAGTTAGCTTGGTAAAAAACTAATAAATGATATAAAATTTATTCATTCTTTTTTGAAACAAAAAAATTTATGCGAAATAAAATTAATTCAATATAATAAATAGTTAATATATTAGCTTTTTTAGAAAAAAAATATTATATTTGACTAACATATTAGCTTATTTATGAATAAATACAATAGCATAAAATTACCAACAGATGTACAACTAGAATTAGCTTCAAAATTTAGAGAACTAAGAAAAGATAAAAAATATTCTCAAACGTTGTTAGCTCAAAAATCTGGTGTTTCTTTAGGAAGTATAAAAAGATTTGAAAACACCTCTCAAATTTCTTTAGAATCACTTTTAAAGTTAGCAAACTTATTTAATAGACTTGATGACTTTAATTTGGTTTTTAAAATTGATACAGAATTAAAAAAAGTAGAAAAATTATTTACAAAATAAAAAGATGCCTATTAAAAAAATAAATGCTTTTTTAAATATTGATAATTCTAAAGATAGAATTGGAGAAATGATTTTAGAAAAAGGGTTAATTTATTTTAAATACGATGAAAATTTCCTTACTAAAGGAATTGAAATTTCGCCTTTTAAAATGAAGTTAACTCCAGAAATTATAACACCCAAAGAATTGCATCTTAACGGACTTTTTGGTGTTTTTTCTGACTCAATTCCAGATGGTTGGGGAAAATTATTATTGGATAGAAAACTACAATCTTTAGGAGTTTCTTTAAACGAACTAAGTTCATTAGACAGACTTAGTTATTTAGATTCTAACAGTATGGGAGCAATTTCTTATGAACCAGAAAGCGAAATTCAAACTTCAAATATAAAAGTAGATTTAGATTTAATATCTAATGAAGTTGAATCTATTTTAAAAGGCAATTCTAAAGATGTTATTGATGAATTATTTCAACTAGGTGGTTCTTCTGGTGGTGCAAGACCCAAAATTCTTGTAGGTTATAATTCATTAACGGACGAAATAATTTCGGGTTTGTCAATTTTACCAGATAATTTTGAGCATTGGATAATAAAATTTCCATCATCTAATGATTTACTTGACAGTGGATTAATAGAATTTACTTATAATGAAATGGCAAGAAATTGTGGTATTGAGGTTAATGATTTTAAATTATTTAAAACTACCAAAGGCAATTATTTGTTTGGAAGTAAACGATTTGATAGAGTTAAAAATGAAAAACTACATTTACATTCTGTTGCAGGATTGTTGCATGATAATTTTAGATTGAGCACCATTGATTATGGTCATATTATGGATTGTGCATTTAAACTTGAAAATGATTTTAATGCTTATGAAAAAATACTAAGGTTGGCAACATTTAATGTTTTGGCACATAATAGAGACGATCATAGTAAAAACTTTTCTTTTTTATTGGATAAAGATAGAAATTGGAAATTTTCTCCAGCTTATGATTTAACATTTTCCCAATCATCATTTGGTTTTCATAGTACAAGTGTTACTGGCGAGAGTAAAAATCCAACTGTAAAGAATTTAAATACTTTAGCTTATGATTTTGGTTTGAAAAACAACAACAAAATTATTGATGAAGTTAAAAATTCTATTTCTAATTTTAAAAATCTTGCCAATAATTATGAAATAAGTAACGATTCTATAAATTTAATTAGTAAAAGTTTAAAAATATAATTTTATAAAAGACATAAATAGTCTAGTCCTGATACCGCAATTGTTTGAGCTCTTTATTTTTTATAAAAAAAATAAAAGCGAGTTGCTGTAGCAGGAAAATGGAAGATAGAAAATGCCCAAGCCATTCGCTACTAAAAAAATAGTTGCTATTTTAATCTCTAACAAACGCTACTTTTCGTTTTATTTCGTTTCCAAATTCGTCTGTAACGGTTATAAAATGTGTTCCTGTATTGGCTTCTATTTGCATTTCGTGAAAAGTTTGGGTTGTGCCTTTGTATACATTATCAACATACCAAAATAATTTTGCTTCTTTATTGGAATGCGCTACTTTTAATATTACTGGCTGAATTTTACTATCAAAACCTTTGGTTAAGTATATTTTACTATTGGTTTTTGGATAAATAAAATCCATAATTGCTTGTTGGGTTTGCATACAGTCTTGCCTAAAAGGTGGCAATGGTTTATAATCTATGTGTAAACTTTTATAATAATATTCCATAACTGGTGGTAAAACAAACCATTTTTTGTTAACTATATTGTCTACATTTTCGCAACTGCTGTTTACACTAAATTGCTCTAAAATATCAAGATGTATTAATTTATGGTAATTACAAATTGATGTTTTTAGTCCTTTTTTATTAATTAATTGAGTTAATTTTGGGCAA
>JAYVKR010000267.1:0-5628 GCA_043768185.1 Flavobacterium sp.
TTCTCCAAGCATCACGACAGTAAGTCAAAACGGTATAAAAATGGGTGGCAAAGCGGCTAAAATGTTAATTGATCGACTAGAATCCGAAGAAGAAGAGCAAGAAGAGGAACAATACAGCACCGAAGTTATTGAAACTGAATTGGTAGAAAGAGAATCTACAAGATTATAAATTCTACATTTTTCATATCACTTCTGGTTTGAAAAATAATTTGCATTTAACAATCAACAATTCATAATTTTTATATATTTACCGCCAATTATCAAAGCTTGTACTTTTACTTCGAAATAACAGTAAGTTTTGATAAGCATCGCGCTTATCGTTTTATAATCAATACAATACGATAATGGAAAAGCGTAAATTAGGTTTCTGGCAAATCTGGAATATGAGTTTTGGGTTTCTAGGTATACAAATGGGTTTTGCACTACAAAATTCAAATGTAAGTAGAATATTTCAAACATTAGGAGCTAATATTGACGACATACCAATACTTTGGGTAGCAGCTCCGTTAACTGGATTGATCGTTCAACCCATAATTGGCTATTTTTCAGACAGAACTTGGAATAAATTAGGAAGAAGAAAACCTTATTTTCTGGTTGGAGCTATTCTTGCTTCTACAACTTTATTTATTATGCCAAACTCTCCAGTACTTTGGTTTGCAGCAGGAATGCTTTGGATAATGGATGCATCTATAAATGTTTCTATGGAACCTTTTAGAGCTTTTGTTGGAGATAATCTTTCAGAAGAGCAAAGAACAACTGGTTTTGCAATGCAAAGCTTTTTTATAGGTATTGGAGCTTACTTTGCTTCTAAACTTCCATTAATTTTTACACATTTTGGAGTTAGCAATACTGCGCCACTTGGAATTATTCCTGATTCTGTAAAATATTCATTCTATTTTGGAGGTATTGCATTTATAGTAACTGTTCTTTGGACTGTTTTAACATCTAAAGAATATTCTCCAGAAGAGTTAGAAGCTTTTGAAAAAAACAAAGAAACCGCCTTTAAAAAAGAAGTGCATTCTGCTGAATGGTTTTCTTTAAATGGAAAATCACATTTTAATAAAGGGATTTTGTTTTTAATTATAAGTATTGTGTTTTCATTTATAATTTACAAATATGATTTGAAAAAAGACTTATATGTTTTATCATTAGGTTTAATAGGTCTTGGAGGAATTGCAATGATTATTTCGGGTATACTACAAAAGACGAACAAAACAGAAAATGCCTTTGTTACAATAATGAATGATTTTCAATTTATGCCCAAAATAATGAAACAACTTGCTTGGGTACAATTTTTTTCATGGTTTGCCCTTTTTTCAATGTGGATCTACACAACATTAGCAGTTACTCAACATATTTATAAAACAACAGATACAACATCTGAAGCATACAATACTGGAGCTAATCAAGTTGGTGAAATGTTTGCAAATTATAATTTAATTGCCGCTTTAGCTGCATTTCTTTTACCCTTGTTAGCAAAATACACTAGCAGAAAATTTACACATTTTGTCGCATTAGTTTGTGGTGGTTTAGGATTGATTTCTATTTATTTTATTTCAGAACCAACAACTTTTACAATAGAATGGTTACCTATGATTGGTATTGGAATTGCTTGGGCAAGTATACTTTCAATTCCTTATGCAATGCTTTCTGGTTCATTGCCATCAAGCAAAATGGGTTACTACATGGGTGTTTTTAATTTTTTTATTGTTATTCCGCAATTAGTTGCAGCTTCAATTTTGGGATTTTTGGTTTCTAAATATTTTAATAGCGAACCTATTTATGCACTTTTAATTGGTGGTTCTTCTATGATTCTTGCAGGAATTATTTCACTAACCATTAACGATGAATCGAAAATTATTATTAATGAATAAAAAAGCTTTCATATTCGACCTCGATGGCGTAATTGTTGACACAGCAAAATATCATTTTTTGGCGTGGCAAAAATTAGCTCAAGAACTTGGTATTGAATTTACACCAGAACACAACGAAGATTTAAAAGGAGTTTCTAGAGTTCGCTCGCTAGATATTATTTTGGAATTAGGAAACGTTACAGCATCACAAGAAGACAAAAACAAATGGCTAATTCAAAAAAATGAAGATTATTTATCTTACTTAGTCAATATGGATCAATCCGAATTATTATCTGGCGTTTTACCAGTTTTACATTATTTAAAAGATAAAAATCAATTAATCGCACTCGGATCTGCAAGTAAAAACGCACGACCAATTTTAGAAAAAACAGGTATAATTTCTATGTTTGATGCCATAGTAGACGGAAATGATGTTGCCAACGCAAAACCAGATCCAGAAGTTTTTTTGCAAGCAGCCAAATTAGTAAATGCAACTTGTGAAAATTCTATAGTTTTTGAAGATTCTGTTGCAGGAGTTCAAGCTGCAAACACAGCCAATATGGTAAGTGTAGGCATTGGAGATGATAAAATCCTGCACGAAGCAAAGTACAATTTTCAAGATTTCACTTTTATTGATGTTTCGTTTATTGAAGCGTTGATAAATTAGAAAAAAGAGAAAAGAATAAAGAATAAAGAATTTAGAGAATAGAAATTTCAAATTTAGAAATCCAATTTAAACTTTTAAAATTCTAAACTTTTAAACTTAAATTAAAATGAACCAAGATTATATAAAACCAGACAATTGGTCCATCATTGAAGAAGGATTTGATGCAGAAAGAGTAAAATCGTCTGAAAGTTTGTTCAGTATCGGCAACGGTGCAATGGGACAAAGAGCCAATTTTGAAGAAAAATATAGTGGCGAAACTTTTCAAGGAAGTTACATTGCCGGAATTTATTATCCAGACAAAACCAAAGTAGGTTGGTGGAAAAATGGTTATCCTAAATATTTTGCCAAAGTTTTAAATGCACCCAATTGGATTGGAATTGATATTGAAATTAACGGCGAAAATTTCGATTTAAATACTTGTACCGAAGTGAATAATTTCCGTCGCGAATTGAATATGAAAAACGGAATTTACACACGCTCTTTTGAAGCAACGTTGCAAAACGGAACCGAAATAGAAGTTACCGTAAAACGTTTTCTATCTTTAGATTTGGATGAAGTTGGCGTAATAAACTATGAAATTACACCTATTAATAAAGATGCGAAAATAGTTTTCAAACCTTTTATTGATGCAGGAGTTACCAACGAAGATGCCAATTGGGAAGAAAAATTTTGGGAACCATTAGACGTAAAAAATTCTGGTAACGAAGCTTTTGTAACTGCAAGAACTTTTAAAACGCATTTTATCGCCACTACATTTATGCAAAATAGCATTTTGTTAAACGATAAAAATCTAAATATAAAACCTTCAAACGTTAATACAAATAAAGAAAAAGTAGAATTTTCATACGATGTTCAAGTTGCAAAAGGCGAAAAAAGTGCCATACAAAAAATTGCTGGTTACACCGTTTCACTAAATCACCAAAACACACAAACTGGTGCAGAAAATGCAATAAAAGCTGCATTAGCAAAAGGATACAACCAACTTTTATTAAACCAAATTACTGCTTGGGCAAAAATTTGGGAAATGAGCGACATTACCATCGATGGCGATGTAAAAGCACAACAAGGAATTCGCTTTAATATTTTTCAATTAAATCAAACGTATTTAGGAAAAGATTCTCGTTTAAATATTGGTCCAAAAGGTTTTACGGGCGAAAAATATGGCGGTTCTACTTATTGGGATACAGAAGCGTATTGCATTCCGTTTTATATGGCGACTAAAGACCAACAAGTTGCACGAAATTTATTGACTTACAGATACAATCAGTTAGACAAAGCTATTGAAAATGCAAAAGATAATTTAGGTTTTACAAATGGCGCAGCATTATATCCAATGGTAACAATGAATGGCGAAGAATGTCATAACGAATGGGAAATCACTCACGAAGAAATTCACAGAAATGGTGCGATTGCTTTCGCGATTTTTAATTACCACAGATATACAGGCGATTATTCTTATATTCCAGAAAAAGGATTGGAAGTTTTAATTGCAATTGCTCGATTTTGGCATCAAAGAGCTAGTTTTTCAGCCAACAAAAATCAGTATATGATTCTTGGTGTTACTGGTCCAAACGAATATGAAAACAACGTAAACAATAATTTTTATACCAATTATATTGCCAAATGGTGTATCGATTATACGCACGAACAAATTCAAAAAGTATCGTTAGATTATCCACAAGATCACAAACGCATTATCGAAAAAGTAAAATTATCAGATGTTGAATTGCAAGATTGGAAGAAAGTTTCTGGCAATATGTATTTCCCATTTTCTAAGGAACACGATGTTTATTTGCAACAAGATGGCTTTTTAGATAAAGATTTAGTTCCAGTAAAAGATTTAGATAAAATTCATAGGCCAATCAACCAAAAATGGTCTTGGGATAGAGTTTTGCGTTCGCCATACATCAAGCAAGCGGACACTTTACAAGGATTTTACTTTTTTGAAGATCATTTTACGAAAGAAGAATTAGAAAAACATTTCAATTTTTACGAGCCATTTACCGTTCACGAAAGTTCGTTATCGCCTTGCGTTCACTCCATTCAAGCAGCTAAATTAGACAAAATTGATATGGCATATACTTTCTATTTACGAACATCGCGTTTGGACTTAGACGATTATAATAAGGAAGTTGAAGAAGGTTGTCATATTACTTCAATGGCTGGAACTTGGATGAGTATTGTAGAAGGTTTTGGCGGAATGAGAGTAAAAAATGACACATTACATTTTGAACCAAAAATCCCTAAAGAATGGAAAGGATATAGTTTCAAAATCAATTTTAGAAACCAAATTTTGAAAGTGGCTGTCAATCATAATGTAACTCAATTTTCTTTGGAAGGAAATAATCAAATTTCTGTTTTTGTTAATGGAAATGCCGTTTTGGTGGAACCTAATAGTTTGGTAACGGTCTAATTTCTAGCAAAAAATAATTTAACCATTAAGGTATTAAGAAAAAATTAAGATTAATTCTATAAAAACTTAATAATTTATTGACTTTAAAAAGAAAAATAAATTAAAAACTTAATATACCTTAATTCCTTAATGGTTATAAAAAGAAAATAAATTAAAAACTTTATAAATACTTAATAATTTATTGACTTTAAAAAGAAAAATAAATTAAAAACTTAATGAACCTTAATACCTTAATGGTTTTAAAAATTAAATTAATGTTTAAAATAAAAATATGACCAAAAAAGAAATAACACAATTATCTTATGAAATAGTGGGTTGTGCAATTAGAGTTCACAAAAAACTTGGTCCTGGTTTGTTAGAAAGTATTTATGAAGAATGTTTAAAATACGAGTTATTGAAAAAAGGATTTGATGTAAAACAACAAATTCCGATTAGAATAGAATATGATGATTTAATATTAGAAAAAGAATATCGATTTGACTTACTAATTAATGATTGCGTTGTGGTAGAATTAAAAACAGTCGATAAATTTGAACCTATTCATGAAGCAATATTATTAACTTACATGAATATTTTAGAAATTCCTCAAGGATTACTAATCAATTTTAAAACTACAAATATTACAAAATCAACCAAGCCATTTGTAAACGATTATTATAGAATGCTTGATGACGAATAAGTCTTTTATTAAACTT
>JAYVKR010000268.1:0-2231 GCA_043768185.1 Flavobacterium sp.
TGTATCTAAAAAAATAATTCTATATTTGATAAGTATTTGAAAATGCAATCAACATAAAAAAATGTTAAAAACGCAAGAACTTTCGTATATTTACTAGTTGTGCAATAGTTTGCCTGAAAACGACGAAAATACATTAAATAAAGAATTAAATTATTAAATGAAGAAAATTTATCAAAGTGTAAAGTTTAGAAAATTTAATTTAAAAAAGTCTATAAAAGGTTTAATTAAAAGAAATAAAAAATATTCAGAAATTGAAAAATTAGCATCTTACAAAGATTCAATTTACAATATTAAAGATGCAATAATTGCACCTATTGATTTTAGATTTGTTGAAAATACAGAAGAGGTTTTAAAATTATATAGCAAAATTAGAAGCAAAGACAATATTAGTAATATTAAAGGTCAAAAATATGTTGAAATGTCCTTTGAAGAAGTAAAATTATTAGATTACGGTACATTAAGTGTTTTAACAGCAATTACAGACGATTTAAAATCAAAAAATATATTATTTAGAGGTAATTATCCAAAAGATTTATGGTGTAAAAGCTTTTTGATTGATTCAGGTTTTTTGGGAAATATGTTTGACTCAAATGGAAACAAAATAAAACTAAAATCTAATTCAGAACTCATATTTTTTGAAAAAGGTTCAGGAAAACTACTTGAAAAAGATAACCGAAAAATAAGTGAATTAGTCAAAAAAGTTGTTTTTAAAATAACTGGAGAAACAAAACATTGTAAACCAATTAAAACTCTAATTTTAGAAATTTGTGGAAACTCAATTGAATGGGGAAATACAACCAAAAAGCAATGGTTATTTGGCTTAAAATATGAAAGTGATAAAGTTATATTCACAGTTACAGATGTTGGAATTGGTATATTAAGTACACTTTACAGAAAGTTTGGGCAAAAATTAAATGATTTATTTCAAAACAAAACTCATTTAGAAATTTTAACAGGAGCTTTTGAAAAAAAATATGGTTCAAACACATTAGAGGTTAATCGAAATAAAGGATTACCATCAATTAGAATAAATTATGAAATTGGTAACATCAAAAATCTAATAATTGTAACAAATGATGTAATTTTGCGTTATGATAGTAAACATAAATCAAAAGTTTTTGCACAAAAAACTAGAAGATTTAGAGGAACATTTTATCAATGGGAAATGGATAATGATTGTATGAACAAAATTTTTAAAATAAAACAAGAAAATGGAAATTAACATTTTACATAGTTTTACAGAATATCCTGGATTAAGACATTGTTCAATAAGTGACAATTCAGGAGAAGAATTTTATCATTTAATACTTAATAAATCATTTTATGATTCATTAAATAAAAATGAAAAATTATATGTTGATTTAGATAATACTGGAGGTTTTGCATCTTCTTTTTTAGATGAAGCTTTTGGTAATTTAGTATATGATTTTACACTTGAAAAAGTTAAAAATATTGTGGAAATAATTTCAATAGAAGAACCTCATTGGAAAGAAATGATTTTTGAAAAAACTTTTTTAGAATGGGAAAGCAGAAGGAAAGAAAAAATTAAACCAGTAGTTACTAAAATACACGAACCTTGGTATAGAATAGAAGATAATAATATAGTATCAAAAATATGGGAATATCCATCTGTTGCAACGTAGAATCTGCTTTGTTTGAAACTGCTGATTATATCAGTTTAGTAAGTATTTTAGTTAATGTAGGATTAACATATTGGATAATTGATAGTTTACAAGACAGAAAAAACAACAAGAGAATTCTTAAAGATCACTACATAAACGAAGTAAAAGAAATTAAAAGTGATTTCAAAACACTATTTACTGAGTTATTTGGTGCAAAAATTACACCAAAAAATTTTTTAACTTGGTATAAACTTGCAAATGTAAAAATGAAAGACTTAGTTGAGGATTTAAACGAAATCTATAAAATCGAAAGTAATTGCTTAAATCCTTATCAAACTGAATTAAGAAATATAATCACAGAAAATAAAGATTATATCTCTCAATTTAAGAAAGATGAATTAAAATTATCACCAACAACAAAGAATATATTGATTCGCTTCCAACAAAACAATAATAAAATATTTAATAAAATTATAATCAAAATAAATAATACATAAAAAACCATCGCACAAAAGCTAGAGTTTCGTTGGGCTTGAAAAGCCAACAATGAAACTCCGGTTGAACGGAACCGTCAATTTTATCACCTCTATGGGGTTATCGTAAAGTTTT
>JAYVKR010000269.1:0-4189 GCA_043768185.1 Flavobacterium sp.
AGATTAAAAGATGCTCAAGAAAAAACACATTTAAAAGATGCTGTTAGAACTGGAGTTGGAAAATCTAAAGGAAAAGAATTGGTAGTTTGCTGTATGGATTTTGCCTTTATTGGCGGATCAATGGGCGCAGTTGTAGGAGAAAAAATCGCTCGTGGAATAGATTATTCTATAAAAAATAAAGTTCCGTTTGTAATGATTTCAAAATCTGGTGGCGCAAGAATGATGGAAGCAGCTTATTCATTAATGCAATTGGCTAAAACATCAGCTAAATTGGCACAACTTGCCGAAGCTAAAATTCCATACATTTCATTATGTACCGATCCAACAACTGGTGGAACAACCGCTTCTTATGCCATGCTTGGCGATATTAATATTGGCGAACCTGGTGCATTAATAGGTTTTGCCGGACCAAGAGTTGTAAAAGACACTACAGGAAAAGAATTACCAGAAGGATTTCAAACTTCAGAATTTTTATTAGAACACGGATTTTTAGATTTTATAACACCAAGAAAAGAGTTAAAAGATAAAATTAATTTATACCTTGATTTGATTTTGAATGATAATGTTAGGTAGGTTTTTTTAAAAAAATATTTTTAAAAGCGTAAATTTTATTTGCGCTTTTTTTATATCTTTATTTTAAATTTTCTTTATGAAAAATTTAATTTATATATTGTTTTTGGGGTTATTATCTAATTGTTCTGAAAAAAAAGAAAAAATAATTTATAAAAATAAAAACCTTAACAAACCATATATTATTTCGTTCGAAAAGAAAAAACAAAGAGAAAAACTTGATTCATTAAAAATACCTCTGCCGTATGAACCAAATGGAGTTTCGATAGAAAGTAATTTATTAATTGACATAAATGGAGATATTTATTATTATGGACAAGAAAAAAAAATTGCATATTGTGGAACAGGTTTAAAAAATGAAACTATTCCAAAATTTATTAATTTACAACCAAAAGATATATTAAAGTTACCTAAAAATTGTATCGAACAATTTATAAATGAAAATGTAATGATTAAGAATAAAAACAGTCAAATTTTAGTTATTTCATCTCAAAGAGACACTATTAATGATAAATTATTTCTAAAATTCCTGTATCAAATCAAAATTCCAACATATATAATTAGACTATCAACACAAGAGGAAGATACAGTATTACATTATAAAATGACAAATCAATATTACAATTTCAATCTTATAAAATGGGATGAAAAAAGAATTCTATTTGATAAATTTATCAGGAATTATTGAGAATTGAATATTTTTAATTTCCAACTTAAAACCACATAACTAAATCCTACATTCCACTACGAATAGCTTCAACAGGATCCAATTTAGACGCAGAAATTGCAGGTAATATTCCAGAAACTAAACCAATTACTGCTGCTAAACCTGTACCCAAACATATATTGAAAAAGCTTAAAACAAAATCAAAATCTAGTACTTTGGTGAGTACAATTGCTATTAACCAAACGAGAATTATTCCTATTAAACCACCAATGATACAAAGAATTATAGCTTCAAACAGGAATTGAAAAAGAATAAATCTGTTTTTTGCACCAAGCGATTTTTGAATTCCAATTAAATTGGTGCGTTCTTTTACAGAAACAAACATAATATTGGCAACTCCAAAACCTCCAACTAAAAGTGAAAATCCTGCAATCATCCATCCACCAGCGTTCATACTACTAATTATTCCGTCAAGAAAATCGGTAAATCCAGAAAAAACATTAATGAAAAAATTGTCTATTTCGGCAGTTTTTACACCTCGCATTGTGCGTAGTTTTTGTGAAATATCAGCTTTAAAAGCTTCCATATCTATTCCTTTTGATGGTTTTATTACAATTACTGGCAACATTGAATCGTTGTTGTCGCCAAACATTTTTCTAATAAAATTTACTGGAATAAAAACTGAGGTGTCATTACTATCGCCAAATAATCCTGCGCCTTGTTTTTTTAGAATTCCAATTACTGTAAATTTTTGACCATACATTCTAACTTGTTTGCCAATTGGATTTACGTTTTCAAAAAGACTGTTGGCAATTTGATCTCCAATTACGATTACTGCTGTACCAGAATTAGATTCGGCTTCGTTGTAAAATCGTCCTTCTCTAAATTCTAATCCTTGAATGTCTATAAATTCTTGAGAAACTGGAACTACATTTACAGAACTTACCGATTTTGTTTCGTGTTTTATAATTTCTGCTCTTGTAAATATTTGGTAAGCAAGTTGTTGTGCGTCTGGTAAATTGTTTTTAAGATATTGGTATTCTTCATAATTTACATTGGGAAATTGCTCTCGTTTCCATCTAGGAATTTCTGATGGTCCAAAAGATTGAGCCGTTAAATAAATGGTGTTTTTATCTAAACTACTTAAACTTTTTTTAATTTTTTGGTCTAATGAATCTACCGCAGCAAGCACTGCAATTATTGAAAATATTCCAATTGTTACTCCAAGCAACGAAAGTAAAGTTCGTAACTTATTGGTTCGCAAAGCGTTCATTGCAAAAGTGAAACTTTCTTTTAATAATCTTAAATATACTAACATTGCAATTTTTTTCTTTGTTCAAATTTAAGGTATTAGTAATTATAATGAAACAAATGTTACAGATATTCAATACAAATATTATTTAACCCTGATTACTTCACATAACTTTTATTTTCACATGAGTTCAGTGAACTACGTTTGAAGCGGTATCTTTTATACCTGACAGGTTTTAAAAACCTGTCAGGTATAAAAATATAGCGAAAAGCAGGAAAATGGTTAGTAAAAAAGCCCAAGCCATTCGTTGTCAAAAAAATAAAAAATAATACTTATATTGAATTAAATTCTGCTGAAAATTAAAATTAATTCAGATTAAAAAAACTACTTTTGTGTGCTTAACTACACACATAATGAGCACGACTAAAAGTATTAAATCGGCATTAATTTCTGTCTTTTCTAAAGATGGTTTGGAGCCAATTGTTAAGCAACTTCACCAGCAAAATGTCACTATTTACTCGACTGGCGGAACAGAAGAATTTATTAAAAATCTAGGAATTCCGGTTGTTCCTGTTGAAGATGTTACTTCGTTTCCAGAAATTCTTGGCGGAAGAGTAAAAACATTGCATCCTAAAATTTTTGGCGGTATTTTAAATCGTCAAGACAACGAAAGTGATGTGCAACAAATGGACGAATTTGAGATTCCGCAAATTGATGTTGTTATTGTAGATTTATATCCGTTTGAAAAAACGGTTCAATCTGGCGCAAGCGAAAGTGAAATTATTGAAAAAATTGATATTGGTGGTATTTCGTTAATTCGTGCTGCAGCTAAAAATTTTAATGATACTGTAATTGTTGCATCTGTGAACGAATATAGTTTGTTTCTTGACATGATTGTTGAAGGAAATGGAACTACAACGCTTGAACAAAGAAGACTTTTGGCAACAAAAGCTTTTCACGTTTCATCACATTATGATGCTGCAATTTTTAATTATTTTAATGTTGATGAAACTATTTTAAAAACTAGTATTGACAATGGTCAAGTTTTAAGGTATGGAGAAAATCCGCATCAAAAAGGATTTTTCTTTGGCGATTTCGATGCTATGTTTACAAAATTGCATGGTAAAGAATTGTCTTATAACAATTTATTGGATGTTGATGCTGCTGTGAATTTAATTGCAGAATTTAAAAATACGGAAGATACGTTGCAATGCAACGAAGCTACATTCGCAATTTTAAAACATAACAATGCTTGCGGTTTGGCAACTAGAAATTCTATGAAAGAAGCTTATTTGGCTGCTTTAGCTTGCGATTCAACATCAGCATTTGGTGGAGTTTTAATTGCAAATGGAACAATTGACACCGAAACTGCAACCGAAATAAATTCACTTTTTTGCGAAGTTGTAATTGCACCAAATTATGATGAAAAAGCTATTGCAATTTTATCTGAAAAGAAAAACAGAATTATTTTAATTCTAAAAGAAGTTGAGTTGCCTGTAAAACAACTTCGTACTTGCCTTAACGGAATTTTAGTTCAAGATAAAAACAACACTACAGATACTAAACAGTCGTTAAAATACGTTACAATAACTGTACCTACAAATCAAGAAGTAGATGATTTACTATTTGCTTCAAAAATTTGTAAACACACAAAATCTAACACCATAGTATTTGCTAAAAATAATACTTTAATTTCTTCT
>JAYVKR010000270.1:0-4502 GCA_043768185.1 Flavobacterium sp.
ATTTTCTTATTGGCAAGGCAATACCGATGCTGATGATTGGGGTTCATCTTACGCTGGACATTTTTTAATTGAAGCCGAGAAAAAAGGATATGTTTTACCAATAAATTTTAAAGTAAAATGGATTTCCTATCAACAAAAATTAGCAAAACAATGGCGATTTGAAAACAGAAACGGAAATGATTTTGCACAAGCATATCGACTTTATACATTGGCAATTTCAGGTTCAGCCGATTTGGCTTCTATGAATAGATTACGCGAAACGGTTGGAATTTCTAACGAAAGTAAACTTCGTTTGGCTGCAAGTTATGCCATAATTAAACAAAATGCTGCAGGTTTAGCATTATTAAGTAAAGCTAAAATCGATGAAGAATCAGAAAATGGTTATTACTATTATTATGGTTCAAGCGATAGAAATCGTGCTATGGCATTAGAAACTTTGGTGCTATTAGGACAAAAAGCTAAGGCATTTACAATGGCAACTAAACTGGCTAAAAATCTTTCTAGTAACGAATGGATGAGTACGCAAACTACAGCTTACGGATTGTATGCCATGTCTAAATTTGCAAAATCCAACGGAAGTAAAGGAGTAAATATTCAATATTCTAATGGTGGAAAAGCAATTGTAATTAATACCAACAAAACAATTTCTCAACGAGATTTGGCTATTAAAACTGGTTCAAATACTATTACAATTAAAAATAATAAAAACAACACTATTTTTATTCGAGTTTTAAATTCTGGAATTCTTCCTGTTGGAAATGAGCAAGTTATTCAAAATAATTTAACTGCGAGTGTGCTTTTTAAAGACAGAAAAGGCAACACAATTTCGGTTACTAAAATAGCGCAAGGAACAGAATTTATTGCCGAAGTAACACTTAAAAACGGTAAAAATGAATATGTAGATAACATTGCACTTTCGCAAATTTTACCTTCTGGGTTTGAAATTGTAAATACGCGTTACACAGATTTTGGTGATGCAACCAGCAACATTGCCGATTATATTGACATTCGAGACGACAGAGCCAATCATTATTTTGGACTAAAAGCCAATGAAACGCGCAAGTTTAAAATTTTGTTAAACGCATCTTATTTGGGTAGTTATTATCTTCCAGGTTTGCAATGCGAAGCAATGTACGACAACGATTTTCTAGCTCGAACTAAAGGCCAATGGGTTGAAGTTGTAAAATAGTTTTTATCTTAACAGGTTTTTATATCCTAACAGGTTTTTTTTAACCTGTTAGGTATTTGAGAAGAATATCAAAATAAAATAATAATATTCTACATAATAGGTTTTTACTCTGTTAGGTATTTGAGAAGAATATCAAAATAAAATAATAATATTCTACATAATTGGTTTTTACTCTGTTAGGTATTTGAAAAGAATATTAAAATAAAATAATAATATTCTACATAATAGGTTTTTTACTCTGTTAGATATTTAAGAAGAAAAATAATTTTCAAATAAAATATAAAACAGTATACCTAACAGGTTAAAAAAACCTTTTAGGATAACGAAAATTGATATAATATGAAGAATGATATTTTTGAAGCTGGTGTAATTTATCATTTTTACAACAGAGGTAACAATCTAGAAAATATCTTTTTAGAAGACAAAAACTATTTTTATTTTCTACAATTATTAAAAAAATATCTTTTGCCTATATGCGATATTTATGCATACTGTCTTTTAAAAAATCATTTTCATATTGCATTAAAAATTAAAGAAAAACAAGAATTACCAGAAAAATATCAAGAAAAAATACATCTGCCTTTTTCAAATTTATTTAATTCTTATTCTAAAAGTATCAATAAAGCTTACGATAGAAAAGGAAGTTTATTTCAAGAACATCCACAAAGAAACAGAGTTGAAAATGAGGAATATCTTAGACAACTTATAGTTTATATTCATCTAAATCCATTAAAGCATAAATTTACAGAAGATTTTAAAGATTATATACACTCTTCATACAAAGCTTATATTTTAAATAAAGAAACAAATCTTGAAAAAGAATATATTTTAGAACTTTTTGGAGGTATTGAAAATTTTATATTTTATCATAATTTAAATAAGATAAAATACAATGGTTTAATTGAAGATATTAATAATTTCGATTTTTAATTATAAAATTATTTGAAATATCCTAAGAGGTTATTTTTACCTGTTAGGTTTTAAAACGATAACTAAATAAACATACCTAACAGGTTAAAAAAACCTGTTAGGATAACAATTCAAAATGAACTTATTAAAAAGATTTAGTTTAAAATCAATAATTGAAAATTTTCAAATACTTTTTAAACGCATCTCAAACTACATAAAAAACAATAAAAAGAAATCCATTATAGGATTTATTCTTTTAGTGATTTATTATTTTTCGTTACCAAGAACATTATTTGTAGAACCCTATTCTACAGTTATAGAAAGTAACGATGGTGAACTTCTTGGTGCTAAAATTGCCAGCGACGGACAATGGCGTTTTCCTGCCAACGACAGTATTCCAGACAAGTTTAAAAAATGCATTGTCTATTTTGAAGACGAACATTACTATAAACATTTTGGCTTTAATCCAGTTGCAATGGTAAAAGCAATTCAGCAAAATCAATCTGCAGGAAAAGTAGTTCGTGGCGGAAGCACATTAACGCAACAAGTAATTCGCTTATCTAGAAAAAATAAAAAACGCAGCTATTTTGAAAAAGTTATAGAACTCATTTTATCTACACGATTAGAATTTCGGCATTCTAAAGAAAAAATTTTAGAATTATATGCAGCACACGCACCTTATGGCGGAAATGTGGTAGGATTAGAAATGGCATCTTGGCGTTATTTTGGTGTGCAAGCACATCAACTTTCGTGGGCAGAAAGTGCAACATTAGCCGTTTTACCAAATGCTCCAAGTTTAATTTATCCCGGAAAAAATCAAGAGAAATTGCTAAAAAAACGTGATTTACTTTTGCAAAAATTATATAATGATAAAATTATAGACAAATTAACTTATGAGTTGGCTTTAACCGAACCTTTGCCTCAAAAACCTTATGTAATTCCGCAAACTGCTCAACATTTGCTTCAGCGAATTGCTAAATCTGAGGAAGGAAAAAGAATTAAAACTACAATTGATATTTCGTTGCAAAATAGAGTAAATCAAATTGCAAATCAATATTACAATCAATACAAGCAAAATGAAGTGCACAACTTGGCAATAATTGTAATTGACATTCAAAACCGTAATATTATTAGTTATGTAGGCAATTCTCCAACAGATAAAGATCATGATAAAGATGTAGATATTATTGGTGCACCAAGAAGTACAGGAAGTATTTTAAAACCATTATTGTTTGCTTCAATGCTTGATGATGGCGAAATTTTACCCAACACATTGGTTGCCGATATTCCAACCCAAATTTCTGGATATTCACCTCAAAATTTTAATTTAACTTTTGATGGTGCAGTTCCAGCACAACGAGCGTTATCAAGATCTTTAAATATTCCAGCAGTTTTAATGTTGCAAGAACATGGCGTGAATAATTTTTATGAAATATTACAAAAATTTAAACTTAAAAATGTCAACAAGCATCCAAATCATTATGGATTATCGTTAATTCTTGGTGGTGCAGAAAGTAATCTTTGGGATTTATGTCGAACCTATTCTAACTTATCGTCAACAATAAATTATTTTAATCAATCTAAAGGAAAATATAGAGCACAAGAATTTGCCGAATTAAATTATAAAAACGATTTCATTCAAGATTATGGCGACGAAAGTTATCAAAAAACCATACTTGGCGCAGGTTCTATTTATTTAACCTACAACGCAATGAAAGAAGTAAACAGACCAGAAGGCGACGAAGCTTGGAAATTTTACGACTCATCATTAGAATTAGCTTGGAAAACAGGAACCAGTTTTGGCAATCGCGATGCTTGGGCAATTGGAACAAATTCTAGATATGTAGTTGGCGTTTGGGTAGGAAATGCTTCGGGAGAAGGACGACCAACGTTGACTGGAGTTACCAGTGCTGCTCCTATTTTGTTTGATGTATTTAATTTGTTACCAAGACAAAAATGGTTCGACACACCTTTATTAGATTTGACAGAAGTAGACGTTTGCAAACTTAGCGGTCATTTAGCACAAGAAGATTGTCCAAAAATAAAACAGTATGTTCCACTAAAAGGGAAAACAACTTCCATTTGTCCGTATCACAAAACCGTACATTTAGATAAAACGGAAAAATATAGAGTAAACAGCAGTTGCGAGAATGTGGAAAATATCGTGACTAAAAAATGGTTTGTATTACCTCCCGTAATGGAATGGTATTACAAAAGCCAACATGTCGATTATTTGCCTTTGCCTCCTTACAGAAGTGATTGTGCAGGAACACTTACTCCTTCAATGGATTTTATTTACCCAAAAACGAACAGTAAAATATATTTGACTAAAAACTTTAATAGTGAAATACAACCTGTAATTCTAAAAATAGCTCATTCTAATCGGGAAACCGAAGTTTTCTGG
>JAYVKR010000271.1:0-40854 GCA_043768185.1 Flavobacterium sp.
TAATGAAACAATTGGAGAGAAACTAATTGCAAAAGTTGATGATACTACAATTTCATATAGAACAGTTTTATATCCTTATTTTGAAAATCATTTTTGGTATAAATTGGGAATAAATATCATTTTTGGTTCTAAAACTGATAAAGATGCTGAACAACTATTTCTTCCAATAGAATTATTGCATAGTTTAGATAAAGCTAATATTAGTGGAAAACCATTAGTTTATAAAACAGAAAATGTTATAAAAAACACAACTGTAGAAGAAAAATTTTCATTCTTTAATAGTATTTATTTTGTTAGTTTACTATTATTGATTTTGGTTTTATTAAACAATAAAATACTTAACTTATCTTATTTATTTATACTTGGATTGTTTGGTTTGTTCTTTTGTTTGGTAGGATTTTACTCGTTTCACAAAGAACTTCTATGGAATTATAATGCTTTGTTATTTAATCCATTGTGTTTATTTTTACCATTTATTAAGAGTTTAAAATGGTTTAAATATTGTTTAATAACAGTTGTTTTATTTTTGATTGCTTATGTAATAATTATGTTAAACAAACCGCATTTAATTTTAGTAATTCCTTTTATACTTGCTAATTTTTATATTTTATGGAAACTTTATCTTGGTAAAAAAGCAATTTAAAATTATTGACCTCTATAAAATAATACTGTACTAAAGGTTTTTATAAAGATATTAATATCAAGAAAAATACTTCTGTGTTTTATATAATATAAGTCATATTGCAACTTTACCAAACTATCTTCAATAGAATCGCCATAGGAATAATTTACTTGTGCCCAACCTGTTAAACCAGGTTTTACTACATGTCTAGTTTCATAAAAAGGCATTACTTCGGCAATTTCATTTACAAAAATTGGACGTTCTGGTCTTGGTCCTATAATTGCCATATCGCCTTTTAAAATATTTATAAACTGAGGAAATTCATCCATTCTAGTTTTACGCATAAATTTACCAAAAGGTGTAATTCTAGTGTCGCCAGAAGTTGAAAAAACTGCACCATTTTTTTCGGCATTTTTTACCATAGTTCGGTATTTGTAAATTTCGAAAACTTCGCCATTTTTTCCTACACGTTCTTGAGTGTAAAAAAGTGAACCTCTATTGGCTAATAAATTTCCAATTAGAATTATTGGAAAAAGCAATAATCCAAAACTTAAACCTATTATTGAAAAAATTATTTCGATAATTCTTGTTACTAAAAGGTATAAATGATTTTGATTACTTCTACTAAATGGGAAATATCTGTAAAAATCTCTTGAAACATATTGCACAGGAATTCGTTGAGTAATGGCTTCGTAAACTTGAGTATATTCTCTAATTATAAATCCGTTTTCTAGTAAATTAATTAGTTGATTGTATAAACTTACTGTTATTCCTTCTGTTTTTTGTGATGCAATTACAATTTCTGAAATAGAATTGTTGCGTACATATTTTTCTAAATCTTCTTTTTTAATATTTTTAATATTTTTTATTGTAATTTTAAAACTATCATCGCTATCAGAATTTACAAAACCAATAAATTTATAATGCGGATCTACTTTTTCAATACCGTTTACCAATTCTTGAAGTTGTTCTTTATCGCATACAATTATTGCATTTTTTACAAACCTGTGTGATGCTAAAAATTTTACATAAAAAATTCGCCAACTCAATAAAGATAGGATAATTGCAATAAAAAAATATAATATTTGCAATCTATTATTGGGTAATTCTGGAGTGTAAATTGGAGTTAAAAGATAAACTAAAACAACTGTACAAGTGGTTAAAATAATACTTCTAATAATTTGAAACTGATTACTTGCAACTTGAAGATTATACATTTCAAAAACAGAACCAAATATATTGATGTAAATGGCTAACAGTAATGTCCAATAATAATTAGATGCCGAAAAAGTAAAGTAATTAAATTCGAAAATTGCACTTACACTGTATAAAATAAATAAAACCCAAATTACATCAAAAATCTTTAAGAGAACTTTTCGTTCTGAGATTTCGAAATGCATTTTTTTGCTACTATTCATTGGTAATTTCTAATTATTTTACGCAAGTTAATAAAATATTAGAGATAGCAACAACTATTGTAAAATTTCAATCCATTTTAATTTAACAATTTCCCAATCAAAAGCTTCTACTTTTTTTCGAGCATTTATTGTAATTGAGGAGGCAAATTCTGGATTTAAAATCAAATTTTTTATTGCAGAAACCATTGCATCAGTATCGTTATCATTTACTAAAATTGCATCTACAGAATTGTTTAATAAAAAAGGAATTCCGCCAACATTTGTAGAAACAACTGGCATTCCCAAAGCCATTGCTTCAATTACACTAACTGGAGTATTGTCAAAATGAGTTGTATTTATAAAAATTGAATACTCTTTAGACAAGGAAACCCAATCTTCTTTAGATAATTTTCCTAAAAACCTAACATTTACATTTAAACTTTGGGCATATTTTTTACAATTTTCTAGAATATTTTCTTTGTCTGGTCCAACCATAGTAAGTTGAGCGTTGGGAAATTCTTTTTTTAAACTGGCCAAAACATCAATTGCCATTTTAGGATTATATATTTTTGAAAAAGACCTTACCCATAATAATTTAGGTTCTAAAATTTTTCTTTCTAGAAATGGGTAGTTGTTAATTTCTATGGTGTTGGGAATGTAAACTAGATTATTTAAATATTTTTTTGAAAATGCTTCTTCTAAATATTTAGAAGGCACTGAAATTTTGTAGGCATTTTTAAAAATTAAATCACAGTAAAATGGTGATTTAATTAATCTGTTAGGTAAATCTCCACCATGAAGTTTTGCTATATATTTTAACTTTAAAACTCTACATAATTGACTAATTATTAATGCATACCAAAAATTTTGTGTGCTGTAGGTGTCAATTAATAAATAATAAGATTTTTTAAAATATTTTAAAGTTGTAAAAATCATATCTATCAACCTTAAAACTTTATTCTTTTTTGAGGAAGCATAAATTATTTTAAACTTTTCTTTTTCAAGAAATTGTCCTAAAGTCTCAATAGAAGTAGCTGTATTACCATGAATTGATAATTTATTTCCTATGTATATCAATTGTTTCTTCTTCATTTGTAAATTTAATTTTTAATAATGCAAGTGCATAAATAAAAGAAGGTGATGCTGTTCTCATTGCAGCATGATTAATAGTTAAAAGCCAAAAGGACAAAAAACATAATAAGAAAATATTTTCTTTATTATCATAATATAAAAATAGTGGTGTAAAAAATAGAATAATTAGTGCAATTATACCAAGTGAACCGTGCTCTGCAAGTAATCTTGTTAGTTCATTATGAGATGCGAAATTATCAGTCATTCCTCTTTTTTCTGTTCTAATTTGTGTACCCATTGCAACGCCAACGCCCAAAAAAGGATTGTCCAAAAACATATCTAATTCTTCGTTAGCAATTTCACCTCTTCCAGTAAATCTATCAGCTTTAGTTCTACCAGACGCATCTTGATTAGCATATCTTTTATCAATATATCCATCAGTTTTATAGGATGTATAAGACCATATTAAAATCATCATAGCTGAAACAAAACCAATAATGTAATTTAATTTAATTTTACTTGTGTTTTTGGAATTTATATAAATTATAAATACATATATAATAATCATTAAAAAACCTGTTATCATTCCGCCTCTAGAAAAGGTTAACATTCCTCTGTAACTAATGTATAATGCTAAAAAAAGATTTAAAATAAATAATATTTTTTCTTTAGAATTAAATATTACTCTTGTAAAAAAAATAAACATACCAAGTCCAAGTACAGTTGCCACTTGATTTGGTCCAAAACCACCAGAAAGAGCACCATTAGAACCAGTTCCAGTTAAAACATCTTTAATTTTTGGAGTGAATAAAAATAAATAAGTAGCACAAGAAATAATTGGCAATCCCATTACTAATAGCAAATTATTAACTTCTTGAATTGTAATTTTACGTTTAAAAGTATATAAAGCTGCAATTCCTAGACACAAAGATCCCGATATATTAAATGCAATAGCTTTTCTGACATTAGCATTTATACCTAATGATGTTGCTCCTATTATTATACCTGGAACTAATAATAATAAAAATATCCAGTATGGTACAGCATTTTTTGAAAATCCGCTGTAAACCATTCCCATTAACATAAAAATTATAACCGAATATTTTGAAAATTCATGAAGAGGATTACCATCGGTCATTCTTAGAAAAACCTCACTTCCAACAACATAAGCTGCTGCTAGTAAAACTTCATTATTTTTGTTTTTAGTTTTAATAATAAAATAAAAACCTAATAACAAAATCAACAAAGAATAAATTTTAGAAAAAAAAGTGTTAGCATAAATAACTAAACCCAATACAATATGTATTGAAACCAATAAAATATAATTTAATACTTCTTTTTTCATTAGTTGTTATTTATCCAAGATAAATATTTTTTTATAATAATTTTTTCAGAATTATTTTCATGAATTGTTTGATGTAATTTCTCTCCAAATTTAGTTCTTAATTCTTTATTGTCAATTAATAGCGATAGTGAATTATAAAATTGTTTAACGTTGTTACTTTCTACTAAAAATCCGTTTTCGTTGTGTTTAATAATTAAGTTAATTTGCCCAACATTAGTGCTAATTACTGGTTTTTTAAACAATCCGTATTCTAGTATTGATACTGGCAAACCTTCTGATAAAGAGCATAAAACACATATTGTAGCTTGACTTAAAATAGCACTTGTATCATTTTTTTGTCCATATAAGAAAATTGTATTCTCTAAATTATTTAATTTAATCTCTAATTTTAATTTATCAGAATATCGATCATTATTATCTTTTCCTATAAAATGAAAACTCCAATCAGGAAATTTTTTAACACTTAATTTAGCAACTTCAATAAGTAATAAATGATTTTTAGGGTTTCTTAAATTGGCCAAAATAACTATTTTTTTATCATCATTTCCTAAAAGTATAGTTTCTACTTTTTCATTATTTTTAATAGTTGTAAAGTTGGGCAGATATATAATTTTTTTACAATTTAAATTCTTTTTTGCCCAAGATTCTAACTCATTATTTACAACAATTATTCCACTAAAGAAAAAGGAAAACAACCATAATATTTTATTGTTAAAGATGGTTTCTTTTGCTCTAGCACCAGAATGATCATGCCATAAAATTTTAACTTTTGAATATATTAATTTTAAAAGAACTGCTATAAAAAAAGAAGTTCCATGTACTTGTAAATATTCTATTTTATTTTTTTTACAAATATGTTTAAGTTTATAAAGTGCTTTAAAATCAAATGTTTTAACTTTTTCTAAAAAAAAATAATTATTTTTATTGATTAACTCTTTTTTTAAAATTCCTTCTTTTCTTGTAACAACAATTCCAGAAAATTCAATTTCAGTTGAAAGAGATTTTGCAAAGTTAACAGCCATCTTTTCTGCTCCACCAACTTCTAATGAATCTATTATTTGAAGAATTCGCATTAGTGTAAAAGTTTTTTAATTTCAGTTTCAAATTTATCTGTTGTGTAATTTCTTGACCAAATTATTGCATTATTTACTTTTTTAATATAAACTGATTCGTTTTTAATCAAATCTTTAATATTATTTAAATCTTGATCGATATTTAAAGTAAGTAATAATCCACGTTTACTTTTATTCAACATATTAGAAATACAAGAAACTGGTGTTGCAATTGGTAAACAACCCCAAAACATGGCTTCTGCAACAACTTTTGGCCAACCTTCACTTTTAGATGGTAATATCAAAAAATGACTTTTTTTATAAACTTCAATAAGATTTTCTCGTGTTGTATTTCCTTTTAAAGAAACTATATTTGATAAATTATTTAGTTTTACATAATCTTCAATTGTACTTTTTTGCTCACCTTCACCATAAATTGATAACGAAACTTTAATTTCTTTACTTATTAATTCTATTATTTTTAATGCATAAAGTGGTTGCTTACCAACTGTTAATGAACCAACGAAAATAAAATTTATGATGTTGCTGAAATCTTTTGGTAAAGTTTCTGTTTTTTCACTTTCTTTATATGTAGCTGTAAAAAAAGGTTTTATATTTTTAGTTTGATTTTTCCATTCGCCATAGACTAAAACTTGCATTTTTTTTGTTAAAAAAGTAGTGCTTAATAGTGCTTTTTGAAGTTTATAACTTAAAGGTTGTTTGGCATTTGGATCCCAATTTCCTGCATATTTAGCAGTTTTATTTTTAGAAGGAAAAAACATTTGAACTACACTTGCAATTAAACCAATGTTTCCTGGACATCGTAAATGTATATGGTTGCTTACATTTATTGCTTTATAAATTGTATAGGCAATATTCGGAATTTTTATAATACTATTTAAAATTCCTTTTATAGATTTTAAATTAAATTTTGCTATTGAAATAAATTCGATATTAGAATGTAAGTAGTGATTGTGAATGTCTGTTTGATTAAAATTCTCTAATGGCGCAACAATAATTACTTTGTCTACATATTTTAACCAAATATTCATTTCGTTAATATAAGGAGAATAAGCGAAATATCCTTTTTCATTTTTAGAGTGAACAACATGTGTTATAATACAAAAAATCATTCGTTTTCTATTTTTGGCTTGTTAAACCATAAACTTAACCAACCTACTATTCTACCAATCGATTCTGTAAATGCTTTTTTCTTATTTGGTTTTGAAAAACAATTACTAAATCTTAATAATGTTAAAAGTAATGCAATTAAATTCCACTTTAATCTGTTTAATAAACTTGGGTTTGGATATTTTACTCGCCATACATACCAACCATTTCTTATCACCATTTTGCCATAATGGTATTGATTTGGTCTTCCAAAGTTATCATGATAATGGCTAAGTTTTGCTGATGTATTTACAAACAACTCACCAAATTTAGAAATTCTTAAAGTAAAATCGGCATCTTCATATAAACCATAACCTTCAAAGTATGTTGAGAATTTATAATTACTAAAAATTTCTTTTTTAAATGAAGAAACTCCACCCATAAATTGTTCTACTTTATAAATTTTTCCAGATGGAGGTAAAAAACTTACACTTCTTCCATGAGAAAACTCAGGCATAAAACAAGGAGGTTTATTACTATCTAAACCTAAAATTTTTCTTAAAATAAATCGAGTGCCATCTTTTCTTTTCCAACCATCATAATAATATTCTTTATTAGTTGGTTTATATTGCATACCAACTTCTTTCCAATTGGCTTCGTTTATAATGTATCCGCCAACACCAATTGCTTTTGGATAAACGGTGTAAGTTTCGAGAATTTCTTGAAAATAATCTTGTTCTAAAACAGTATCATCATCAAGAAAACATACTATTTCAGAGTCTTTATTAACTTTTTCAATACCAAAATTTCGTTGTTTTGTTAATCCTCTATCACTATCGGATACTATAAAATATTCTAAATTTAGAAATTTATTTTTTTCTAATATTAATTTAGTTTCATCATTAGTAGAACCATCAACGATAATAATTTCATTTGGATAAACAGACTGAAATGCAACAGAATTTAACAACTTTACTAATGCAATTGGTCGCATATAAGTGCAAATAATCAAAGTAAAATTATGTAGTTTTTTCAAAATTTACTTTTTAGAAGCAATAAATATTAAATTATTATATCCTTTTTTACTATTATAGTTTACACCATGTTTTAAATAAAATTCTGATAATGAATTGATTTCGATGGATGTAAATCCAGAAGTTTCAAGATCTAAATTTAATTGTTTCTTACTGTAATAATATCCAGAAACTTTAAAGCCGTTAAAACCCGTGGTTCTATTTCCTACTTTTTTTCCTAATATAAAAGAAAAGAATGTTCTTGCTTTAAAATATAATGTTTTGGCTGTTGCACCTTCTTGATTATGAACTGTTCCTATAATTACACCATTATTTTTAAGTGCATTAAAAGAATTTTTAAAAATTAAAATTCTATCTTCATAATTAGGAACATAGGTTAACATACTATTTAAAATTGTTACAAGTTCAAATGAGTTTGTAACTGAGTTATAATCTTTAGCATTACCAGCTAAAGTTTCTGTAAAAGCGTCTATATTCCATAATTTTAAATTTTCATTGCATTTAACTATCATGTTTTCAGATATATCTGATGCAACAATTCTTGATGGTTTATAATATTCGGCAATAGATTCTATTTCTCTTCCAGAACCACATCCAAAGATTTTGATATTTTTTATTTCTCCAAATTCTTTATATCTACTTTTTGCATTTTCTAACATTGATTGCTCAAAATCGGAAATTTTTTTTAACCGTTGTGTAGCAATTATATCGTCTTTTTCCCAAAAATCTTTATTATCTATCTTCATTATAAAAAAGTATTTATTTTTTCTTCATTAACATTGTAACGTGCATACAAGAAAACAAAGTAGCATCAGATTTAGTTGAGTTTTCCCAATCTTTTTTATGCCATTTTTGTCCAATTGAAATTTTCTTCTCATCAGAGAAAGGCAATAAACTAACTAGAAAAAACCATTTAGATTTACCTAAAATTCCTCTTCGTTCTGTAACATTAAATGCTTTTTGAAATTTATAAACTGTTTTTTTTGTAAATGGCCATTCCCAATCTGCATCAGATTGAAATGGTCTATAAATAGCTCTAATTATTTTTATTGGAATACTAGTTTCTAATGGATCGTAACTAATTATTTCCCCATTAATTGCCAATTTATCATTGAGTTTATTTATCAATAAATCTACATTTGGAAAATGATGCAAAACTCCGTATGCATATATTAAATCGAAATCTTTTTCTTCAAAATCCTCAGTTAAAAAATCAACAGCAAGTGCTTTGGCTGAAGGAATATGTGCAATTCTATCGCTTAATTTTTTTATTGCAACATCGCTTAAATCAATTCCAACATATTGTTTAGCATTTTGAGCCAACTGCATAGACAATTGATTTCCTTGAAAACATCCTAAATCTAGTACTTTTTTACTTGATAAATTGCCAAACCATTCTTGATGTAATTCATAAGACTGATTAAGAATACCTATGTCTTTTCTAATATTTTTTAGCGTTTTTTCACGTAAAGAAGACCAAATTTTAGTTGCAAAATTTTTCTTTTTAGTGTTATAGAACTCTTTTTGCCTTATATTAGTTTCTATTATTTGTTCTTGAGACTTCATCTTCTTTGCTAACTTATTTATTTTTCAAAGGTATTATTTATTATTTACTTTTTATTTTTTTTCAAAAATATTAAAATCTTAGCAATTTGCTTTTTTCGTGGTTTTAAGTATTTTTCAAATAGTGTAAATAATTTAAATGTTGTAGGTTTTAAAATCCAATGTCTTGTTTGTGTATATAAAAATAAATCTGACCCAAATCCTTCTTTAAATTTAACTACACCTTTACTTCCACCAACTGATAAATCATAACTTTGGTAACCTTGATTTAAAGAATATTCTATTAAAGCATTATGCATAAAATTAGAAACATTTAAATGCTGAAACTCTTTTAAAACTCCACCATTTATATAGGTAAGTCTGTTGCCACATTTCATTAAATATAATGCTCCAATAATTTTATTATTGTAATTGCAAGATACAATTTTAGCATAATCTTTATCAATATATTCTATTAACGTATATTTAATAGAATTAAAAGTTCTTAGTGGATAACCTTTTTCTTGAGCATTCATTTCAAAACAGTTGTAGCATTCTTTTATTTCTTCTAATGCTGTAACAAATTTTATTTCGAAATTATTTTGCAACGCTTTATTTAAATTTCTTTTATGATTGGAACTATAATTTTTTACAACTTTTTCAATTGTATTGTTTTTTACTAAATCTACAATTCTAAACCCAAGTAACGGAATTACATACTTAAATTTTACTCCAATATTTCCCAAAAAATAACTATTAGTATTGGAAACTGAATTTAAATTATAATCACAAAAATTTAGATTATCATTATTATAAGGTAAACTTATTTGAAAATAGCAACATTTTTTTTCTTTAGCTCTATTTTTCAATTTGACTACAAACTCTTCTATAAGGTCATCATTTCCTAAAGAAATTACTGGTCCAGAAGGAATTATATAAAATTTGAAAAAAGAAAATTTTGCAATTACAATACCACAACCGCCAATAATTTTATTGTTTTGAGTTGCTAAAAGAAACTCATAATCAAACCCATATACTTCATACGATTTTATCCAAGCAGAAATTTGATTGTACAAACCTCTATTGGTTTCTTGCAAGAAACTGTCCCATTTTTCTAGCCAATCTTTATTTGTAGTAAAAAAAAAATCCATTTATGTTACGTTTCTTTGAGTAATACTTGTAGTGTTTTTAATAAAAATAAATCCATTTTCATCGCAATCAAATATAACTTTTTGAAATTCTTTATATTGATTTACCATTTCATTAATTGTAGGATTCCAAATAGTATTTTCTTCAATTTTTTGTGATAAATACTTAAAATTTTCTTTCACTTTTGGATTAATGCTTTCGTTCTCTAAAAATATTCTTCCATCATGATAATTCATTGGTACAGAAAAATAGGTATGTGCAATGAACAAACCATTTTCTTTAATTAATTTATCTATATTATTTTTATCAATACCACAAATAAAGTCAATTAATTCAATAGTTTGAAAAATTATAAAATTTTTATTATCAATTATATGCTCAAAAAAAACAGGACTGTATTTAGCATATTTGTACACTTTATTTTTATTACTATTCCAATAAAATAAAGTTTTAATTAATGGAATACTAACCGATGAAAGATTTTTTAAAAAAGTAATTAAATTTTTAAAATTTAATGTTTTAGTTACTATTTTAAAGGATGACGCTAAACTAGCATATTTTTTAATTATGATTTCATTAGCAAAAAAATGTACAATTGTATTTTTAATAAGTAGAGAAATTCTCTTTTTAAATGGTTTGTTTTTTACGCCATTATAAAAACTTTTTAATGTAAAATCGCTTGTATTTAGTTGGTTTATAACTCCTGTTGTTGCTGTTCCAGAATCTAGATAATTCCAAAAAGTGGTAATTTTTTTGTTATAAAATGTATGAGAAAAAAAATCTGAGCTGTAATCGTTTTTTTGATACGTTGATAAATTGTAAGGTTGATAACCATGATCTATCCATGTTGGAGTTTCAAATGGTGGATTGAAATTTAAAAAATCTTTTTTACTATCAACATCACTTTTAATTGATTGTGATAAAGAATGATAACACAATTCGTGACCATCATCTTTCCATTTTGCTAGTTCTTCACTATCATTTTGCCAAGATGCGTTATCGTTTCTTTTAGAAAAATGATTGATAAAAAAACCTTTAGAAATTTTAATTTTTAATGCTTTAAAAAATAAACGTTGTGCTTTTAAATTGTTTAAAGTATCAAAATCGCAATGATCTGTAAAACAAGCAATAGCAGAAAAAGGAATTTTAGATCGGCTAATTTCTAATGCGTTTTTATTTGAAAAAAGTAACTCTAAATTTTGAGAAAAATCAAATTTAGAGTTGGCATTTTCAATAATTTTAGAATTGTTTGGATTAGAATATTTTGTAATTGGACTAGAATATTCAGGATTAAATCTCCATAATAATACATATGGATTTGACTTGTTCACTTCCCAAATTCCAATATGGCTATTGGCTTGTATGTAATTTAGATTTTCTAATTTAATAATTTTTGGCGAAAACGAAGTTGCAGTTCTATCAACAGATAAATCAACCCAAGTGTAATCGTGATTTCTAAAACTGGCAATTTTAAAGTTAAAATAAAATTCTATATCAAAGGAATTATTTGACGAAAGTAAAGCTGAATTGATTACTAATTTATTGTTTAATAAATTAAAATCAATATCTGTTTTAGAATTATCAACAACTATTTTTACTTTATTTATCATTACTTAGTTCTTTTGCCAAGTTTTATTAACTTTTTAGCATAAAAAATTGATTTGTTAAATTGAAGTATTCTATAAGGTAATTTTACTAAACGATATGGTAATTGAAAAATGGAACCTCTAACAATTTGATTTACAAAATATTTAATTTTAAATTCTTTTAATTGTACTTTATTAAATTGCTTTAAAACTTGATAAGTTATTGTTGGACTTGGAACTGGAACTATATTTTTTACAGGAAAATCCATTTCCCAAGGTTGCTTTTTTCTTTTTTTACCGGTAACTTTAGCTTGTAAACCCCAAAATCTATAACCTCCAGTTGGCGGTTTTAAATGTAAATTAACAGAAAAAGGATTATGTAAAACTGCCGCACCAATTTTATTTAAAGATATTCCAAAGTCGCTATCTTCGCCGTATCCACCATCATAATTTATATCATTTCCAACTAATAAATCAACATAAGTTTTTTTAACACAAGAGTTGGCATTACTAAAACTATTAGTTACACCTACTTTCCATCTTTTAGAATCTACTAGTTTTAGTTTTTCTTCTAAATCTTGAAGATTTTGTTTCATATTATCGGCACGAATATCTAATCCGTTGCAAGCAACAGCATTATAAGTTTGCAATAATCGTATGTGATTTTCTACAAAATTATTTGGAAGTCTAACATCGTCATCTCCAAAAATAATATATTCACCTGTACATAAATCTATTGCTTCATTTCTTGCTCTGCAACTTCCTTTAGATTCTTGCCATTTAAATACTACTTCAAAAGGATAATTATTAGATTTATATAAAGATGCATCTCTTTTATGTAAAGGTGTTGCATCTACAACAACAACTTGAGAAACTAAATAAGATTGATTAACTAAATCATTTAATAAAGTTAGTGTAAAATCTTGACGTAACATTGTTGGAATAATGTAACTAACTGTTGGATTGCCTTCAATTTTATTTAATTCTCTTGGTGGAAATAACTTTTCTTGGGTTTTTAATTTAAATTGTTTTTTGGCTTTAAAATATGCAATCCAATGGTTTGGATTTAATATTCCGTTTCTAAACAACATATATTTAGCGTGTTCAATTTTAAAATTTTTAATAAAAAAACCATATTTATCAACTAATGGAATTTTAAAATTTTCTATATTATTTTCAAACAAACTTTTTACATAAAGTGGAGTTATTCCTTTATAACACAAACCATTGTAACCATAGTCTAATGCCATCATTTGAATACTACTGTAATCTGTTTCAAAACCACCAATAGTTTCCCAAACTGTTTTTCTAACTGCAAAAAGATTGGGATTTATGCGCCAATTAACGCAAATATCTAGATTTTCAAAATCGTTGATGTACCAAAAGGTTGGTGTTTGATTTATAATTTCTGGAAATGTGTTTTTATAACCTTGATCTAATGAAGAATGCCAAACATCGCCATATTCTAGTGACACTTTAGCTAATTGCTCAAGATTTGGTTCTCCCAAATAAAGGATTATTTCTCCTTTAGAATTTGTATATTCTTTAAATTGAAAATTCATTTTTACTATTTAGAAATTTTTGGTAATAATCAACAGATTGTTGCGCCACAATTTCTATACTAAATTTTTTAATTACTTTTTTTCTTGCTTCTTTACCTAACTTTAACTGCAACTGTTCATTATTTAATATTAAATTAATTTTAGTTGCAAATTCTAAATGATTTTTTGGATGTTCTATAAATCCATCTTCACCATCATTTATAACTTCTGAAGCCCAACCAACATTAGATGCTACAAGTGGCTTTTCCATTGCCATAGCTTCTATCCAAGAAACTGGCAAAGCTTCTGCAAAGGTAGGAAAAACACAAACTGTAGCTTGCTCAATTTGTTTTTTTATTTCAGAATAGGGTACACTGCCTAAATATTTTACATTTTTAAATGCATTTTCAGTAAAAAGTGGTTGCATCATTTGCCAAGTAGAAGCAGTTCCTGAAAGTATATCTCTAGAATCTTTTCCAACTAAAATTAACTGAGCATTTGGATTGAATTTACAAACTTCATTAAAAATTAATGGCAATTCTAAAAGCCCTTTTTTTCTTATTAGTGTTCCAAAATAGAGTATTTTTTGATTGTTAACTTTTGTAGATGGTTCAAAATTATTAATGTCAATTGCGTTTGGTATAACTTCAAATTTTCTAGTTGTTTTAAAAACCATATTGGTTTGTTCACCAGTAAATTGACTTACAGAAATGATACCATTGGCACTTTTAAATGCCTTTTTTTCGTGAAATTTATTTATCCATTTTACAGGACGATTTTCTAAATTACAAAAATAGGTGTCGCTTCCATTTAAACGAATAATTAATGGACAATTTGGCTTAATAAAAGATGTAATACCAGTCCAATCTGGCGCTTCTACTATATCAATTTTTTTATTCTTGTGAAGATTATTAAGTAATTTTTCTACTTTTTTTTGAGTTAAAAAAAGTGAAAATCCTTTACGTTTTATATTTTTAATTTTATAGAAAGTAATTCCATTTTCTTCAAAAAAATCATCATTATCTTGACCATAAACTAAAATAGATACTTTATGTCCTAACTGTGTTAATCCTTTAGAAAGATTGAAAATACTAGTTCCAATTCCGCCAGAAGTACCAGTTTTTATGTGTGGAAATTCAGGAGTTAAAAATGCAATTTTCATTTTAAAAGTTTAAAATAATTATCTACCATATTTTGCAATGATAATTTTTTAATTTCAATATCACTCTCTAAAAAAGATGAAATATGATTTTTATTATCCACAATGTTACCAATAATTGTTGCCAATTGGTTATAATTAGTTTCTATAAACAAAAATCCATTACTATTTTCTTTAACTAAACCCAAAACATTTCCTTGACTTTTTGTCGTGATAACAGGCAAATTACTCATTAAACTTTCAACTACACTGTAGCAAAATGTTTCACCATGTGAAGGATGAATTAAATAATCATACTGAAAATACAACTCATTTAAATTGGATACACTTCCTTTAAAATTAAATACTTTGTTTAGAGAATACTTTTTTATTAATGCTTCTAATGTTGGCTGATAATCGCCTTTGCCATATATATCAATTATGAAATTTATAGCTTTTTTATTTTGAATTTCATTGACAGCAAAAATTAAATCTTGAATTCCTTTATCTTTTCTTAAATGACAAGCAACTATAAATTTTCCTTTAAAATTAAAATCAGTTTTTTGAATGTATTTATTGACATTAATTCCATTTAATATAACTATAGATTTACTCTTTATTTGCGAGCCAAATTCAGTAATTAAATGATTTCTAGAGTAATTGGAAACTGCAATAAAAACATCAATATATTTAGAATACAAAAAACCTTTTACTTTTTTTTCTAATTTCTTTTTAAAAGAATAACCATTTATTGGTCTTGGATTGTGATCTACAGCAATAATTTTCGCTTTAGTTTTAAACTTTAATTTTTTATAAAATGGTGTACAAAGTTCTATAAAATGAGTAATTACAAGAGAGTAATTTTGATTGGAATAATTTTTAATAAAGAAAACTTCTACTTCTTGATAATTACAATTTACAATTTTTAATGTTGAATAGTTTCCGTGAGTAGATGAATTAGGAAAATACCAATCAATTAAAATATTATTTTCTTTACATTTTTCATCAAACATCCAAAAAAAATAGTCCATTCCACCTACTCTTTCTGGTAAAAGTTCGTAATTGCATAAAACTGCTATCTTTTTGTTTATGCCCATTTTAATAAGGTTTGCGCAATTCTTTTTCCAGTATTAGCCAAAGGTTTGCTTACTTGAAGTTGTAATAATTCTTTTCTATGATAAGAATCTAAATTTGAATTTTCTAAATATAAATTTATCGAAGTAATTAATTCCTCTTGATTTTTTACAATTTTAGTTGCTTTACTATCTACAATCTTTTTTATGTGAGCATAATTTAAAAATCGTTGATCGTCATACAATCCGTTTTCTGCATTACCAAAAATGGTATTTATAACTGGTTTATCAAACTGAATAAAATCTAAACTCATTGTAGATAACATATTGATATTTAAGTCTGAATATTCTAGCAAACTTCTTAAATCTTTAACATCTTCTATAGATGGAATTCTTTGCGACCAAGCTTCTTGATGATCTTCACGTGATAATTTCCATTTGGGATAATTCCATTTTATAAATGAAAATCTTTCAACTAAAGATTGAAATCGAATTGGATCTTCGGCTGGCGAAGTTCTAATTATTAAATTAATCTCTTTTATTTTTCCTTCTTGAACAGCGTTTGCAATTGTTTCTATATACAATTCGTCGTTTCTGCTGGTAGAAATGTCTCCACAACTAAAACAAATAGTTTTAAAATTTGGATTAATATTAAACTTAGAAATAAATTCTTCTTTAGAAACTTTGTATCTATCTAGTACATAAGATTCAAATTGTGGTGTTCCTACAACTTCTATATTATTTTCTTTTACTTTAAAATAAAATTGTTGTAATTCGGTTTTCATTAAATCGCTCCAAACTAAATAATAATCAAAATTGGCAGCCATTCTACCTTTAGACGCCAAGTTATCCCAACTAAAAATAAATGACGCTGTTTTAATTTTTAATTGTTCTGCTTGATAGACTAATGGTGCTATAAATGGTGGTCGTTGGTGAGTAAAAAACAGTAAGCTGAAATTTTCTTTTTCTAAAATAGTTTTATAGTCAATTGTTAAGGCATTGTTTTTAAAAGATTTTTGCTGCCACGAATTAAATTTTTGAATCCAATTTTCTGAATGTAAAAAGCAAGTTACTTTAAAAATAAAACGTGTCGCAAATCCTCTTGCAGTTTTAGATTTGGTATTGTTGGCTCTAAGATTATCTTGAATTCCAAAATTATTTTTCTCGTGTAATTTAAGATGTGCTACTTCTTTAGCTTTTCTAAAAAACCAAGTTCTAAAATTTTCTTCAAAAACTGTAAGCTCAATAATTTTAGAATTTGTTACATGTTCTATATAAATTTCGGCTGGAAGACATGAAAGAATAACAACTTGGTCAAATGCTTTTTCGGCTTCCACCAAAAAATCACTTAAAATAAAATTTCTAAAGCCAACTCCATCTGTTATTACTACACCTAATTTTTTCATTATGAATCTCTAAATTGTTTTTGATGATTTATTTGCCAAATATCTTCACTATAAATTGCATTTTCAAATAATTGTGTACTATTTCCATCGCCAAAGTTTATATCCAAAACAGTAACTTTATGTGAATTTATAGTTTGTAAAACTTTAGTAATACTTTTTTCTGAGTAATTAACATTAATAATATCTGCATTGAGTGTTCTATTTTGTTGGCGTGTTCCAATATTTATAATTGGAATTCCATAATATGGTGCTTCACGAATTCCTGCACTACTATTACCAATTATAAATTTTGCATTCTTTAATAGTGTTAAAAAATATTCAAATCTCACAGAAGGAAAAATTCTAAATCGTTGGTTATTTTTTAGTTTTTTATATTCTTCAATGATGTACTTACTTCCCAAATCATTATTTGGATAAATAATTACATAGTTATGATAATCATTTTGCAAAGCTTGAACAAAATTTTTGGCATATTCCTCCATTTCATTAGTTTCTGTTGTTACTGGATGAAACATTGCTATAGCAAAATTTTCATAATCAATTTCATAATATTCTTTAACAGTTTTTAAATCTGGTAATTCATCTGAAAACATAATATCAATGTCTGGTGAACCAATTGTAAAAATTGAAGATTTCATTTCTCCCATTTGCAATAATCTTTTTGCAGCTTCATTATTTGATACAAAGTGAATATGGCTTAACTTAGAAACACTATGACGTATTAATTCATCTACAGTTCCGGATAATTCTCCACCTTCTATATGAGCAACTAAAATATTATTTAATGAACCTACAATTGCTCCAGCAAGAGTTTCAACTCTATCTCCATGCACAATTATCATATTTGGATTTATTTTTTTGCAATAACTTGATAAACCTTCTATGGTTTTAGCCAAAGTTAAATCCATTGTGGTTTCGTGCGTGTGATTTTCAAAAGTATGCACATTTTTAAAATTGCACCGTTCAATTTCTATAAGTGTGTATCCATATTCTTCTTGCAAATGCATTCCTGTTACAAATACATGAACTTCAAAGATTGAATTTTCATCTACTATTGATATTAACGATTTTATTTTACCAAAATCGGCTCGTGTGCCAGTAAGAAATAAGATTTTTTTCATTTAAATATTTCTATTGTTTAATTTTTGTTGAAATTTTAGTTACAACTCTAGAATAAAAATCTTTAAGTTTCCATTTTAATAATCTTGCTTTTATGCCAAAATTTAAATTTTGATTGTTTACATATATTTCATCTGTATCTAATTTAAAGATTAATTTGAAGTTACATGATTGTAAATAATTACTTATTTTATTGTCTTTATAATTATTTTCTATAACTAAACATTTAACTTTAAGTAATTTAAAATTTATAGAATTTACTATATCAAATTCATTTCCTTCTGTATCAATTGAAATAAAATCAATATCATTATTAGTTGCTTCTTTTATAGAATCTAATGTTATCATTTCAACTTCAATTTGAGATTTTTCGCCTCCTTTTTTTGAAATTAATTTATCTATTCTTTCTACATGATTGGCATGGTAATTATCTGTTATACCACTAAGCATTTCAGAATATCCAGTAATTTGAGTAAACATTACTTTCTTATTATCATTACCAATACATTTATTAATATTTATAGATTTTCTATTTTTTATGAGTTCTTTAAATACATTTGGATTTGGCTCAATACATAATCCGTTCCAAGATTTATACTTTTCAAAAAATACAGAATTATTTATAGAAACTCCGTCATGTGCACCAATATCAATAAAAAAACCAAATTTTTTATTATTAAAAATAACTTCATTAATGAATTTATCTTGCTTGAATTGAGAAAAATAATTTTCTTTCATTATAATTATTTTATGTTTGTTATTTTAAGCAGTTTATTCTTGGCTTTATTATATAGTTTTAAAATATCTAACTGTATTGGATAATTATCAAAATATTCATTTGTCCCTTTTATAAAAACTATTTCTTTATTTTGCTTTGCATAAATCCCATTAATTGATTCTAACGATTTTATTTTATTATATAAAAACGGATACAATTGATATTCATTTAATATTAAATCTCTTGCGGTATTGATGGCGTCTATATTTTGCTCCCATTTATTAGAACTTACAATTTCTTTTAAAAATAATTTTATATGTTTGTCTTTAGGATCTATTTGAATAAATGAATTTTTGGGAAAAAAATTTTCAATTGCTTCACATCCAAAATATAGTGGCATTGTATAACTTAAAAAACAATCTATTATTTTTTCTGTCCAATAGTAATCATTTTTAAAATTTTCATAGGCAATTGCATACTTATATTTTTTTAACACTTCAAATTTATCTTCTATTGGATTTATTCCTCGTCCAAAACAGTTTACAAATTCTAATTGGTTTATCGTATCTAAAAAATCCATTCTGTCTTTATGCCCTTTTGTACTTCTTTGATTACTAGTTATCCAAGTTATTTTATTTTCTTTTTGTAACTCTTCGCTTTTTAAAGAAGATAAGTAATCATAACTTTTATTTAAATGCCAAGGCAAAGCTCCATGAGATAATATATTTTTATTGTTTGTATCAAATTGATTAAAAATTATTTTAACTTTTTTATTGGCATATTGCCTGTATAGAGAAATCTCGTTAGGTGGTTCTAAACATAAGTTTATAATATTATTTTTATTTACTTTAACAGAGAAATCTTGTTTTGGATAATCTAAAATTACTAAATAATCACATTCTTCAACATTCTCTTCTGTAAAAGTAAATTCTTTCCATTTCATAGAAGAATTAGGAGTTTGTTGCTTGATGATTGGATATTGAAAATATCTTTCAATTTTAATTATCATTACTATTTATTTAAAGTCATCAAATGTTAATTGTTCATCATTTTCAATATTTCTAGAAGCACTTTTTCCTAGTAAACCTTCAAAATATTCTGCAAGAATTTTTCCTGTTCCAGGACGTTTTACCCAAATGTTTTCTTTAGATAATTTTTCTCCTTTTTTTATGCTTTTAATACTACAAACAGTTGCAAAGGCAAAATCTATTGTCACTTGTTCTTCTTTAGCTGGTTCTTTAACTCCGCCACGCATTTGCCATATTTCGTTAGAAGAAATTATCAATTCTGAGGTTGCTTTTTCGTCCATACTACAAATAATATCTGGACCAGAACGTTGCATTGTATCTGTAAAATGACGTTCTAAAATACTTGCGCCAAGAGCAACTGCTCCGAGGCAAGCGTTGTTGTTTAAAGTATGGTCAGATAATCCATAAACTTTATCTGGAAATGCTTCGTGCAATTGTGTCATTGCTCCAAAACGAACTAAATGTATTGGTGTTGGATATAAATTGGTTGTTTGTAAAAGCGCTACAGGAATATTATGTTTATCAAAAATTGCAACTGCTTTTCGAACACTTTCAATTGTATTCATACCAGTACTTAAAATTACTGGTTTACCAAAAGTACAAATGTGTTCCAATAGTGGATAATTATTGCATTCACCAGAGCCAATTTTATAGGCCGGAATATCAAATTTATTTAGTCTATTGGCTGCTGCACGTGAAAATGGTGTTGATATAAAAATCATTCCGTTACTTTCTACATAGTTTTTAAGTTCTAGTTCATCAACTTCATTTAGTGAACAACGTTCCATAATTTCGTAAATAGAAACAGTAGCATTTCCTGGAATTACTTTTTTGGCTGCACTACTCATTTCGTCTTCTACAATGTGTGTTTGATGTTTTACAACTTCTACACCAGCGCGTTTTGCTGCGTCTACCATTTGTTTTGCAACTTCTAGTGAACCTTCATGATTGATGCCAATTTCTGCAATTACTAATGGTGGAAAATCGGGTCCAATTTTTCTTCCTGCTATTTCTATAAATGGGTTCATGATTTTTTTATTAAATATTCTGCAAAGTCAAAATCTTCTTGTGTGTCTATATCAACTTTGGCAAAAATATGATTTACTAAGTATGGGTAAGCATTTTGAGTGATAATTTTATCTTCTAAAATTGTTGCGGCTTTTACAATATATAGTAATCCATTTTCATAGAATAATGGTTCTAAATCTTGACTACGTTGACCAATTTTATAACTAAATGGAATAAATATGTTATCAATTATTTTACCAAGCTTTAATTCACTTTTAGAAACTGTAAAAAGACTTTCACATTGTAAAGAAATAAATTTTTGAAAACAATCTTCCAATAAATTTTTGGGTCTTAATGGATTAGTTGGTTGCAATAAAATTACATTTTCAACATTTTCGTCAATAGACAATATTACATGTTGCAATGAAGATATTGTTGGCTCATTATCTCCAGATATTGATTGTGGTCTTGTAATTACTTTAGCTCCAAAATGTAAAGCTATTTCTTTAATTTTTTCATCATCTGTAGAAACATAAACTTCGTCTATAATATGAGCATTATCTTTAGCATATAAAATACTGTGAACTAACAATGGCATTCCTCCCAATGATAGAATGTTTTTGTTAGGCAATCTTTTAGATCCGCCACGAGCAGGTATTATTGCAATTGTTTTACTCTTCATCTTCTGGTTTCCAATAAATTTTATTTAAGGGTAATTTTAAAATTTCTTGATATTCTACATTTGATAATCTATTATTATGTTTGACCAATTTAGAAATATTTAGAACTATATCTAAAATTGCTTTTAAAATTCCTATTGTAGCTTTAAAATCTCCTTTAAAAGTTTTAGTTTTTAATTGTATCCAAAGCGAATATACTATTTTTTTAGGTATCGTTTTTAAAGGATAAAATAGAAAATATAAATACCAACCAGATGCTAAACTTCGTCTTAATCTAAGAGCATAATCGGTATTGTTTTTTCTAGATTTTACATCAACTCTATGCTGAACTAAAACCGATGGTAAATAATGAATTTCTTGATTAATTTTAAATAATTGATACGATGCAAATTCTTCTTCTCCATAAAACACAAACCATTCTGGATAATTGGGAATTTTTTTCCAAGCACTCACTCGCCATACGTGTCCGCAACCTACAAATCCTTTAACTCTGTGAGATATTTCAGAAGTATTTAAAGAAATTGGTTCTTGTTTACCCCAGAAAATTCGAAATGACAGTAAAGCACAATTTGGATTTTGAATAAAATAATTTTCTATTTCTTCTAATGGATTATGTGATAAAAAATTGGCATCATCGTCTAATGAAATTGCAAAATCTGCTTTAGTTTCGTTGAGCATTTTATTTCTACAATATAAATATCCTTTAGAAATTTCGTTGCGATGAATAATTATTTTTGGATAATTTTCTTTAATATATTGATGGGTATCATCGGTTGAACCATCATCAAAAATAACACAATTTACGTTGTGCTGATTGATTAAATAAACTATTTTTTCAAGTGTAAAAATCAAATCTTGGATTCTATTTTTAGTTGAAATTTGAATTGAAAAAGTTTTATTCATTTAATATAGTTTTTCATTTATTCCATTTAAATTTTATAAAAAATCTTCCTAATATTCTATTTAAAAAAATATAAAATGTTGGATTTTTTGAAAATCCTTTAATTGAAGAAAATATTTTATTATCAATAATTAAACTTGGATCATAGATGTTATTTTTCATGACTGTATCAACTTTATTACCGATATGGTAAGCAAATGTATTGATTGTCGATAATCGATATAGACCATTTACATCTGACAGGTAATCAATAAATTCATCCTCATAAGAATTTACAAATTTCATTTCTGGAAAAGTAAAAACATTTCTAAACTGTTCTTTTCTAAATGTAGTAACTACATGATAAGCGCCAATTACTGATTTAAAACCGTCAACATCAAGAATTAATTGTTTTTGTTTCCAATTATATTTTGTTTTTCTATTAATTAATTTGGGCAAATTAGTTCCTGTAATATAAAGGTCAATATCTTCATCTTGTACAAATTTTCCGAATTTTATATTATTTCGAATTGAATTTATTCCGAACACAGATTGGTTAAAATGAAAGCAATGATATGGCAAAGGTATGGGGCTTACTGCACCAGCATTTGGTATTTTGAGAAATACATTAAAAACAGCACTTTCCCAACCGCTATAAAAAAGAATATCAGCATCTGTTATTGTCACAAAAGTTTCAAAAACACTTCTCAATTCATTAATTAGTGCGTATACTTTTCCTTTATTTTCTTGATATATTACGTATTTATCTATATACTGCGAATATTTATCAATAATAAAATTTATTTTAGGACTAGATTTATTGTTTATAAGAGTTATGCTAGTAGAATCGAAATTTATTGTTTTGGTTAAAGACTCTAAACATTTATCTAAAATTAGATCTAGCTCTTTATAATAATCAGAGTTAGATTCAGGAATATAAAATACTACAATAATTCTGTGGTTTTTTATTAAGTTTTTACTTCCTAGGTGTTTCTCAGGATTTTCCCCTAATCTCATAAAAAATTGTTTTAAATAATTTAAAAAATAATCCTAAAAAAAAAAATATTTTTAAATTGATTGCAAGATATAAAATCATTTTAAATAAAATTTTAAACTCTTTTTTATTGTTGAAATAATATTTTTCTACAATAAAATAAATATGGTTTTGCGCATTAAATTTATAAATGTTGTTTAACAAATAATTCGCAAATAAAACAGATGCTTTATTTTTAAGAATTATATTGTCAGTTTTACCCGAAATATTTATTGTTGAATATCTGACGTACACAATACTAGAATTAATAGAATAAATGTTTTGAAATGCTGAACTTTCGATTAACGCAACTACATCAGCATACCAACCCAAAGGAAAGTCAATAAATTTATTCCTTAACAGTGTGTTTTTTGAAAAAATGTATTCACTCAAAGATGACCTTGCGTAACCAGTATACTTTCTATTTAAAAAATTTGAAATATTTTCTATTTTTGGATTTTTGTAAATTTGCGATATATTTTCCCCTTTTTGATTTATTTTAATTGTTTGGTATCTGATTATATTGATTTCTAAATTTATTACTTCTTTTATTTTATCATAAAACTCCTCAACCACATTGTTTCCAAGCACATCGTCATCGCCCAAAATCATGATCCATTCTTCATCGCCAGATAAATGGATGCAACGTTCCCATTGTTTTGTCAGTGAAATTGCTCCTAAATTATCTTCGAAACGATGATAAGTAAAATCAAACTTCTCTGTAAATTTTTCTAATAAATTATAAGGATCTTCGGGACTATTGTCGTTCCCAATATAAACTTTAAATTTTTTATTTGTTTGATTGGCAAGCGATGCTAACGTTGCCTCAAAAAAAGTGAGCTTATAATATGGAATTACAATTGCTAGCATCATTATTTGAATAGTTTTTTTAATCTTAAATTAAATTTTAAAAAAAGTATTTTAACAATATCATTAAAAGTTAAGTTTTGAATCAAAAAATGATAATTATTGCAAATTTTTTTTCCGAAATAATATTCTAAACTACTTAAATTTATGTGTTGATTATACTTCAAATAGATATATTGTTTTACTATTTCTCTATCATTATCCGAAATAGAATGTATCATAGAATTATTTAAAACTCTGTAATTAAAGCAATTGTCATTTAAATAGTAAAATCGAAAACCTATAAAACTAGCATTTAGCCAAAAATCCCAATCTTCAACGCCCATAATTGGCATATTTTCATCGTAGCCACCAAGTTTTTCCCAAACTGATTTTCTATAAACTGCGCATGCATCAATAAAATTATCTGGAATAAGTTTTAACAAATTATATTCACCAACGATCCATTGGCCAGTTTTTTCTCCGAAATAGATTGCATTGCCATAAACTATATCAACTAGTTCATTTTGCTCTAAAATATCTATTGCTTCATTTAGATAGGGTTTAAGTACTTTGTTATCACTGTCTAAAGGTAAAATATACTTCCCTTTTGCAAGTTGTATACCATTATTTCTTGCACTGGCAAGTCCAGAATTTTGTTGATTTACAACGGTATATCCTTTGGATTGTATTTCTTTAAGATTTGAAATTGTTGAAATATCTGTTGACCCATCATTGACGATAATAATCTCTAGAATATACTTACCATTAGCACTTTCAATACTATCTAAAGTTTCCTGAATGTATTGACCATGATTATAACAAGGAATAATAATTGATAAAATTGGTTTCATAGTTGTGATTTTAAATCATTAAACCATCGCCTTTTTATTAACCCCAATGGTCAACTCACCAGATTCGAAAATTAAAAATCCACTATCTAGTAATAGTTTATTTATTGTTTCTCTTATTTCAAATTCATCATGAATTTCTATGGCTAAGATCTCGGTAATTTTTAAAAAACTAAGATCATTTTTAATAGTAAAAATAAATCTTTCAGCTCCTTCAATATCTATCTTAAGCAAAGAAATATGTGGTAGCTTATTTTCGTTTATAATTTCTTGAATTGAAATTCCTTCAATATTTCCGGTTTCTGTTTCAAGCGTAGCGATGGACCAATCTTTTTTGTCTCGAAAATCTCTATTAATTTCAAAATTCAATCCTGCTTTGTGTGCCAATGCTTTTTGATATAATTTTATATGTAATTTATTTTTTAAATCATTGATGTTTTGTAAAAAACAAGCTGCATTTTCCTGGGATGGTTCTATGGAATAAAACTTTGCATCATGAAAAATTGAAGAGAAATAAACTGTTGTGTATCCTACATTTGCTCCAGCATCTATTATAATTTTTTGCTTATCAAATACCGAGTTTAAAGTCATTAACTTTAAAATTAATGCGTACTCTTCTAGTATGAAAATTTGATGAAAAACCTTAGAATCACTGTGCTTTTCATTCCTAACTATAACTCGTATATCGTTTTGAAAAGTTACTTGAAATAAATCTTCTACTTGAATTATTTCTTTAATTGCATCTGTTTCTAATTTATTTGATAAAACTTCCAAAGTTGAAAAATGCTTTGGGAAAAATATTCTATATACTTTACGAAGTTTTTTAAATTGCATTTTTTCTACTTTCTGTTTTTTATTAATTTTGCAGGTACTCCACCAACAATTGTAAAAGGTAAAACATTTTTATTGACAACTGCTCCAGCTGCAATAATTGCGCCTTGACCTATTGTAACTCCATCTAGAATTCTACATCCAGTTCCAATCCACACATTATCCTCTATTTTAATTCCTAACGTTGTTAATCCTTGAGTATTAATTGTAATTGTGTTATCAGAAAAATTATGATTGGCAGGGATAATTACGCATTGAGCTGCTATTAATACATTATTACCTATTGACAAATTGCCATGTCCGTACAAAACAGTATAGGGATTTATTGAACACGATCTTCCTACGGTAATGTTTCCGCCATAAGTCATTAGCATAACACCAGTAAGAATTTCGGTATTTTCACCAATTGAAATTTTACCTCCATAATTTGTTTCAAAAAGTACATTTTTAGAAATTTTAACATTTTTAGCTAAAACTAGATTGGGTTTTTTTTTAAAAATCTTTCTAAAAATATGCTTTATAAATTTCTTAATTATCAATACCATTTACATTCTATTTTTACATCACCAACATTACCAGCATATACTTTATAATCATTCACAAAATCTACTATTTGAAAAGGACAAATATCGTGATGATACTCGTAAATTTGGTCGTCTTTGAAAGTAGCAATATCAATACTATAATTAGATTCTAAAAGAACATTTGAAGGAATTTCGCAGGTAATAGTACTTATTTCGTTTATAATTTCTGTGACTGTTGTAAATATTTTTACTTTATTATTATTTAATACAGCAATTCCAAGATTACAATTTTTTACAACAGTTTTAAAATTTATCGAAATTTTAATAGATTCATCGTGATTATAATTTAGGTTTTTTCCTAAAATTTCAATTCTCTTGATACTATTAATAACTTTAGAGTTGCTATTAATAAAAATTCTATCGTTCAAATAATCAATACTTTCAGTAAGATAATTATTTACGGCGTCTGTAATTTCGCCAGAGTATATTATAAATCCATTTTTTAATACGACGCCTTTTGTACACAAACTTTTTACTGCTGACATATTATGACTAACAAAAAGTACCGTTCTACCTTCACCTTTAGAAATATCGCCCATTTTACCAAGACATTTCTTTTGAAATTCTGCATCGCCAACGGCTAAAACTTCATCTACAATTAAAATTTCGCTTTCTAAATGTGCTGCTACTGCAAATGCTAAACGTACATACATTCCTGATGAATAGCGCTTTACTGGAGTGTCAATGTATCTTTCTACACCAGAGAAATCTATAATTTCGTCAAGTTTTCTTGTTATTTCTTTTTTGCGCATTCCAAGAATTGCTCCGTTAAGATAAATATTTTCTCTTCCTGATAATTCTGGATGAAATCCTGTACCTACTTCTAGCAAACTTGCTATTCTACCTTTTACTTTTATATTTCCTGTTGTTGGGCTTGTAACTCTAGATAGTAATTTTAATAATGTACTTTTTCCTGCGCCATTTTTACCTATAATTCCAACTGCATCGCCTTGATTTATTTCAAAATTTATATCTTTTAATGACCAAACTATATTGCTATCTCCTTTTGTGCTTCTATCGTTGGTTTCGCCAATTTTTAAAAATGGATCTTCTTTTCCTAGAACTTTCATTTGCCAAAGCCGATCAATATCTCTAGAAATTGTTCCACTACCAATTTGTCCAATTTGGTATGCTTTTGATAAATTTTCTACTTTTATAACTGTTTGACTCATTATATTGTATCTACAAAGTTTTTCTCGGTTTTATTAAAAATAATAATTCCCAAAAATAATATAATTAATGTTACTACTATAGAATATCCTAAACTGTAAGCTGTAAATTCTCCTTTTCCTAGAAATGCATATCTAAATGCTTCAATTATTCCTGTCATTGGATTTAATTCTACAATATATCCATAACCTTTTTCTTTAGCATAACTTAACGGATAGATAACAGTTGTGCCATACATTAAAAGTTGAACACCAAAAGTTACTAAAAAAGTTAAATCTCTATATTTAGTTGTCATTGCAGTAATTATTAATCCCATTCCTAATCCTAATAGTGCCATTAAAATCACCAATAAAGGAAATAATAGTATGCCTAGAGTTACTTTAAAACTTGTTCCTTCAACTGGAAATAAATAAAAGTAAATCATCATACAAAACATTAATAACAATTGTACTCCAAACCGTACAAGATTACTAACTACAATACTTAATGGCATTATTAATCTTGGAAAGTAGACTTTTCCAAAAATACTTGCATTGTCTCTAAAAACGGTACTTGTCTTGGTTAAACAATCTGAAAAATAGGCCCAAGATGTTATTCCTGTTAAATAAAAAAGATATTTTGGTAAACCATCTGTACTTATACCGGCAAGATTACCAAATATAAATGAAAAAACAATTGTAGTAAAAATGGGTTGAATAAAAAACCAAAGTGGACCAAGAACCGTTTGTTTATAAAAACTAACAAAGTCTCTTTTTACAAACATTACCAATAAGTCTCTGTAACGCCACAGATCACTAAAATTTAGGTCAAATAAAGAGGAATGTCCTTTAATAACTAAATCCCAATCTTTATCTTCTTGTTCTAAATTCATCAACGAAAAATATTTTTAATGTTTTATTTTTTTTTAAGACTTATTTTAAAGCCAACAAATATAACAATTTGTGATTATTATACTTGTAATTTCTAGGTTTTAATTATTATTTGTTACTTTGTAAAAAAATAATCAATTGTATTTCTTTAAAAAAAACAAATCTTATTTAAACGAATTTTTATCAAATGATTATATTGATATTCATTCGCATTTACTTCCTAATATTGATGATGGATCTAAATCTTTAATGGATACAATATCTATGATTAAAAGCTTAGATTTACTAGGATTTAAACAATTTACTACTACGCCACATATTATTTCGAGTATTTGGGAAAACTCTAAAGAAAGTATAGAGAAAACTTTAATTTCTACTAAAAATGAGTTTCCTAATGAAATAAAAAATATTCCATTTAAAGCTGCTGCTGAATATATGATGGATATAAATTTTGTTAAACTTTTTCAAGAAGAAAAACTTTTAACATTACATGAAAATTATGTTCTTGTAGAAATGTCTTACTTAAATGCTCCTTTAAATTTATACGAAATTCTATTTGAACTTCAACTAGAAGGTTATAAACCAGTGTTAGCGCACCCAGAACGGTATAATTTTTATCATTTTAATTTAAACGAATATAAAAAATTAAAAAATGCTGGATGCTTTTTTCAATTAAACTTATTATCTACTGTTGGATATTATGGTCCAAAAATTGCAGAAATTGCTGATTATTTATTGAAAAATAATCTTATAGATTTTGTAGGTTCTGATATTCATCATACTAACCACATAGCATTTTTAAGTAAAAAAATTGTTTTAAAAAGCCATGAAAATTTAAAAATGGCAATTCAAAACAATCAATTTTTTAAAGTTTAAAATTTTTATTTATCTTTTTTAAATAAAGAGGTTATTTTACTTATTATAGATTTTTTTTCATTTTCAACTCCATAACCGTAACCGTAGCCGTAACCGTATCCATAACCGTATCCATAAGTTTTACTTTTCTCTGCATCGTTTAATACTATTGCCATATTTGGTAATTTATTTTCTTTGTATAAAGCTTCTGTAAATTTTAACATTCTCTTGTCAAGATAATTTGCTCTTATAACATATATAAAGCTATCAGCATTTTTTGCAACTAGCAAAGTATCAGTTACTAAACTAACTGGTGCAGTATCTACAACTATATAATCAAATTGTTTTTTTAAATTATCAAACATTGTGTTTAACTTGTCATTCATCAACAATTCTACAGGATTTGGTGGAATTACTCCTGATGGTAATGCATAAAAATTATTAAAGGTTTTAACCTGAACTATATAATCATTAATATTTTCATCACTTTTAGATAAAAAATTAGTTAATCCTTTAGAAGGAAGTGAAATATATTGATCTAATTTAGGATTTCTAATATCTAAACCTATAATTAATACTTTTTTTCCAGACAATGCTATTGTTGTAGCAAGATTTATTGCGCAAAAAGTTTTTCCTTCTTTAGGGATTGAAGAAGTTACAAAAATGGTTTTACATTTATCTTTAGGAACATGAGATAACATAAATTCTAAATTAGTTCTAATCATTCTGATAGCTTCTGCTGAACTAGATCTACTGTTAGATTTTATAATTTCATCATTAGTTTCAGATTTTGGAAGATCTCCTAAAAATGGTATCGAAACTTTTCCTTCAATATCTTGTCTTGTTTTAATTTTTGTATCTAAAAAGTTTTTAATAAAAAGTATTGAAAAAGGTATTAAAAGTCCTAAAATTAAAGCTCCAAAGTAGTAAATTTTTCTAACTGGTGAAACTTGTCCTGTTAAAAATGCTGAATCTATAATTTTAGCTTTAGGAGAAGTTACAGCAATAGAAATTTCTGTTTCTTCTCTCTTTTGTAATAAATATAAGTATAAAGATTCTTTTATTTGTTTTTGTCTAGCTATTTCACCATAGTTTTTTTCAAGTGTTGGAACTTGACCAACTTTTCCATCATACAAACTTTTTTGTCTAGATAAATCAAATCTATTAATTCTTAAATCATTTTGACTGCTTTTAATACTCTCAATTATATTAGTTTTTAATGCATTTAATTGGGCATCCATATTTTGAATAATAGGATTAGAATTTTCTGCACTTATACTATTTTTTCTTTTTGCTATTATAAGTTTATTGTATTCACCTATTAAGTTTCCAGAATTTTGAGAAGAAACGGCAATACTTGACGGAATTAAATCGTCACTTTTACTGTTTACAACTACATCTAGCATGTATTCGTTTACTTTAATTTGAGTTTCAATTCCTACTAAAGATTTTTCATACTCTGTAGACGATTGAAGACTTACAGTAGCATTTGCCTCTAAACTTGTTAACCTATTTCGTTTTTTATAATCTTCGGCACTAGTTTCAACTCCGCCTAATTCTTGGGTAATAATTGCTATTCTATTTTCTATAAATTCTGATGTTTTTTTACCTACTAAAGTTCTATCATTTACTGCATCATTATTATATTGAGTTGTTAAACCATTTAAATAATCTATTCCTCTTTTATAAATTGGATCTACAATTGAAAGATTTAAAATATTAGATTTTTCTTGAGATAAAATAGAAAGTCTAGAGTTAAGATTGCCTGCCGCATTTTCTAAGGTAGATTTTACAACTGTAATATCTTGTTTTGCATTATTTGATATGTTGTCTTTATTAAGTAAAACAACAAACTCACCTAAACCGCATTGTATTTTTTGATTGTATAAAAATTTCTTTGGTTTTAAATTGTTTAAATCTGAAATTATAAAATCTTTATTGTTTTCTATTAAAATATTGAAAACGGTATCTTTTTCAAAATAAAATTTACCTTTATTTAAGAATAAAATTTTTATTGGAGAACTAGAATATAAATCGGTAACAGAAACTCTACCTTTACTGTAATAAGAAATGTCTAAATCTAGCTCTTTTACAAGATTTTGAGAAAGTGTTCTAGATTTTAATAATGCTATTTCGTTATCAATATCACTTCTTCCCGAAAAAATATTTAAATCACTAAATGCTGCAATCTCGCTAGATCCACCTTTACGTTCGTCTTTTATCAATATTGTAGAAGAAACACCATATTGTGGTATATAGTATCTTAAATATAGTATGGCTAAACTAAAACATATTATAACACTTAATAAAAACCATTTCCAATAATATAAATATTTTAATATTTCGTCTTTAATATTAATTTCACTAGTGCTAGTCTCTGTTTGCGGCAATAAATTTTGCATATTATCTTGTTATTAGTAAAATTAATGATAATGCAAAGCCAATTATAGATATTCCTGTTGTAATGTTTGATCCTATTGCCGTAGAGTCTATTTTAACCTTTCTTGCTTCTACATAAATTACATCGTTTTGATCTAAATAATAAAAAGGAGAATTAACAAAATCGGCTTTAGTTATATCAACTCTATTAAATGTTTTTAAACCTTGAAAATCTCTAATTACTAAAATATTTTCTCTTTGACCAAACAAAGTTAAATCTCCAGAAAGAGCAATTGCATCTAATAATGTAAAGCGTTGACCTGTGGTAGTTTTAACACCAGGATTTGCAACTTCACCGAGTACAGTAACTTTAAAATTAGAAATTCTAATATTTAAAACTGGGTCTTTTATGTATTTTTTTAACTTTTCTGTCAATAAAATTTTTAATCCATCAATTGAGTATCCTGAAACAGCTGTTGTTCCTATTACTGGAAATTCTATATTTCCTTTATTGTCTACTAAATAATTTTGAAGTATATTTATAGTTGCGCTTTGAATGTTATTTCCTAAATTAAATGGTGCAGATGCTTCTGGATCTAATGATGAAACATATATAGATAACATATCATCATTTTGAATTAGTGGTTCATAATTAGAAGAGATTGTTGTAAAATTTTGACTTCCTTGAAGGTAAACAATCTTCTTTTTAGAAACACAAGAGGTTGCTAAAAAAAATGTAACCAATATTAGAAGTAGACAATTATTTTTCATATGATTTTATAGTAATTTGAGCAAAGATATTAAAAGAGAATAAAAAACCTATTTATTTGGTATAAACATAAGATTCCATAACTTCTATATCTAAAGTTTGAAAAACAGAATTTAAGCTTTTAAATTCTGGCACTAAATTCTTCATTTTCGTTACTGTTTTATCATTATTTGTTTCTTTTGCAGCTGTTATTAATTCATCAATTCTTTTACTAATTATTTCAAATTCATCACATACTTCTTCAGATATCATAATTTTTTCATGATGTGTACTTAAATTTTTTGCCGAATCGTTTAATAATTCTTCATACAATTTTTCTCCTGGTCGTAATCCAACAATTTTAATTTTTATATCTTTTTCTGGTCTATATCCTGCAAGACGTATCATTTTTTTGGCTAAATCTATAATTTTTACTGGTTTTCCCATATCAAATATATATACTTCGCCACCATTTCCCATTGAGCAAGCTTCTAGAACTAGTTGACAAGCTTCGGGAATTGTCATAAAATATCTTATAATTTCTGGATGAGTAATTGTAATTGGTCCACCTTCTTGAATTTGTTTAGTAAATAGCGGAACTACAGAACCATTAGAGCCAAGAACATTTCCAAATCGAGTGGTTATAAACTTGGTATATCTTTCTGAATTTAATCTAATGTGTTTAAAATGTTTAGATTGCACATACATTTCGGCTATTCGTTTACTTGCACCCATGACACTACTTGGGTTTACAGCTTTGTCTGTAGAAATCATTACAAATCGTTCTACATTATGTTTTTGAGATAAATCGGCAACATTTTTAGTTCCCAATACATTTGTAAAAATAGCTTGCGATGGATTTTCTTCCATCATTGGAACGTGTTTGTATGCTGCTGCATGGTAAACCACATCTGGTTTTTTTGATTTAAATATCTTTTCTAAAACATCATAATCTCTAATGTCTGCAATAATATTTTTAATGTTTACTCCTTTATTTAATGCACTTAATTCTAACGAAAGACTGTGTAATGGTGTCTCTGCTTGGTCAAGAATTATAATTTTTTTTGGGCTAAAATGCATTACTTGTCTAACAATTTCACTACCTATTGAACCTGCCGCGCCAGTTACTAAAATTGTTTTTCCATTTAATCTTGATGATATAGCATTTGTATCAAGAACAATAGGTTTTCGTTCTAGTAAATCTTGAATTTCAAAACTTTTAATATTTTTAGATATTTCATTTTCATTATCCCAATTAGATACAACTGGAAGTGTATATACTTTAAATCCATAATCTATACAATCATCTACAATATTTAATCGTTCTTCTTTAGACAAACTTTTATCTGCTAAAATTAATGCTTCAACTTTCATGTATCGCATTAAAACTGGTATGGTTTTTTTTATTTGTAAAATGGGTAAATTCAAAATTCTTTTAGTAGAATTTTGATTATTTTTATCAATAAATCCAACTAATTTAAACCTTCCTGGCGTTTCTGATTTAATTGCATTGGCTACAGCAATTGCATTTACTCCAGAACCGTAAATTATTGCTTTAATTTTTTTATCTGAACTTGTTTCGCTAAAAAATTTTTCAAATGTTTGCTTAACAATTATCCTATAAAAAAATAAAAAACTAAAAGACAATACTGCATTAATAAAGGAACCAGTTGTTAAATAAATTTTATTTTTATTTAAAATTAGAAACAAAACATTTATAAATAATAAAACTATAAAGGTAGAAAATTGAGAGAAAAAAAGTTTTAAGGCATCTATATAAGATGAATGTCTTATAATGCCAGAATAGGTTCTAAATAGCCAAAAGAAAAAAATATTTACACCAAAATAAAATACAGCACCAAAATAACGATGTTCTTGCGGAAGGTAATTAATTTTTAACCCTTTTAGTAAAAAATAGGTTATAACTCCAGACAATACAACAATTGCCATATCTATCATTAAAATAAACCACCTTGGCAAATAACTTAAATTTTTAAAGCTAAACCCAAAATTTACTTCGGGAAATCCTTTAAAAATAGTATTAGAAAGTTTTGTTTTATTTGTGTTCATCAAATTTTAAAAACCATTTATGGAAAGTAAAAATAATAAAAAAAAGTTGTTAATTATATCTTAAAAGAATTTAATGCGTTTTTAATTCGTTCCTTTTCATTATTATTAAGATTGGAACCAGATGGTAAACATAAACCTATATCAAATAAATTTTCGCATACCAAACCACCATAATATGGAAAATCTTTAAAAACTGGTTGTAAATGCATTGGTTTCCACAATGGTCTACTTTCTATATTTTCTTTTTCTAAATGTAATCTTAAGTTTTCTCTGCTTTTTTGAGAATTTTCAGTATCAAATACTGTAATTGCAGAAAGCCAATGATTTGAAAAATAATCAGAATTTGGTTCAGAAAATACTTGAACTTCTTCATTATCTTTAAACAATTCAACATAAAATTGATGCATTTCTCTTCTTTTTTCAATATGATTGTCTAAAACTTCCATTTGTCCGCGACCAATTCCTGCACATATATTACTCAATCTATAATTATAACCAATTTCAGAATGTTGATAATGTGGCGCATTATCTCTAGCTTGAGTTGCTAAAAATATTGCTTTATTTTTTCTTTCTAAATTTTTAGTTACAATTGCGCCACCACCAGATGTTGTAATAATTTTATTTCCGTTAAACGATAATACTCCAATATCTCCAAATGTTCCACATTTTCGACCTTTGTATGTACTTCCTAATGCTTCGGCACTATCTTCTAGAATTGGAATTTCATATTTAGTTGCAATACTTCTAATTTCTTCTACTTTATATGGCATTCCGTATAAGTGAACTGCAATTATTGCTTTTGGTTTTTTACCTAATTTTATTCTGTCTTTTATTGCTTCTTCTAATGCGTTTGGGCAAATGTTCCAAGTTACAGGTTCACTATCTACAAAAATTGGTGTTGCGCCTTGATACGCAATAGGATTTGCAGAAGCAGAAAATGTAAACGACTGACAAATAACATCATCGCCAGCTTTTACATCTAATAAAATTAAACCTAAATGTAATGCTGCAGTACCAGAACTTAAAGCGGCAACAAAAGAATTAGTACCAATATAGTTTTCTAAATCTTGTTCAAATCCTGAAACATTTGGTCCAAGTGGAGCAACCCAATTTGTATCAAATGCTTCATTTACATAGTTTAATTCATTTCCGCCCATGTGTGGTGAGGAAAGCCAAATTTTAGAATTACTCATTACTTGTATTGTATTTTATTATTTTTCCTGGATTGCCTACAACAACTGCATAATCTGGAATATCTTTTATAATTATTGCTCCTGCTCCAACTGTTGCCCATTTTCCTATTTTTATTCCTTGAATAATTGTAGCTCCAATTCCAATATGCGAACCTTCTCCAACCGTTACATTTCCTGCTAAAAAAGCTCCTGGAGAAATGTGAGCAAAATTTTCTATATGGCAATCGTGTTCTATAATTGCTCCAGTATTTATGATACAATGGTTGTTAATCTTTGCTTCTGGATTTATTATTACACCAGCCATTACAACTGTTCCTTCGCCTATAGTTGCGAATTTAGAAACTATTGCTGTGGGATGAATTGCTTTTAAAAAAATAGCATTTAATTTACTTGACAGTATTTTTCTAACGCGGTTATTTCCTATAGAAATTATACAATTATTTAAATTTTTTAAATCAAAATTAATTGTTTTAATAATTGAAATTCCAAGAATAGTTTCATTTTTAGGATTGTCATCTATAATTGCTTCAATGGTTACAGCATTACTTTTTAGTATGTCTATAATAACTTTGGCATGACCACTTGCACCATAAAGAGTAATTTTATTTTCCATCAAAAGGTTCTATTGTTGCAGCATTTTCGGCATTAATTCCATCACTTTTTACAACTTTTAGTATTGTTTTTAAAATTATTTTAACATCCAAAATAAAGGAAATATTATCAACATACCAAACGTCGTATTCAAATTTTTTATCCCAAGATATTGCGTTTCTGCCGTTTACTTGTGCCCAACCAGATATTCCTGGTTTTACTTCGTGTCTTCTGTTTTGAAAATTATTGTATAAATGTAAATAATGAGTGAGCAATGGTCGTGGTCCAACTAAACTCATATCGCCTTTTACAACATTTATCAATTGCGGAATTTCGTCTAATGATGTTTTTCTTACAAATTTACCAACCTTAGTTAATCGAGCTTCATCTGGAAATAAATTTCCGTTTTTGTCTTTTTTATCGTTCATGGTTTTAAACTTAATAATTTTAAAAACTTTACCGTTTTTACCCGGACGAAGTTGAAAAAAAAATGGTTTACCATCATTAGCAATAAATAATAAAATAGAAATTATTGTAAAAACTGGAAGTAGTAAAACCAGTCCAATTAAACTAGATGTTATATCAAAAAAAGGTTTTATAACACTTTTATACATTCTTTAATAACGTATTATATTCATTTAAAATTTCATTCCAAACTAATTTTTGATCGTATTTACTTTCAATATTTTGTCTTGCATTGCTTTTTAAAGTTCCGTACAATATTGTATTGTCTATTATTAAATTCATAGCTACAAAAATAGCATTTTCGTCTTTTGCTGGTAGTATTAATCCGTTATAATTGTGTTTTATTATTTCATTACAACCATTAATATTACTTACTATACTTGGTAAACCCATAGCTCCAGCTTGTAAAACAACATTTGGAAATCCTTCTCTATAACTAGGAAACACAAGGCAATTGGCAATGGCAAGATAAGGTCTTACATCATTTTTATAACCCACATTTAGAATAGATTTATTGTTTATAATTTTACTTAAAGTGGTTTCTTTTATAGGATTTAAATTTTGTTCTAATGGTCCAACTAAAAGTAATTTTACCTTTTTATTATTTTCTTGAAGCATTAAAAATGCCTCAATTAATTCATTTATACCTTTGTCTTTTACTAATCGTCCAATAAAAATAAAAACAAAATCGGTTTGTTGTATTTCTAATTCTTTTTTTAACTCATTATTTTGATTAAGTGAAAAAAGTGATGTTTTAAAATAATCTAAATCAATGCCATTTACATTTCCGTTGGCAATAATATTTAATGGTTTTTTAGTGATTTTATATTTTAATAAATCGTTTTTAACTCCATTTCCTTCTGGATATATATTTGTGGCAAACAGACACAAAATTTTATCCATTGTTATTAAAAGTTTTCTAGAAAATCCGGTTTTGGTTGGAAAAATTAATCCTGTAAAAGTGTGAATTCTAATTGGTACTCTCGCAAAGTAACCAGCAATCATTGTTAATAATCCTGCTTTTGGTGTTATTGAATGAACAATTATTGGCTTTTCTTTTTTTAAAATTTTAAATAATTTATATAATGAAATAATATCTTTTAATGGTGCAATTTGTCTTTGAAAAGCAACATCAATAGTTTTAACTTTTTCTCTTTCTCTAACTTCTTTTAAATGATTGTCTTCACCAGAAACTGCAATTACATTAAAATAATTGTTTAAAAAAGACAATTGTCCTTTTAGCAATACATCTAATGAAAGTGCAACTGTTGCAGTCCTGATGATTTTATTTTTCATTAAAATTAATTTTTGCTATTTAAAAATTAATTATTTAGCATGAACCATTAAAGAATAACCACCCATAAATCTTGAGTTAAAATTTTTACCCAATATAAAATCGAAAAATATTCTTGCTGGCAATAAAAATCTGTTAACTTTAGTTATTGATTGTAAATAACCTTTAGTTATTTTAAAATCTACAATTTTGTAACCACAATCTTCTAAAGTAGCAATTGCAGTAGATTTATTAAAATAATGTAAATGTCCAACACTTCTTCGCTTTTGTGGATAATTATTGGTAATATCTGATAAAGCGCACATATCTAAAGGAATATGAAAAATAAAATTTTTAGAAAATGGCTTTAACTTTCTTAAAAAATCGTAATGATTTTCTACGTGTTCAAATACATCAATTAAAAGTAATAAATCGTAATTTCTTGTTGAGTTGAAAAAATCTTCGTTAGAAAATTTAATTTTTTTGTCTCTTTTTGCCCAAAGATGATGAACGTTTTCTGTAATATCAAAGCCAAACAATTCTGCATTAGGATAATTTTTTCCAATATTTTCTAGAATTTTTCCTGCGCCACAACCAACATCAACAACAGACTCAAATGTAAATTTCTTTAACATGATTTCCATTTGTTTAAATTTCCAATCGGAATCGTTTTCATGCCAATTCGGATTTTTATCTAAGTATTCTTCGTTAGTGTAAATCTCTTTCATATATTTCTAGGCGATTGATAGTTTGTAAAAATAGTAATTATTTTAATTTTTCTTTTAAATTATGTAAAATTGTGATAATAAATGCTGTAAAATTCAATCCAAAAGTTACTTGTAATTTTCTTAAAAGTTTTAGTTTTTTAGATTTTACATATTTTGTAACTTTAAAATTATTTTCTAGTTTGGATTTAAATTTGATTTTTTCTTCTTTTGGAAGTTTAAAATATAGCAAATGTGCTGTAAAATAATAATATCCTAAAATATGTAATAATGAATTGTTTAAAACTGAAGTAGTACTCATTAATTTATTGTGCCATTTTTCTATAATATACAATAAACTATCTACTCCAAGAACTCCAGCAGTAGTGGTTACTGAGCTTGGCTGATTTTTTCTATAGATATAATTATGATTATTTACAGCATCTATTTTAGAAATGGTAGTGAAAATTTTTAGTATCCAATCTATATCTTCGGCTATAATTTTAGTTTTAAATTCTAGATTATTATTGTGTATAATATTAGATTTTGTAGCAAATATCCAAGCTGAACCTGGAAATAAATTATTTTGAATTAAATATTCTATTGTTTTATCAAAGTTAAATTCTTGAATAATCGATAAATCATAGTTTTCTCTATATGTACTTTGTTTATTAGTTTTAACGTCAAGACTTCTTCCTGAATACAAAATTAAATCGGCATCATTTTTTTCTACTGCACTATTTAAATGAAGTAATAAATCTATACTTTCTAGATAATCGTCGCTGTCTATAAACAAAATATATTTTCCTTTGGCATTTTTAATTCCTTCATTTCTAGCAGATGATGCGCCGTTATTTTCTTTATTAATTACAACAACTCTAATGTCGTCCTTGCTAAAAGAATTGGCAATTGCTAGAGAATTATCTTTAGAACCATCGTTAATTAATATCAATTCGAAATCTCTAAAGCTTTGATTTAAAATAGAATAAACGCATTGTTTAAGATGCATTTGCGCATTATAAACTGGAATAATTATACTAAAGGTTTTTATTGCTTCCATAGAAATAGCTTTTGTGCTTTAGTTTATATTTAAAACTGTTCCATTTTACTTTTAAAAACTGTTTATTATACCATTTTGGTTTGTAATATTTATAAAAATTAGCAATGGTAATTTCTTCGTTTAAAGGTAAAAACTCATTTTGGGATATAAGAATTTTATTTGGAAAATCATTTTTAAAATTTTCAATCATAGCACGTTTTTGCAAATGAATATATAAGAATTCTTGCTTTTCAATTGTGTTATTATTAAAAATGTATCTATAAATTGAGCCATTTTCCCAAGTAAAAAGTTGCTTTTTTATTCCATCAAAATAATAATTATTAGTTTGATAATTATAAATTGATAATCTAAAATTAGTATGATACGAATCTACATCTGCAGCTACATTTTGCAACAGCATTGAATAATTATTATTTTTAAAAATAGTGTTGATGCTATTATTAAATTTTTCGTCAAATGCAAAACCTATTGGATGAGTAAATACTGTTTTATACAGTTCTACACCTTCAATTTTATTTAAAAATCTAATGTTATTTTCTTGATTGTTTTTATATAAAGTGAGATGACCAAAAGTAAAAATTTTGTCAAAATTATTTAGTTTATCAAAATCTACAAAATTATTAAAATTACCCCAAAGAATATCAGGATCACAATGTCCCCAAAAATCATATTCTTTTATATATTCTTGAAATATTAAACCAAAAGCAGGACGAAAATCGCAAAGTTTAAATGGTGTTTCTAAACTAATTTTAAAATCAAAATTAGATTGAAATTGCTCTTGTATTTCTTGAAAATTTTTATAAATTAAGGTTACATTTTCTGGATAAATATAG